>JAGOQR010000003.1:37480-183624 GCA_017991415.1 Candidatus Magasanikiibacteriota bacterium | reverse complement strand
ATGTAACACTAGTACCAGTGGCAGTAGTGAACCCAAATGCGCCAGATAATGTACCGCCAGTAAGGAGAAGATAATTACTTGCAGTAATTGTATCTGCTACCATGGCATCGGTGATGGAGTTGTTTGGAAGATTTAAGGCACCGGAGACATAGAGATTGGTGGAGGTAATTGATGTAGCGACTGTATTTACAAATACTGTTGAAGTGGCAAAGAAGTTGGTAGAAGTACCATTAACAGAGCTAATATTATTTAGATTCAAATTAGATGCAGAAAGATTGGTGGCGTTAAGTGTGGTGAAGAAACCATTGGTGGAGGTAATAGAGGTGGCGAGGACAATGGTAGATGTTACCGCTGTACCAGAGGCAGAAGTAAAGAATAATGGGCCAGCCAAAGTGCCGCCTGCAAGAGGTAGATAGTTAGATGCAGTGATAGAGTCGACAACCATTGCATCGGAGATGGAGTTGTTTGGTAAGGATAGAGAACCAGAGACAGAGAGGTTGGTAATATTAGCAGCGGTAATAGTAGAACTATTAATCGTAGTAGTTGTAAATGTATTAGTACCAGTGAAATTATTGTTACCGATGAGAGTAGCAAGGGTAGACGTGCCACTTAGACTATTAAATGATAGGCCAATGATATTTGAACCAGTGAAATTAACCGATCCGTTTTGAGCAGACAGATTGGTTGAGGTGACGTTTGCAATAACACCGTTTGTACCAGCGAGATTTGTAAAGAAACCATTGGTTGATGTAACACTGGTACCAGTAGCAGTAGTAAAGCCAAAAGCTCCAGACAAAGTACCGCCTGCAAGTAAGAGATAATTTGAGGCAGTAATATTGTCCGCGACCATAGCATCCGCAATACTATTATTTGGTAAATTTAAAGCACCAGAAACATAAAAATTAGTAGTAGAAGCACTGGTGGCAGTAAGATTAGAAATTGTTGTATTACCTAAGTTTGAAATTCCAGATACATATAAGTTTGTAGAGGTAGCGTTTACAAAAATAGCATTGGTTGAAGTGACAGCTGTACCAGAGGCAGAGGTAAAGAATAATGGGCCAGCAAGAGTGCCACCTGCTAATGGTAAGTAGTTAGAAGCGGTGATGGTGTCGACAACCATGGCATCGGTGATGGAGTTGTTTGGGAGAGATAAAGAACCCGTGAGTACTAAGTTAGAAATATTGGCGTTGAGAATAGTAGAGCTATTAACGGTGGTAGTGGTAAACGTATTAGTACCAGAGAAATTGTTGTTACCTGTGAGCGTAGCAAGTGTTGAGGTGTTGCTCAGGCTGTTAAACGAAAGACCTGTGATTGATGAGCCAGTGAAATTAACTGAACCATTTTGAACAGAAAGATTAGTAGATGTAACTGAGGTAATGTTTCCATTTGTACCAGCCAAGTTAGTAAAGAAACCATTGGTTGAGGTAACAGAAGTACCAGTGGCAGTGGTAAAGCCAAAGGCACCAGATAATGTACCACCACTTAAAAGCAGATAATTAGAAGCGGTGATGGTGTCGACAACCATTGCATCGGCGATGGAGTTACTTGGTAAAGATACCGATCCAGAAACAGCTAAGTTGGTTGAGGTGACGGAGGAAATAATAGTAGAGCCGAGATTGGTGAGACCGGAGACAGTTAAGTTGGTAGAGGTAACGTTTGTAATAACACCATTTGTACCAGCCAAGTTAGTAAAGAAACCATTGGTTGATGTAACACTAGTACCAGTGGCAGAAGTGAAACCAAATGCGCCAGATAAGGTGCCACCTGTTAATAATAAATAATTTGAGGCAGTAATAGTATCTGCTACCATAGCATCGGTGATGGAGTTGTTTGGTAATGATAAAGAGCCAGCCACTGCCAGATTGGTTGAGGTGACAGAAGTAGCAACCACATTAGTGAAGCTTGTATTTGTAGTAAATGTGATGGCATCATTAGCGAATTGCATAAATGATGTACCCGTTACAGTTGTAGCAGAAGAATAAAAAGTAAAATAATTTCCAGTTGAAGTTCCCACTGCTCCACCCCCGCCACCCCCACTAGTCTCATCGGTTAAACAAGTAAATTTACCAGTAGACGCGTTATAGTTCAAAGTCTGACTATCATTACTACAATCTGTAAGTCCTGTTTGGAAAAACCCACCAATAATAGTGGAGGTTCGCATAGTAGTGGTACCAGTAAAGTTGACTAGCTCTGAAGCAAACAAATTAGTTGAACTTGCACTTACAAAAATAGCATTGGTTGAGGTGACAGCTGTACCAGAGGCGGAGGTGAAGAATAATGGGCCAGCAAGAGTGCCGCCTGCGAGTGGGAGATAGTTAGAAGCGGTGATGGTGTCTACCACCATTGCATCGGTGATAGAGTTGTTTGGGAGATTTAAAGCACCGGAGACATACAGATTAGTAGAGGAAGCACTGGTAGCAGTGAGGTTGGAAATAGCGGTGTTACCTAAGTTAGAAATACCAGAAATATATAGGTTGGTGGAGGTAACATTTGTCGCTACCGTATTAACAAAGATAGTGTTAGTAGCAAACAAGTTAGTAGAAGTAGCAGAGGTAAATACTGCTGTTGAAGCACCGGTTGCACCAATTGAGGTATTGTTGATTGAACCACCATCGATAGTGAGGCCGTTTACAACCATAGCATCGGTAACAGAGTTTGATGGTAAGGAAAGAACGCCAGTGACTGCGAGATTGGTGGAGGTAATTGAAGTAGCAATTGTATTTACAAAAACAGTTGAGGTTGCAAAAAGATTGGTTGAGGTAACATTAGTAGAATTGATGTTACCTGGATTTAAGTTAGATACAGAAAGGTTAGTAGCATTTAAGGTAGTGAAGAAACCATTGGTGGAAGTGATAGAGGTGGCGAGGACAATGGTAGATGTTACAGCTGTGCCAGAGGCGGAGGTGAAGAATAATGGGCCAGCAAGAGTGCCACCTGCTAATGGGAGATAGTTAGATGCAGTGATGGTGTCGACAACCATGGCGTCGGTGATGGAGTTGTTTGGGAGGTTGAGAGAACCAGAGACAGCGAGATTGGTTGATGTGACATTTGTAATAACACCATTTGTACCAGCGAGATTTGTAAAGAAACCATTGGTGGAAGTGACACTGGTACCAGTAGCAGTGGTAAAGCCAAAGGCACCAGATAATGTACCACCACTTAAAAGCAGATAATTAGAAGCGGTGATGGTGTCGACAACCATTGCATCGGTGATGGAGTTACTTGGTAATGATACCGATCCAGAAACAGCTAAGTTGGTTGAGGTGACAGAGGAAATAATAGTATTACCTAAACTGGTGAGACCGGAGACAGAGAGATTAGTTGATGTGACATTTGTAATAACACCATTTGTACCAGCAAGATTTGTAAAGAAACCATTGGTTGATGTAACACTAGTACCAGTTGCAGTGGTGAAGCCGAAGGCGCCAGATAAGGTGCCGCCAGTAAGGAGAAGATAATTACTTGCAGTAATTGTATCTGCTACCATGGCATCGGTGATACTATTGTTTGGTAATGCAAGCGAGGTGAGAACTGCTAAGTTAGTGGTAGTAACCGAAGTTGCAGCAACATTCGTAAAGCTTGTATTTGTGGTAAAGGTAATTGCTCCGTTAGAGAATTGCATGAGTGGTGTACCGGTGACAGAGTTAGCACCTGAGTAGAAAGTGAAATAATTTGCTGTTGAAGTTCCAACTGAACCGCTTCCTCCACCACCAGTATTATCATCTGTTAAACAAGTGAATCTTCCTGTGGTTGCGTTATAGTTAACTGTCTGACCTTCTGCACTACAGTCGGTGAAGTTTGCTTGGAAGAAGCCGCCAGCAATGGTTGTTGTTGCAAAGGTTGAACTTGCAGAAATGTTGAGGGTGGTGGCGGCGAAGTTGGTGGAGGTGATAGAGGTGGCAAGAGTATTTACAAAAACTGTAGTAGTGGCAAAAAGATTGGTAGACGTAATGCTTGCACCAGAAATATTAGTTGGACTAAAATTAGATGCATTAAGTGTGGTGAAGAAGCCATTAGTTGAGCTGATACTGGTAGCGAGAACAATAGTAGAGGTTATGGCAGTACCAGATGCAGAGGTAAAGAAGAGCGGACCAGCGAGCGTACCACCAGCCAGTGGCAAATAATTAGATGCTGTAACCGTATCAACTACCATGGCATCCGTAATAGAATTATTAGGTAAATTTAAAGCACCAGATACATATAAGTTGGTGGTAGAAGCACTGGTAGCAGTGAGATTGGAAATTGTTGTATTGCCTAAGTTTGAAACTCCAGATACATATAAGTTTGTAGAGGTAGCGTTTACAAAAATTGCATTGGTAGATGTTACCGCTGTGCCCGAAGCAGAAGTGAAGAATAATGGGCCAGCAAGAGTACCACCTGCGAGTGGGAGATAGTTAGATGCAGTGATGGTGTCGACAACCATGGCGTCGGTAATACTATTGTTTGGGAGAGATAGAGAGCCAGTGAGTACTAAGTTAGAGATATTGGCGTTAGTAATGGTAGAACTATTAACGGTGGTGGTGGTGAAAGTGTTAGTGCCGGTGAAAATTTGGTTATTAGAAAGATATGCCAAGCTGGAGGTATCAGACAACTGATTGATGGATAAACCAGCAATAGCTCCTGTTACATTTAAGTTAGAAATATTTGCAGTTGTAATAGTGGAACTTGTAATAGTTGTTGTAGCAAAAGAATTATTACCACTAAATAAATTATTACCAGTTAACGTGGCCAAAGTAGAGGTGTCAGCTAAACTATTAAAAGAGATACCAATAATACTAGCCCCTGAAAAATTCACCGTACCATTTTGTGCAGACAGATTAGTAGTAGTTGCATTAACTGCAGTTAGATTAGTTTCCGATACATTTGTAAAGAAACCATTGGTTGAAGTAATTGAAGTCGCTAATAAAATAGTTGATGTCATGGCAGTACCACTAGCACTCGTAAAGAATAATGGACCAGTGAGTGTGCCACCAATAAGAGGAAGATAATTAGAAGCCGTAATCGTGTCCACTACCATAGCATCGGTGATGGAGTTGTTTGGCAAACTAAGAGAACCAGAAACGTACAAGTTTGTTGTAGTAGCATTTGTAATTAAATCATTTGTAACCACACTACTTGTAGCAAAAAAGTTTGTACTGGTAATTGAAACTGCTAGGACGTTAGCTGGATTAAAGTTGGTCGCAGAAAAATTAGTAGCATTAAGCGAGGTGAAGAAACCATTGGTTGAGGTAATAGATGTTGCTAAAAGAATTGTAGAAGTCATAGCAGTGCCAGAAGCAGAGCTAAAAACAAGTGATCCTGTAAGAGTACCCCCTACTAACGGCAAGTAATTAGATGCCGTGATAGTATCTACAACCATCGCATCAGAAATAGAATTATTCGGAAGACTTAAATCACCAGATACATACAAATTAGTGGTGGAAGCACTGGTAAATACCCCTGTCGAAGGGCTTACAGCTCCAATAGGAGTATTGTTGATAGTGCCTCCATCAATAGTAAGGCCGTTTATTACCATGGCATCCGTAATAGAATTATTTGGTAACGTAAGAGTGCCACTTACGGCTAAGTTGGAAACAGTAGCATTTTCAATGCTTGTACTAGCAAAAGTAGAGGTAGTAAAAGAAGTGTTGGTAGTAAAGGTAATAGCACCGCCACTAAACTGCATAAGCGGTGTTCCAGTTACAGCTGTACCATTTAGGTAATAAGCAAAATAATTTGGAGATGATGTGTTTACACCACCACCTGCACCACTACCACTGATAAGACCACACGACACAGATCCATCGGACCCCGTTTGTAACGCTTCGTTTGCATCATTACAATTTGTAATACTGGTAAGTTTAATAGAAGAAGAAAAAACAGCGTTGGTTGAGGTAATACTGGTACCACTTGCATTTGCAAAATTAAACAAACCAGAAATATACAAATTGGTAGAGGTAACGTTTGTGCTACTAACATTAGTAGTAAAAAAGTTTGTTGAAGTAATCGTAGTACCAGAAGCACTTACAAAAGTCAGCCCAGAAGCAGAAAGCGAACCTGACAAAACAAGATTACCATTTGAGCTCAACCTGTTAGCGGAAGAGAAAAATTGAATATCACCTGTACCACTTCCACCCTGAATTGTTAATGTATTGGTACTGCTCGCATTTAACTGGGGGTTGGTGCCACCCAAATTTAGGTTACCAGAGGATAAAACAGGGATTTGATTGCCAGATGCAGTTTGACTTGCTTCAAAACCCCCTACGGTATTCGCATTAATAGCAAAACCAGCCGATGTAATTCGTTGCCGAGGACTCAAAGTCTCAAAACTTGCTCCTGCACATGACCCACTTACCTGTGCAGCCACTTCCACATTTAAATAAACAGTATCATTATCTTGAAAATTATAATCTAAGACGTCGCTACCTGCGTCTGTATCACCAATGCCAAAATTAAAGACACCACTTTTAACAGATACTGTTGTGGTAGCAGGAGATCCTGAAGGCCAAATTTTTACTCCCGAACCAACTGTGGAGCTTGTATAAAAAGAAAATTTAAAACAATAATTTGTTCCAGAACTTCCGCCTAATAAATTACCGCTAGAATCTAGTAATCTTCCTTGATAATTTAAAATTTTTGGCACACCAGCGAGAGCGTAGAGAAAATCTGGTTTAAAGATAAAATAAACAATAAAAAACAAGCTGAAAAAAAGAATTTTCTGCAAGTTTATTACTCCAGTTCTTTTCTTTGTCCTCCTAGACACCATACCGATTATTTTATGAATATATTATAGCACAAAAAAAAGTTATCTAAAAGATAAATACCCATCTTGCATACTCAAATAGAGAATAAAAAAATTAATTGCTATTAATTAGCAAAAATTGATATAATGGAATACATAAAAATACTATGTCTACTACCAAATTAATTGCCAAAAATACCGCCGTACAAATTATAGGAAAAACTATTAGCACTATCTTAGGATTAATGGCGGTTGGCATAATGACACGCACTCTTGGTGTAGAAAAATTTGGCTGGTACGTAACAGCTACTGGTTTTTTACAGTTTATTGGCATATTTAGCGACTTTGGCTTTACGGCCATTACCGCCAAAATGCTATCCGAGCCTCAATTTGATAAAAATAAACTACTAAACAACTTATTTACCTGGCGCTTCATTACAGCCCTATTCTTTCAAGGCCTTGCCCCGTTTGCCATCCTTCTCTTTCCTTATCCAACTCCAATTAAAATGGCCGTGATTGTTATGTCACTGTCATTTTTTGCCATATCAATTAATCAAATTTTTATTGGTTATTGTCAATCAAACTTAAAGATGGGCATCCAAATGACTGGCGAAATTATCGGGCGCATTATTTTGGTTTTAGGATTATTGTTTATTGGCGTCAATAACTATGGATTTTTACCTGCCATGGCTGTTATTACCCTGGCATCGGTGATATACACCCTCTATTTATGGCAAAAAATACCTGGGGTACGATTTTCTTTTGACCCTATTATATCCAAGGGTATTTTCCAAAAAATTTGGCCCACTGCTACAACCGTAATTTTTAATGCTTTTTATTTACAAGGCGATCGGGTCATACTCCCCTTATACTCCCCACAGACAGATGTGGCCCTATACGGAGCTGCATACCGCCTACTTGATGTTGTTACTCAAAGCGCTTGGATGATTATGGGGGTAATGATGCCGCTCGTTGCCTTTGCCTGGTCCAGAAAGCTCACCGAAGAATTTAGGAAAAAATACCAAATGAGCCTAGACCTGGTAGCTCTATTTTTAATGCCGATGATAGCAGGGATAGTAGTTTTGGCTAACCCTATTATGTATTTAATCGGTGGTAGCGACTTTAAAAACTTTGACAACCCCGGTCGAATTTTACAATTTTTAGCCATCGCTATTTTTGGGATAGCTTTTGGTAATATATTTGGCTATATGGCGCTCGCCATAGAAAGGCAGCGCCAAGCAATGTGGATTTATTTTTCTGATGCAGTCCTTACAACCATCGCCTACTTTGTCCTTATTCCTCGATATGGTATATATGGCGCAGCGGCCGCGGCAGTTTTTTCCGAACTATATGCAGGTTTGGGCCTTATGCTTCTTGCCAATTATTACGCCCAATTTACACCCAACTTCAAAACCCTAGCTAAAATTACCCTTGCAAGCATACTTATGGGACTGCTCATCTACAAACTCCAGCCTCTTAACATAATTATCTCCATAATCTTGGGCGTTTTGTGCTACACCTTTTTAGTAGTTACCCTAAAAATAATCTCCAAAAAAACAATTTTGGAAGTTATAAAAAAGTAATAGTTTGTTAATTTGGCCTAACTTTGATAAAATAAACTAGGCTTAGATACTAAATATGTTAACCATATGAATTTTGCAAAGTTTAAAAATATCACTTTTTTTGGAGCGCTCGCTATCATCACCTTCATCTTTTTGTACTTAATCAAACCATTTTTTTATCCTATTTTTTGGGCAGCTATAATTGCAGGAATTTTTTATCCTATTTGGAAAAAAATTAATACTAAAATCAAATATCCTAATATCAGCTCCCTCCTCACCATCCTTATTGTCCTTATTATCATTATTATCCCCGTAACACTTCTGAGCAGCCTTGTTCTCAAGGAATCGGTTGATCTCTATGCCTCTATCACCAACAATGAAGGCCCTATCGTTAATACAGTTAAAGGGGTTTTTAGCTGGATAAAAAATAACCCTATTACCGACCGTCTTAATATTGACGAGCAACAAGTAACTGCCAAACTTACAGAAATAGCCACCGTCGTAACAAATTTTGTCCTTACGTTTGCCAAAAATGTTACTCAAAACTCTCTTACATTCCTCATAATGTTTATCATTATGTTGTACACACTCTTCTTCTTCCTTAAAGACGGAGAAACAATGTTAAAAAAACTTTCTCATCTTTCACCATTAGGTGACAAACACGAAATACTTTTGTATAAAAAATTTACTTCTACCGCTCGAGCTGTACTTAAAGGCACGCTCATTGTTGGCGCCGTCCAAGGTCTTCTAACAGGCTTACTTTTTTATATTGTAGGCATAGAAGGCACTCTCATCTGGATGGTTATTAGTACTTTATTCTCGGTAATACCAGGTTTTGGTTCTTATGTTATTTGGCTACCTGCCGCCCTTGTAATGTTCGCCTTGGGTAATACTTGGCAAGGTTTCCTAATTATAATCGTAGGAGCATTGCTTATTTCTACTATCGACAACTTTCTCAGGCCAATTTTGGTGGGTAACGACACCCAAATGCACCCGCTCTTAATTTTACTCTCTACCTTGGGAGGATTAGTTGTTTTTGGAATATCTGGATTTATTATTGGACCAATTATTACTGCCCTGCTTTTATCCCTCTGGGAAATATACGAACAATACTACCGAGACAATTTAAACAATGACTAAATTAAAAAAGCGCCGCTATCACACGGCGCTTTTTTAATACATTTAAGAAAATAAAATCGTATACAACAGCCAGACGTTGAGACTAGCAATAAAACCAGCCACTGCCCAAGATATAACTGTTAATTTTTTACTATTAACAAAGACCCCCATAATTTTTGAACTGCTCGTAAAAAATACAAGCGGAAAGATAGCAAACGAAAGCTGAATACTTAATACTACCTGGCTCAGAATTAATAAATTTGTTAAGCCTTTTGTACCATAGACAGCCACTACCACTACTGCTGGAACAATAGCCATGAGTCTCGTAAAAATTCTTCGCGCCCAGGGTTTCATACGAAAATTTATAAAACCCTCCATAATAATCTGACCAGCCAAGGTGCCCGTCATGGTAGAATTTTGACCAGAGGCTAACAAGGCTACTGCAAACAATGTACTGGCCATTCCAGTGCCAAGGAGTGGCGTCAATAATTTGTACGCTTCATCTATTTCAGCTACGCTTGTATGACCACTAAAATAAAAAGTGGTAGCAGACACAATTAAAATTGAGGCGTTAACAAACAAAGCCAAGGTCAATGCAACCGTCGAATCAATGGTCGCAAATTTAATAGCCTCTCTTTTTCCTTTTTCACTTTCTTCATAATTTCTGGTCTGAACAATAGCAGAATGTAAATATAAATTGTGCGGCATAACTGTTGCCCCTAAAATACCAACCGCGATATATAACATTTCAGGATTAAAGATTAAATTTTTATCTGGAATAAATCCTTGTAAAATCGGGATAGCGGCGGGGCCAGATAAAAATAATTCTGCGATAAAGCAAGCGGTAATAGTGGCAATAAGCGTCACCACCACGGCTTCAATATATCGAAAACCTTTGCGCTGCAACAACAAAATAATAAGCACATCAGCAGCCGTGATTATCACCCCGTACAAAATAGGAATGCCGAATAATAATTTAAGGGCAATGGCCGAACCAATCACCTCTGCTAAATCACAAGCAACTATCATAACTTCAGCCATTAACCAAAAAAATATAGATACTTTTTTGGAAAATGTATCACGACATATTTGCGCCAAATCACGACCAGTAACAACACCTAATTTAAGAGCGAGGTGTTGCAACACAACTGCAAAACAATTGGATAGTAAGATTACAAAAAGTAAGTCATAGCCAAATTTTGAACCACCAGCCAAATCTGTAGCCCAATTTCCAGGATCCATATATCCAACGGCTACCAAAAACCCCGGACCAGCAAAAACAAACAGTTTCCGTAAAAAAGAGTAGTGCGAAGGTACAGGAATAGACCGATGCACTTCAGACAAACTAGGTGTGAATGGTTTTTCCTTTTCATTCGGATTCTTTTTCCACCCCAATTCTTCAAATAAATTTATATGGGTCATACTAAAAATATCATATATCCCCCATCTTAACGCTCCTACAAATAACTGTCAAAACAAAAACCCCGCCATTTCAAATGCGGGGTTTTTGTATACGAATTTGTTGCGGGACCCGGACTTGAACCGGGAACCTCCGGGTTATGAGCCCAGCGAGCTTCCATTGCTCTATCCCGCTATATGTACTTATTGAAATAGCTCAGATAATGCCTAGAAACGAAGCAAAATCTCTGGAGCAGGTGAGCGGAATCGAACCGCCATTTCATCCTTGGCAAGGACGTATAATAACCATTATATGACACCTGCAGTGAGTGACAAAGAGAGAAACACTTTCTCTTTTCCGAACGAAAGGTGTTATATACCGTAGTATATGACACCTGCAGTGAGTGAAATATCTAAGCCAGGATATCAATCACGTGCAAATTAAATATTCTATTTTTATTTATATAAAAATCGTGACGAAAACTTACGACGCATTCTACCATTATTTTAGCACCTTTGTCAAACCGCAGAACCCCGACGTGCTCGAAGGCGTATTATCAACTTAACAAGCTCTAAGACAGGAATTGGAGTAAGAGCCACACAAAGCACTACTACCCAATCAAATTGCGAGAGCGGCACTGTGTTAAATGGAGTCTGAAAAATAGGTAGGTAGATAATTGGCAGAAGCAAAAATACCTCGGACAAAACTGCTAGATTAAGCCAGCGATTGGCGAACGGACGAAAAAATACCGAGACAAAACCAGAACGAAAATTATAGGTCATCAAAAATTGAATAAGCACGAGCGAAGCAAAAACCATGGTCATAGCCTCTGCAACTGGACGACCAGAATTTGTAGCCCATATAAAGAGACTTGTATTAACAAACACAGACCAAGCAGCCCCAACAATCATCAAAACGAGCAAAGCTGGATTGAGCAACCCTTCTGTAGATTTGCGCGGTTTTTTACTCATAATATCCTGCTCTGGTGGATCAACTGCCAACGCAAGCGCGGGTAACCCGTCTGAAATTAAATTGATATATAAAATTTGCACAGCGGTAAGCGGTAGCGGTAGACCGAGCAATGAAGCCACGACTATAAGACCAATTTCCCCTAAATTTGAAGAAATAAGGTAAGCCAAAAACTTTTTAATATTAGCAAAAATGACTCTTCCTTCTTCTACCGCTGCAACGATAGAAGCAAAATTATCGTCAGTTAATGTCATGGTAGCTGCTTCTTTGGTAACATCAGTACCAGTAATTCCCATCGCAATACCAATATCCGCTTTTTTGAGAGCTGGGGCATCGTTAATTCCATCGCCAGTCATCGCCACAACTTGGCCTCTTTTTTGCAGAGCCTCTATAATACGCAATTTATGTTCAGGAGAAACTCGAGCACATACACTAATGCTCTCAATATTTTTTGCAAGCTCATCACTATCCATAGCTGCAAGCTCTGCCCCAGTTAACACTTTTCCTTGCGGTAATAACAACCCTAACTCACGAGCAATTGCTGTAGCTGTTATAGGATGGTCTCCTGTTATCATCATCACGGCGATCCCAGCTTTAAAACAACTAGCAATAGCGGCTTTGGCTTCTGGACGAGGCGGATCTATCATCGCTAACATACCCAAAAACACCATTTCACTTTGAGCTTTAATCAAATCTGTCGTTGGAGCATATGCTACACCAATTACACGCAACGCTTCTTCAGCAAAGCTATGCGCAACTTCGAGAATCGACTTTCTTACTTCGTCGGTGAGCGGCTGCACCTCACCCTTAGCAGTTTGATAAAAAGAAGAGGAAGAAAGAATTACTTCAATCGCACCTTTTCCATACGCAATAGTACCTTTTGGAGTTTGATGAAGGGTCGTCATGCGTTTGGTTTCGGAGCTAAAAGGAACTTCCGCCATTCTTGGCAACTGCTCATCGAGCAGATCTTTATTAAGCCCTGCTTTAGCGGCCGCTACTACAAGCGCTGCTTCGGTAGGATCACCAACCAAATCCCAGGCGCCATCAGATTTCATAAGACGTGCATCAGAACAGAGTGTAGCTGCCTGCAACAAAGAGAGTAGCGCATCATCTATTTGGTAGTGTTCATTTTTTAATAAAAACTCCCCTTTGGGATCATATCCGCTTCCCGTCACATCCAGCACAGCGCCTCCGTTTAAATAAATTTTTCTTACTGTCATTTCATCTTTTGTAAGGGTTCCTGTTTTGTCTGAACAAATAATTGTGGCACACCCTAACATTTCGACAGCAGGCAAATACCGTATAAGGGCGTGACGTTTGGCCATGCGCTGCACACCAATCGCCAAAGAAATAGTCACAACTGCTGGCAGCGCCTCGGGCACAACCGCTACTGCCAAGGCAATACCAAAAATTACCGCTTCCAAAATTGGCTGCCCTCGAAAAAAACCAAGTAATATAACACCAAGAACAATTACTAGAGCTCCTTTTGTTAAAATTGAAGCAAAGTGAGTTAAGCTCTTCTGTAATGGCGTTACTTCTCTTTTTATACCTTGCAGCAATCCAGCGATATGACCAAACTCACTATACATACCAATAGCCACCACAATCGCTCGTCCGCGACCATAAGTAACAGAAGTACCTGCAAAAACAATATTACGGCGATCTCCAACCAGAGCATTTTCTGGACAAATAAGGCTGCTCTTTTTTTCTACGGGAACAGATTCACCAGTGAGAACTGCCTCTTCTAATTTTAAATTCATTGATTCGATTAGCCGAGCGTCTGCGGGAACCCTGTCTCCTGTAGCTAAAATTATAATATCTCCAGGAACTAAATCACGAGCTGGCACTTCTTTTTCCACTCCTTCTCGCAACACGAGGGCAAGTGGCGTTGACATTGCTTGTAGCGCTTCAAGTGCGCGCTCTGTACGCCACTCCTGAACAAAGCCAAAAATAGCGGTAAAAAAAATAATGACACCAATAGCAATTGCCTCGACCGCATGCCCAAGTACACCAGAGATAATAGCAGCTCCAAGTAACAGAATTATAAAACTGTTTTTAAACTGATTAAAAAATAAACGAAAAACATGCGGACGCTCGGCTTTAAGCAACTGGTTTGAACCGTATTCTTTAAGTCGAGTTTCAACTTCTGCTGCGGAAAAACCAATATCTATATTTGTCTTAAGCTCAATAGCAACTTCGGATACCGACATGGTATGCCAGAGATTACGGCTGCTAGAAGTAGGTTTTGGGTCGGACATACAATAAAAATTATTTTATATATTCTATCACTTATACAGCAATTGGCAAAGTTAAACTTGCTCAAAACTATAAATAAAATCACCTGTATAATTACAGGTGATTTTATTTGAGCAGGTGACGGGAGTCGAACCCGTGTTACCAGTTTGGAAAACTGGAATAATAGCCGTTATATGACACCTGCGAGGAGTGTTGCAAAAAAACAAAATGGATTTGTTTTTATTACCGATGAGCAGTATTATATACTTCAGTATATGACACCTACATTGGACATATTCTACTAGAATTTACAAAAAAGTCAACTGCCTGTATAGTAAATCTGTGGATTTATTCCACAGACAACTAAAGGGTTAATTTTTAAATTTTACTCTATATGAGCAAAAAACTAGCCATTATACTTGCCACTGTAGGTGCTCTTACTGTTTTAGGCGCAGGTTGCAATAAAAGCCCCCTCCTATCTGGTAAAAGTACCCAACCAGCAGACCCTACTATCTCTGTTTCGGATCAAAATCTAGCCGAGAATAATGAAATTATTGTAGCCAAAGCTTCTATACCTGAGGATGGTTGGATTGCAATCCACGCTAAAGAAAACGGACAAATAGGAGAAATCATCGGTTATACCGCCTTACCAACTGGCACTGATACAAAAATAAAGATTACCGTTGATAGAAATAAAGTAAGCCCTTCTCTGGTTGCTATGCTTCACTATGACAGAGATCCAAAAGGAGCTTTTGAATCACCTGGTTCGGATGGCGCAGTAATTAAAGATCAGCAGGTAATAATGCAAGAATTTACTATTTTAAACCAAGGCGAGATCACAAAAGCAACGGTGCCTACAAACACTACCAGTAACCGCAAAGAGTTTATTGTTACTGCAAAACAATGGTCATTCTCCCCCTCTACAATTAAGGTTAAAAAGGGAGACACCGTGGTACTTAAAGTAACAAGTGTAGATGTAGCTCACGGTCTTATGTTACCTAGTTTTAATATAAAAGAAACTCTCGAACCAGGCAAAACAAAAACTATTGAATTTGCAGCAGATAAAGCTGGAACATTTACTTTTAGCTGTAGCGTTGCATGTGGCGCTGGCCACAAAGCAATGACTGGCACTCTCGTCGTTGAATAAATTAAATTAAAAAAGACCTTTCTATAAGGTCTTTTTTAATTTATTAGGAATTTGCTCTGGCAGAATAATCTCCAGTCTCAGTATTTACCAAAATTTCTTCTCCTTCTTTAATAAATATGGGAGCTTGTACTTTTAAACCATTGTCTAGAGTAATTTCTTTAGTTACGTTGCCGGTAGCACTATCGCCGCGCACTGCTGGCGGCGCTTCGACAACTGTATACTTAATTTTTTTAGGTAATTGCACACTTACTGGCCTACCTTCATACAAACCAACTACTACATCAAGGCCTTCTTTGAGGTATTTAGCCTCATCACCAATTAGATCTCCATTCATCTCTATCTGCTCATAATTTTCCATATTCATGAACGCCAAATTATCGCCACTCTTATATAAAAATTGCATGGTTCGAAAATCTACCTGCACAATATCAACGCTTTCACTTGTTTTATATGTTACTTCAACCACCTTGCCAGTGCCCAAACTTTTCATACGAGTGCGTACAAATGCTGCGCCCTTACCTGGATTTACATGCTGAAATTCAACTACAACAAATAAATCATTTGGCTGACGAATAACTACTCCTTTACGAACATCCGTTGTTGAGGCCATACACGTTTGAATTACGAATTAATAAGATTTATGTATTTATTTGGTCTTTAACCGATTGAAAGATTACTTCGTTAAGATCTTTGGCTTCGGTAAACAATAGTACCATACGATCTACCCCTAAGGCAATACCCCCAGCTGGGCTAATACCTGATTGCAGGGCCGCAATAAAATCTGGATCAACAGGCCATATTTCTTTATTTAAAAGCTTTCTTTTTTCCCTATCTTCTTCTAAGTTCTTTTTTTGTTTTACAGCATCAGTCAATTCACCAAAGGCGTTAGCTATCTCGAGGCCGCCAATATACAACTCAAACCGCTGAGCATACCGAGCATCCTCGCAAGATTGCGATAACGAGGTCATGCACGCTGGATAATCATATACAAAAACAGGTCTTTCAATTCCTAGGTGCGGTTCTATTTCATTTAGAAAAATTTTATAAAAAACATCTTCGTACGCATCAGCGTCTTGAACAGAGTACCCTCTCGATTTTGCTAACTCTATCAGCTTATCTTTTTCCAAAAAATTATCTAGGTCAATAGCAATAAACTTTTTCCAAACCTCTTTCATACTAAATCGATCCCAAGATGCCGATATATCTATAGTATTATTCCGATATACAAAAGTTTCTTTGTTTATTTTTTTACCAATAAACTTAAACAGCTCTTCTGTATCATTCATAATATCCTGATACGTACCTGGAGCTCGATACCATTCAATCATGGTAAACTCAGTATTATGATTACCGCCAAAACTTTCAAAGTCACGAAAACATTTACCTATTTCAAAGATTTTCTCGTACCCTGCTGCCAATACTTTCTTCAAAGAAAACTCAGGAGAAGTGCGCAAATAAAACCTTTCACTCTTGCTATTTGGGTCGTGAATAGTAAGTGGCAATGGGTTGAGATATGGTTCTTGACTAGCCAAACGGACTGCCATAGGGGTTTCAATTTCTATAAAACCTTGGGACCAAAAAAACTCTCGAATTAATTTTATAATAGAAATACGAGTATTAAAAATATTTTTTAATCGAGGAGTATTTTTTAAGTCAAGCCAATTACTCATAGTATGATGCAGGTAAAATACTTTAAAAGCCCCTTGCGGGGCTTTTTTATTGTTTAGGCGGTGTACGGCATGAGGGAAGCTTGTCTAGCTCTCTTTACAGCTCCAGCTACTTGGCGCTGGTGTTTAGCACACAAGCCACTGCGTCTACGAGGCGCAATTTTCATATAAGAAGAAACGAAACGTCTGAGTGTATTAAAATCTTTGTAATCAACAACTAGTCTATTATTGACACAAAAATAACAAGCTTTGTCTTTTTGTGGTTCTTTGGTAGCAACGTTATTATTCATAGAATTTTACTGCTTCAGTTTTAGTATTTAAATATTTAAAATGGGATATCTTCTACTTTTACCTCTTCTTCGATTACTTCTTGTGGCGCTTCAGGCATTCCTGTAAAGCTTTCTCCACTCGTCATAGGAGCACCTGCTGGGCCAGCTTTGGAATCAAGCATGATCATGTTTTCGCCGATAATTTCGGTGCGATATCTTTTAACAGAATCCTGCCCTGTCCACTCACGAGTTTGCAATCTGCCTTCAACATAGATTTTTCCACCCTTGCGAAGATATTGACTGCAAATCTCTGCTAATTTCCCCCACATTACCACATTGTGGAATTCAACTTGCTTCTGTTTTTGGCTGTTAGCATCTATCCAGATTCTATTAGTAGCCAAACTGAGCGTAGCTACTGGCTTACCTTTCGGTGTATTTCGCAATTCTGGGTCGCGAGTTAAACGGCCGATAATCATTGCTTTGTTTAAATCCATATGAGAAATGTGATAGACAAATAACCAAATGTTTTGATTATTTTCGAACGAGTGAGTTTATAATGTAATTATACACCTGGTATTATATTCTCATTGTCTAAAATGGCGTTCAATTTTTCATCAATTTCTTTTAAATCGATTTTGGTTTCTTCAGCCTTACTTTTTGTAGGCTTAGCTGCCACAACAACTTTTTCTTCTACTACTGGAGCTACTTCGTCTCGCTCTACCATAGTAGTTACACCTACTTCATTGGTGTTATATACAATTTTCTTAGCAGCAGAAACGTTGATATTAAACACAGTAATCATACTGCGCAAAACATCTGATCGTAATTTTAATTTATTGGATATTACCTGTACTGCTTCTGGATTAGCACTGAAAATCACTGTGTAGTAATAGCCATATCTAATTTGCTTAATAGGGTAAGCCAATCTTACTTTGCCCAAATTATTAAGCTCTAAGTCTTTAGCATTAACACTCAATGATTCTTTAATTTCATTTATTTGTTTACCAACTTCTTTTTCATCCAAAGTGCCTGGTAAAACCAGCAATAATTCGTACTTTTTCATCATACTGTAATACTTTATTTATAACTAAAAAATTATATGAGATTTGACTCTTAATTTTTGATTTTTGATAAAAATGACCATCGACGAATCATATTTATCACAGATACCAAAGGTACGACCATAATAGCAACAAACGGCTATAAAGTCAAGACGGGCGACATGGTTTGCTATTTAATACATCAAACTAAATAAACCACTTCTGTATAATACTATTTTATGCTATACTTCTTTCATAAAACGAAAGAATAATTTCTCAATTTTAGGATTGCGTATGCTTTTACCAAAAACCCTCAAACTCATATTAAAAAAATACAACTTGGGTGATGCTGCAAGCCTAAAATCTGCCCAAGCTAAAGCCGATAAGCTTAACAAAACCCTCGAGGAAATGCTGATAAGTGACGGAATTATAAACGAGACAGAATTATACGAAAAAGCAGCCGAATACCTTGAAATCCCTTATATTAGCTTAAAAGGCAAAGAAATAAAAAAAGAAATTCTCAATCTTATACCTGGTCCCGTGGCTGGCACACACCAGGTAGTTGCTTTTGATAAAGATAAAGACCAGCTTCAGCTTGCAATGACAGATCCTACCGATATTCAGACTATCGAATTTCTACGTCGTAAAACTGGCTTAGAGCCTAAGGTTTTTATTACCTCTCCTGGCGACCTCAAAGAAGCCTTGCGTCGCTATCATGCCGAACTTGAAGACGATTTACGTATTGTCCAAGATGGAAACGAAGAAGTATTAGGGACTGACCTCAAAAAAGCTGCCGAAGAAATCCCTACCGTTAATATTGTTAACACTATTTTAGAGCATGCTGTCTATGAAAATGCCTCCGATATCCACATAGAACCTAACGAAAAAGAACTCGCTGTCCGCTATCGTATTGATGGTATTCTCAAACCAATCATGACTTTACCAAAAAATGTCCAGAGCGGTCTTATTGCCAGAGTAAAAATTCTATCAAATCTAAAAATTGATGAGCACATGGTACCACAAGACGGCCGTTTTAAGATACAAATTCAAGAAGAAAAAATGGCCTTTCGTGTCTCTATTATCCCTGTCTATGACGGAGAAAAAATCGTATTACGCCTACTCCACGAAGGCGCCAAACCAGTAACCCTCGACCAGCTTGGATTTTTAGATAAGCCAAGAAAAATTCTTGAAGATGCCATCAAAAAACCACACGGTATGATCTTGGTAACTGGACCAACAGGATCAGGAAAAACTACTACTCTCTATTCAGTGCTCGGCATCCTCAACCAACCAGGGGTTAATATTTGTACCATCGAAGATCCAATTGAGTATAGAATGCAGGGTGTTAACCAAAGCCAAATAAATGCAAAGGTAGGCTTCACATTCGCTGCAGGCTTACGCTCGTTCTTGCGCCAAGATCCAAACATTATCATGGTGGGAGAAATCCGCGACCAAGAAACTGCCGAAATTGCTATTCATGCGGCCATGACTGGTCACTTAGTGCTCTCTACACTACATACCAATAATGCGCCGACTACCCTGCCACGCTTGGTGGATATGGGCGTAGCCCCATTTTTAGTAGCTTATACAACCAATATCGTTATGGCCCAACGTTTGGTTCGTAAAATTTGCAGCTACTGTAAAAAAGGATATTTTTTGGACAAGGAAATCGAAAACGAATTAGGCCGCGTATTTGATGTTAAAAAAATCTCTGCACTTTTTAAAGCAAATATCCCAAAAGATTACAAAGACGAGGGTAGCGACGTAGAAAAAATTACCTTTTATAAAGGCGAGGGCTGTAACCGCTGCGGCCAAACTGGTTTTAAAGGACGCATGGGTATCTACGAAATTCTTGAAATGGACGAAGAGTTAATCAAAATGATTAATGCCCACTGTACCGCGGATGATATTAAAAAATATGCCCGTGAAAAAGGCATGATCACCATGCTTGAAGACGGACTAGTAAAAGCCAAGATGGGCATTACTACTATCAGCGAGGTGCTCCGTGTCACGAAAGAATAAAAAAAGTGAAATTTAATTTTCACTAGATTATTATATATGCCAAAACAACCACGCGAACTTTCCCCTTTTGAAGTAAAACTTAATGCATTGGTAGGTGGATTTATTCACCGAGTACCAATCATGCAAAAAATTCTTTTTGTGAGCCACCTCAAAACCATGGTAAAAGCTGGCTTATCTCTTATAGATGCCCTTCGTATTTTAAGTGAAGAAATAGAAAACAAAACTCTTAAAGATGTAATTGGAGAAGTCAAAAACGGGGTAGAAAAAGGACAACAATTTAGTGAAGTACTAGCCAAATACCCAAAAATTTTCCCTCCGATTTATGTAAGCATGATTGCAGCAGGAGAAGCAGCAGGAAAAATGGAAACAGCACTTGACCAAGTGTCGGTACAGATGAAAAAAAATCACGAACTTACCTCTCGCATTAAAGGCGCCCTTATGTACCCGGCTGTGATTGTGGTCGCTATGATTGGTATCAGTATCGAAGTAGTAGTTTTTATTTTACCAAAACTACTTATCATGTTTAAAGAATTTGACGCTCAATTGCCACTTCCGACTAGAATTCTTATTGGCATAACCGATTTCACTCAAAAATATGGACTATGGATGCTGCTCGTTTTTATCTTACTTATAATTGTGCTTACCCAACTCTTTAAACAGTATAAGATAAAAAGAATAATTCATGCTATAAACTTAAGACTCCCGATTATTGGTGCCGTAATAAAAAAAATTAATTTGGCCCGCTTTACCCTCACTATGTCTTCTTTGCTTGAAAGTACTATTCCGATTATTGATGCTACACGCATATCCTCTGAGGTTTTAGGCAATGTAGTATATAAAGAAAAATTAATATTAGTATCTGAGTCTCTTAAAAAAGGAGAAGCGTTGTCTGAAATTCTGAGAAAATTTCCCAAGGTATTTCCCCCTATGGTTACAGAAATGATAATGGTGGGAGAAAAATCTGGTAAAAGCGAAAGCATGTTGCGAGAACTCGCCGAATATTATGGTAATGAAGTTGACACCACCATGCGAAACTTTACTACTATTATCGAGCCGATCATTATTTTGGTAATGGGTTTAGCTGTGGCGGGAATTGCTGTAGCAATTATCATGCCACTCTACTCTTTGTCACAAAATATCTAAATATGAATCTGTACAATCCTTTTGCCGACGGATTTGGCATAGACATAGGAGATTTATCCATAAAACTTGTTCAACTTGAACCAGTGGCTTTTTATAGAAGACAGTCTTTTAAAATTAAAGAGCTTCGCACCACCCCCCTTCCTCCAGGACTTATAGTCAATGGTGAAATCCAACAGCCTGAGCCAGTAAGAAAAAAATTATTACATTTACTCGGTTTAGAAGGTAAAAGTTTTAAAACAATTCACTCCCCATGGGTAGTGGCCACCTTACCCGAACCAAAAACATTTTTAAAATTAATTGATATTGATATTAACTATAAGTCACTTACCTCAGTAGACGTCGCTTACCAAGCAAAAAAACACCTTCCCTACGAACTAGAAGACACTTATCTTGACTGGCAAATCATCACCTCCACCCTTAAAGAGAAAAGAACACAGATTCTGATTGCTGCCACACCAAAAATTATTGCTGATTCATATACATACCTACTCGAGAGCGTCGGTCTTAACCCAGTTGCTCTGGAAACTGAAGCGGTAGCCATGACCAGATCCATGATAACTTACGACAAAGATTATACAGGCCAAGCTCGCGCTATCTTGGATTTAGGCGCCACTAGATCAAATCTTACTATATACGATAACCATAGCATTCAGTTTAGTACTACCCTCAATTTTTCTGGAGAAATAATAACATCGGCTATTGCCCAAGAATTAAAAATGGAGCACTCAGACGCAGAAGCTCTAAAAATTAAAAACGGTCTCAAATACGATGCAAAAAACCCTAACTATCTTACCGCCGTTTCTGGCATAACCGACAAGCTTATCAGCGAACTAAAAGCTACACTACTCTTCTATAAAGAACACTTTAATGACATAAACGAAGTAAACAGAATAACCTTGTGTGGTGGTACTGCTAATTTAGAAAATATAGATACACTAATTTCTAAAGAATTAAAAATTGACGCTCAGGCTGGCCATCCTTGGAAAAATTTAGAAAATAAAAAACTATACGATTTTGAACCGAAAAAAAGCCTATCACTTGCAAGCGCTATCGGACTTGCTTTACGAATAAAACAAAATCCACTACAAGATCAAAAAAACGAAAATATATAGTAGGCCTAACTTACCTGCCCCTTTATCAGATATGCTCAATATCAACCTCAATTTACTACCAACAGGTAAAAAAAACCGACTGGAATCAACGGTAAATTTTTTGTTAATAAAAAATATTGTTGAGTTATTTTTTATAGTTGTGGCTATCATGAGCGCTATACTTATTTGGGGATGGATTTTTTTAGAAAACGATTTTGCAAGCCTAACTAGAACAGCAACCCTCATTAACCGAGAATACTACACATATAACCAAGATGCCAAAAACATAAATAGCCTTGTCAAAGATATAAATTTGGCCAGTAAAAAATTCTCCCCTCTTATCCCTCGATTAACCGACATTAGCAATAGTTTGCCAGATGACATAAAATTAACCTCTCTACAGATAGATATGACGGCTCAAACTATCACCTTAAGTGGCAGCGCAGTTTCACGATCTGCTCTCCTAAACTATCAAGAGGTACTAAACAAAATTCCCTGGATTACTAACGTCAAAACACCTGCTTCGCAATTATTTCAAAAAGAAAATGTTAAATTTGAATTTAGCGCAGAACTTAAAAGCTAAACTACTATGGCCATTGATGCAAGAAAAAAAATAATAATTCGTGTCACTATCTTTATTGTATTATTTTTAATAATAACTTTTGGCGTACTTGTACCAACCTTACTTAACATCAAAAAAACATCCGAGGAAAGCTACAAACTAAGACTTCTTCTTGAAGAAAAGTACCAACAATCACTTAATTCCCGAATTACCAGAAAAAGGCTCGAAGAAGTTAAAGGTGCGGTGGCAAATTACAATACATTTATTTTTAAGACCGGAGAAGAATTAAAATTAATCACATTTTTAGAGAGTACGGCCGCAAAATATAATCTTACCCAATCCATAAACTCTTCCAATTTAGACAAGATTGGCAATAATCATATTGCTATAATTTCTCTAAACATTAAAGGTAATTACCACGATGTGCTCAAGTATATTGCAGAACTAGAAATTTCTAATTATTTTATTAATATTAAACAGCTGCAGCTTACACCTGTATTTACCAAAGAAGGAGAAGCTTCTCCTATTGTGAGCCTAGATATTGCAACCGAATTATATGTTAGCGAATAAAACCAAACCACAAAATCTATATAAGGGTAGATATGGCCTCTGGCGGATGGTATATCTTTTAATATTTCTTGTTTTACTCTCTGCTGTAGGCTTAACCTACTACTTTATTTATCAAAATATCTACAGTACCATTGCCAACACTACGGTAATTACAGCCCTCAAATCGAGTGTGAATATTTACAACTTAGATATACCCGCTTTCCACAAAGCTTCGGAGGCTATTGAAAAAAAACAAAAACTAGAGTACTTTGCCCCTGATATCCGAAACATTTTTTTCTACAAGACTAATACAACTACTCCCGTAGTTACCTCCACCTATGCCGCTTCAAGCACCAAACGCTAAACAATGGTTTATCTTAGGACGAGAATCTCTTCTGGCCGCGGCTGAAATAGACGCGATTTTGGATTTAAAAAAATATAATTATACTGGATCAATTTTAAAAGCTGAAACAAAAAAAATTGAACCGACTCAGCTTATCAGACAGCTGGGCGGCACTATTAAAATAGCTCTAGAGCTTGGAGATAATCTATCTACAGTAGAAACGGAGAACAAAATAATAGCCGAACTAAAAACTGTCTCTGGAAAGATAAACTTTGGTATTAGCATATATGCTCATGACCGAAATGATTCTGCTAACATAAAACTAGCCGAAGAGTTTGGAAAAAAAATAAAAAAAACCCTAAAATCCGAAGGTCTATCTGTACGATATGTAGAAAATAGAGAGCCAATTTTATCATCGGTTACCGTTGAAAAAAATAATCTTACAGGACGGGGCCGTGAATTTTTAATTCAAAAAAATACTAACAATACATTTGCCCTCGCAAAAACCCAAGCCGTGCAACCATTTGAAGAATTTAGTGCCAGAGACTTTGGCAGACCAGGAAGAGACGATGTAAGCGGTATGTTGCCACCCAAACTGGCAATGATGATGATTAACCTCTCCCAAGCCAACAAAAATAGCACTCTTCTCGATCCGTTCTGTGGTTCTGGCACCATACTAAGCGAAGCAATATTACTCGGATATACAAATTTAGTAGGAACTGATATTTCTGAAAAAGCGATTAGTGACACTCGTCAAAATATAGACTGGATAGCCAGTCAATTTAATATACCAACAAATAACTTTCGAGTTAAGCTCCAGACTGAAAAAGTAGAACATATAGATACTGTCGTACCAATCGCTTCGATTAACGCAATTGTGGCTGAACCATACATGGGCAAACCTCTCAAAGGACGAGAAACAAAAGAGGATTTATATACACAAGCCCAAGAACTCAAAAATCTATATCTTTCTGCTTTTAGCAAATTCTATAGAGTACTAAAACCAAACGGCATTGCTGTTTTCTTAATTCCTCGTTTTAGATGGCAAAATGAATGGATTACTATTAATTGTCATAAAGAAATCGCTGATCTTGGTTTTAAAACTCTACCATTTCTTGAAGAAAAAATGCCCCTACTCTATGCCAGACCAGACCAGCGGGTAGGTCGGGAAATCTGGAGATTTAAAAAAATATAACGTATAAAAAAATACACTGGACTAGTCCAGTGTATTTTTTTATTTAATTTAAGCATTAATATGGAAATAACAGACATCTCCATCTTTTACTACATACTCTTTTCCTTCCAACCTCATCTTTCCTGTCTCTTTTATTTTGCCCCAGCCTCCCGCCGCTACAAAATCCTGCCAATTTACAACATCAGCCTTAACAAAACCCTTTACAAAATCTGTATGAATTACACCGGCTGCTTCGGGAGCCTTTGCACCACGGCGTACTGTCCAGGCTCTCGTTTCTACCTCACCAGAAGTTAGAAACGTAATTAAATCAAGCAATTTATAGCTGGCGGTAATTAACTTATCTAAGCCTGTCTCATTCATACCCAGTTCTTTCAAATACTCTTTGGCTTCTTCGGGACTGAGTTCGGCGACTTCTGCCTCTAGTTTTGCCGATATCTCTATTTGCGGCGCAGATTGACTAATTAAAGGATGTAAAGCATCTGGTTTTACATTTTCATCGGTATTAACAACATACAACATTGGCTTCATAGTTAAAAGCTGTAATTCTTTCATCCAAAGGGTTTCGTCTTCGTTATACTCAAGCTCTCGAGCTGGCCGCCCAGTTTGCAGCTGTTTTTCTACTCTACTAAAAAGATCTAGCTGTTTTTCAAATTCTTTAGCAGAAGCACCTTTGGCCGAACGTTTGGTATTATCAAGTTTTTTAGTAACTGTTTGCAAATCAGCTAATGCAAGCTCTAAATTTATTATTTCTGCATCATTGTTTGGATCAACTTTATTATTCACATGAATGACATTGCTATCACTAAACGATCGCACTACCTGAACTATGGCATCCACTTCTCGAATATGCGATAAAAACTTATTCCCCAAACCTTCACCTTCTGACGCACCCTTTACCAAACCAGCAATATCAACAAATTCTATCACCGTTGGAATAATTTTTTTAGAAGCAGAAACATCAGCTAACTTTTGTATTCTAGGGTCAGGCACTTCAACAACACCAACATTTGGATCGATGGTACAAAAAGGATAATTTTGTGCGTCTGCTTGCTTGCTGCGAGTTAGCGCATTAAATAATGTTGATTTTCCAACATTTGGCAAGCCTACTATTCCAACAGATAATGACATATGGTTGTGGACCAACGGGGATTTGAACCCCGGACCTCTTCCATGCCATGGAAGCGCTCTAGCCAGCTGAGCTATTGGCCCGTTAATTATTAAATAATTTACTCTTACGACGTACTCTGGTTTTTACTCACTGCGGGACATTGTAAAACAAAAATTTTGCCTTGTCAATCAGGCTATATACAAAAAATTTAGTTTTTCTTCAACCGAACCTCCACTGTTATTGCCTCTGGCTCTTTACCTTCCAAGTTAATAATATCGGTTTTTTGAGGATGATATTCTTTATGCTCATAGGTAACATAATATTTTGCGTCCCCAGCCATAAAATAATATTTACCACTACCATCAGTAACCTGAGTATCAACAAGCTTGTTGAACTGAGAATTAAACAACCTGGCCACTACCCGAGAAATAGGTGTTTTTTGCATATCGTCATATACGATACCCCAATTCCTAATTTTTGGTGGTCTTGCTAATTTTTGGAAAATGAAGAAGACCAAAATATGCACAATAAGCAGGGCTATTATGTACCATTTTGGAGATATGTAAAGGGAAAAAGCAGTAATTAAAATACCAACTACCGATAAAACTGTTTGCAACCGACGGCCAAATTTTTCCCAAATTAATCGACTTGGTTTTTTATGCGCTTCAACAGGATCAAGCGGTACCGTAGCGGTAATACCCGATGGACTTAACACTTCAATTATTTCTCCGTGGTAAATGTCTGCTTTTTGGCCGTCACTAATAGAATCAGCCAAAAATTTTGAAGGAAAAACAAAGTTGTTTTTACGAACCTCCAATTTATACTTTCCAGGACCAACCATAAAAATAAAATGGCCTTTTGAATCTGTCACCTTTGATTGTACTACCCGATTTGTTTCGGCGTTAATTAAACGAATCATGGCCAAGTCAACAGGCAACTTATTTAATGAGTTATACACCAAACCCCATTTCTCTCTTTTCCTCCAACCGAGCAGCATAAGCGGCTGCAAGAACAGAAGTCTTAAAAATGGCAGAAGATCCAGCCAAGAAATTAACGGGGCAGCACCTGCCACCACTACAGTGATAGCCGCTGGTGCGACCACCCGCTCATTTACTTTTTTTACCTCAGGGTCACTTACTGCATCCTGAATTTTTTGCACAGCCACGGTAGATAATATTTTTGTTTGACCTGCTAACGCACCTGCAACATTTTGAATGTTTTCAGATAGCGATGCGTTTGGATCGATTGTTAAAATTAATTTTGGTGGCTGGGAAATTAAACTTATATTGGAATTAATGACATTGTTCGAAACGGTAAAATTGATTGACCGATCATAAAAGCCTTCTTTATGGACAAAAATTTTATAATTTCCATTTGGTACTATCCAACCATAATTACCATTTATATCAGCTGTCATTGGGTTTAATTGGCCGTACAAACCCATTGGGAACTGCTCATTATTTGATCCGTACAGAATAATTTCGGCCGCAACCACAGCCTGATTATCGCTTCCCTGTACCTGTCCCCACGACAAACTATCCATCTTAAAACCAACAGAGTCACTCTGAGAAGAACCATAGTCAATCTCCAAATACGCTTGTGAAATTCCAACGGAACCAAAAGATAAATCAGCATAATATGCTTGATCCGTCGTATTATATACAAATTGATGAATATCAGTACCACCCACTCGCAATATAATGTTTCTTGGTTCGCTTTCTAAAACACTTCTTGGCAAAACCAAGGTTAAATTTGCCCCAGATAAGCCAACAACCACATCTCCGACCGGATATAACCTTATAAGACGATTGCCTGAGAAAAACCTAAGATCATTTAAATTAAGTTTTAAAAAGGGAGGCACTGTTGGTTCAGGCGGATTGTATTCATCATTATCAACAGCACTTTCACAGCCAATATCATTAGGGAAGTCAAAAGCCCCATCTACATCATCATCAAGAGTGTTGTTGCAGGCAGCCAAGGCACTGGTACCAGAACAGCCTGCAAAGCCAGAACAAGCTGTATCAGCACAGTCTACAAATCCATTACTATTATCATCAATACTATTATTACAAATTTCTGGGCTAGGAGTAGTGGTTGGTGGCGGAGTAACCGTACAAGACGGCAGAGAGCTACAAGCGCTGTCGGCACAATCAGTATAACCATTACTGTTATCATCGATTGAATTACCGCAGATTTCTACTGGAGGAACAATGGGCGTAATTCGGCCGCTCCTAAAAATACCGGGACTGCTGTTATTCGAAGTATCAAAAGAAAAAATTGTATAGAAATAATTTATATTTACCAGCACACTGGAATCAGTAAAATTTTCTTGTGTACCAGCATATACTACTACACCATCGGCAGGATTAGTCGACGCGGAATCTATTTTGCGTACTACTCTTACTTCTGCAAAATCTGGCGTACCAACAAGTGTTGGGTTTACCCATGATAATACAATCGAATTACTTGTGGTCGTTAAAATAAAATTAGATGCATCAGGGGGTGGAATGGTATCGGTAAGCGTAGTAAAAGTTGCATCTATTGTTCCTGCGCTATTATTAGAACTATCTGTAGAAATTATTTGAAAATGATACAGAGTACCTGGTGTTAAATTAAATAATAAAACACTATGGACTAACGATCTAGATGAATCAAAATAATTACTTCCGTACGCAGCGGTTGGTCCATAAGAGACCTGGCTATCTGCCAGCTCATCTGTCGTCCATCTTATAGTAGTTGTGGTTACTCCTGGAATAATTTGAATATTGCTTATCACCGGAGGCGTTGTATCAATTGGTGGCGCCGGAGAAGAAAGCATTACCAATGTACCTGTATACTCAACTAAATTAGACCTAGTATCAACTACAGAAATTTTGTAATAATATACAGTACCTGTAACCAGGCTTGAAAGAGCTACTTGGTAATTGCCAGTTACCACCCCTGAACTCCCATAATTTACAGAGTCTCCGTAGACAAAAGTTACCAAAGAGATACCCCGGTCATCAGTAGCGCTCCAGCTAATACTTGCACTTGCAAAAGAAGTTGAAGTTATGACATTAAAAATACTTGGCGGCAAATCACTTCCTCCACCACTACCGCCAGTATCACCTGGCACAGTGACAGTAACAGTTAAATTTTCATTTGCAGTCGCCGCACGAACGCTTTGATTGTGTGCATAATAAACCTGAAAGCACAAAAAAATAGATGAGATAATACTGGCCAAAAAAATTAATTTACTTGATTTTAAATTCATATTTCTTTGCGCCAAATTTGCACTTCGAAAATTTTTATCGACTTTATCTTTTCCACCACCCCTTAATTCCGTCAATCAACAATAAATACCCTTAGATTATTTATGGCGTGGAACTTGAGACATCTACGGAACTTGAAACATTTTCGGTAGAAGAAGAGACCTCTTCTGCAGGAATAATAATTGTAGGTTCTTCTCCTTGAGGAGAAGATTCAGGAGTGGAAGAATTTATTTCTGGCGGCTGTTCCCCTTCTACGACAGGACTGCTTTGACCTATATTTTCTGGATCTAAAACTTTGGCAATTACTATCCAGTCAAACGGAGCATTACTTTGTCCGTTTTCATTTTCTTTCACTACAAAACTATCGTAACTTCTTTCAGAAACATAGAATCCTTTAGTTTCACCAGACATGGTTATGGAAATCTTGAGCGGTACAGTCTTGTCGATAATTGCTTGATCTAAATCAGTTAAGACAACTCGTCTAGAACCATTTTCCAATGTGCTTGTACCAGAAATTACTAGCTCTTGTTTGCCACTACTCTGTAGACCATAAATTTCTTTATCGCCAGCAACGGTCGTAATCTTTTGGATCAGATTACCAAACTCATCAATTTTCCATTTATTATTTTTACCAAAGATGCCAGCAATATTAATTATGGAATTATTTTGAAGATCTAAATTACCACCTGCATATACCAGCTGATTGTTATTGTTTTGAATACTAAGGTTGCCTGGTTCTTCTGACGGGTCAAGATTAATGCCTTGAGCAACAGCTAATTGTTCAATGTTATTTTGAAGACTCGAGATATCCTTATCTCTATTATAGACCCAACCCGTGCGGATTAAAGCCAAAATCTTACCACTCGAAGTCGGTAGTGATTCTAAAGCGATACCAATTACTCCTACCATCTTATTGTTATCATCTCGAGTAGCATCATACTTCATAGCATAGCCAGGTTGAGACCCTGCTACAAGCAAATCACCTCGAGCGATGCTTCCATTTTCAGCCGAAACTTTTACTGGTACTCTGCCCACCATTGCCATTACCGCAGTATAATCCGTGCGCCCATTACCAACCACAATTGTTGGGTTAGTCGAAATAACACCAGCAACAGACTGTTCATAAGCCACTGTACTACGACGATACGTATCAGGTGAATTTTGATCAACTACTACAACATCTCCCGCTTCTACCACATCATCTATAGCAATATCTACACGCTCTGCTAAATCACCTGGGTTTGTAGAAGTGCCCAAGACTGCACTTGCTCCATAATAATTTCCAGATGCATGCACATCGCCATTAGCTGCCACCGAGAATACCGAGTTATTATTTGCTCGCAAAGATATTATATAATTATCTGCCAATGGACCATTGAAATTTATAGCATTAAAGGTAAAGGCCCTTGCTCCAGCAAAACTGCCGACACTTGATTCAAACAAAGTGGTTGTTGCAAAAGATAATGTATTGATTACATTAGAATTATTTAAAGAAATATTGCCAGTAACGATAAGATTATATGGATTTGAAGATGAACCAAATGTAATAGTGTTATTATCACTACTAATACTTAAAGCAGAAACAATTAACGCTGTAGAAGATGCGTAGGTAGTCAACCGAGAATCGATGTCTTGAATTGCGCCCGTAAGTAAAACAGAAATTCGTGCGTAATCAACAGTTTGTGGAATAAGAGTTTTTCCATCTTTATATAAAATTGCACCTGGGTAATTAATCTGATCAAATAATAAATCTTCTGAGGAATACGTATCGGTATAAATTACAAGCATTGGATCTATTTGGGCAACTTCTTCGGCGATAAAACCACTACTTTCTTTTCCACCACCATTTAAACCATGATCTGGAATTTGCCCAGGTTTAAAATCAAAACTTACTGCTCTAAGCCGATTTACTTTGTCGAGCAAATCTTCTGGTGACAAGCTCTGAATATTTTCTTTGAAACGAGCAGATGATACCGTACAGTTTGTCGCCTGGTGTGTTATCTTTCCATCTCCTGTTGCATAACAGACTATATCTCCTGTTGCTGCTGGCGCACCAATTCCTGGAAGCGCTACGGTATTATTGACAACCAAGCCATAGTTAGGCGTGGAAGAATTTATTCCAATGCGCCCGTCGGCTAATACTCTAAAGATACTAGAAGATGCAGCGGAAGCAATATTAAATATAGAAGAAGTAGCACCTGTAGAAGAAGCAAAAATAGAGAGTGCCCCTTGAGACATTAAACCACCACTACCTACGATCAAAGATGTGCCAGCCATAATATTTCCTTGTGCAAAAATATCGTTTCTTGATTGGATACTACCTACTTCCGCAGAGTGGGCAATAAGAGAAGAAACTTCAGTACCAGATAGATCAATAACAGACATCGTGCCAGATAATGTTCCCGAAGCAATATTAGCGGTATAAGCATAGCGACCAGAGATAAATATATCTGCAGGAAGAATATTAGTTCCTACTGAAACTAAGGCTAACTGACGTGGTGCCAACGGATTAATAATATCAATTACTGAAATTGTACTCGATAATGCGTTCGCAACATAGGCGTACCGACCAGAGACAGCAATAGATAAAGGCGTGCTGCCTACCGTAGTTGTAGCCACTTGCACAGGCGCTAATGGATTAGAAATATCCACAACTGACATGGTGTTTTCACCAGCATTTGCAATGTAGGCATAGCGACCAGAGACAGCAATTGCCTGAGGAGAAAGACCTACTGTAGTAGATCCTACAAGGATTGGCGCAGCAGGATTAGAAATATCTACAACCAAAATTCTTGCCGCATCTTCAGCCAAGTATGCATACCGACCGGAAACAGCAATTGCATTTGGGTTTGTTCCTGAAAAACTTGTACTGACTACTAAGGCTGGTGCTCGAGGATTTGAAACATCCAAAACGATAATACCTCCGCTATCGTAATTTAAATATGCATATTTACCTACCACCTGAATATCTCTAATCACGCTTGGTACAGAAACCGAACCAACTTGAATTGGTGATTTTGAATTAGAAATATCTACTATAGCAACCGAATTATTTGAAGCACCAGCTACATATGCATACCGACCAGAAACATAAATCCCGTGCGGACCAGCATCAACAGAAGTGGTCGAAATTTGTACCGGTACAGAAGGGTTTGAAATATCGACAACAGAAATAGTACTTGATGTTTCGTTGGTAACATAGGCATACCGACCCAGAACATATACGGAACGAGGGGTTCTTCCAACAGAAGTAGTAGCAATTTCAGATATAGTAGTGCTTGGATCAAGAATATTCTGCACACCTCCTACTACAGAAAGTTTTTGCGCTGGCGTACTTGTACCAATACCAACATTACCATTGGCTAAAATCTTTAAAAGGCTCTCTCCTGTTGAGGAAGCTACGGTAAATATTGGATTTGAACCAGCCACACCTTGTATAGTTAGTGTTGACGAAGCAGTACTGGTACCAATTGAAATCGTACCGTTTGCAAATGCTTTAAAAATATTTGTATTTTGAACTGACGAAATATTGAAAATTGAAGAGGTAACTCCTGTTGAAGAAGCAAAAACAGACAAAGTTCCTTGCGACATTATTCCGCCCGCCCCCACCATAAGCCCTGTTCCAGCGATAATATTTCCCTGTGCAAAAATATCATTTCTTGATTGCAGGTTTCCTACTTCGGCAGAGTGAGCGATAAGAGACGAAACTTCGGTACCGGAGATATCTACAATAGAGACAGTATTGTTACTATAATTTGCAACATAGGCATACCGACCAGAGACAGCAACTGAAACAGGATTTCCTGCAGTTACAATTCCTTTGATCACCAATGGACGTGATGGGTCAGAAATATCTACCGCAGTAAATTTACCTGCTCCAGCAAAATACGCATACCGACCCGAGACTGCAATTGATTGTGAATTATTTGAGATAGGTGTAGAAGTGACAAGCGTTGGAGAAGTTGGGTTCTTAACATTTACTACCGACATTGAAGCTGATACGTAATTAGTTGTATAAATATACCCATCAGAAAAAGCAATATCGTATGGCGAAACCCCAATATTTACTGTACCCACCACAACCGGACTTGATGGGTTTGATACATCTATAACATTCACTGTTTGTGAACCTAAACTTCCAGAGTACGCATACTTACCATTTACAACCACCCCCCTACCTCCAGCACTAGAAACTGAAGAAATTTGTCTTGGAGAATACGGATTAGCAACATCAACAATAGACATTGAGCCTGCACTCAAATTTGCTACATAGGCGTATCGCCCGGACACATACACAGCCTCTGGACCAGTGCCAACAGAAGTAGTGGCAATAAAAACTGGAGCTGATGGATTTGCTACATTATATATGTGTAACGTATTAGAAGATGCATTGCTAACATACGCATATTGACCAGCAACATATATTCCTCTTGCACTTCCAGTAAATGTAGAAGTAGAGAGAGATACTGGAGCAGATGGATTTATTATATCCAGAATAACCATACTACCACCACTATATGCGACATATGCGAACCGACCTGAAACCGCAATATCATACGGTGATGTTCCAAAAACACCTGTGGTTGAAACCACCGATATTGGAGAGTCTGTATCTATTACATTTGAAATATTTCCAACTACAGATAATTTTTGAGCTGGAGTACTTGTTCCAATACCAACGTTACCATTTGTTAAAACGGATACGAGAGTTGCACCAGTTGTTGACGATGTTATTAAGAAAGGATTGGTGCCTGTAGCAGTTCTAATTCCTAAACTAGCAACAGGACTTGAAGAATTAATCCCTATATTGCCATTAGCCAAAATACGGAAAAAGCTTGCGCCTGTAGAGGAAGCCACATCAAATACCGATCCTGCACCAAAACCAACCACACTCAACCTGGCTAATGGGGTGGTGGTATTAATACCAATATTGCCAGATTCAGCTAAAAATAAGCTCGAAGTTGCTGTTAAGGTAGTACCTGTAGCTGAATAATACCCAAACTGACCCGTAGTACCACTACCAACGCTATTACCACCCAATCCTAAAGAAGATGTAGAAACCCATGTTATAACTGTACCGTTTGTCTGCAAAACCTGCCCATTAATACCACGACTACCAGCACTATCATAGATACCTCCTGTTACTGCCAGATCACCGTTTACAGAAAGGTTGGCATATGGCGAAGAAGAATTAATACCAATACGACCGTTAGCAAATACTTTTAATATGCTCGAGGAGGCAGAAGAAGCTATATTAAATATAGAAGAAGTAGCACCAGTTGACGAAGCAAAAATTGACAACGCTCCTTGGGACATTATTCCACCACTACCTACTAGCAGCGATGTTCCTGCCATAATATTTCCTTGGGCAAAAATATCATTTCTTGATTGGATATTGCCTACTTCTGCAGAGTGAGCCATAAGACTTGAAACTTCCGTACCAGAGATATCAAAAATAGCAATTCTATCTGTTCCATAATTAGCCGTATAGGCATAGCGACCAGAAATATACAGTGCATTTGGCGCAGAACTTACCCCAACCGATGTGGTAGCAACTTGGACTGGAGCGGAGGGGTTAGAAATATCAACTACAGAAATAGTTTCAGAAATTCTATTTGCTGCATATAAATATCGACCAGATACAAACACCGAATAAGGCTGAACCCCAACCGATGTGGTAGCAACTTGGACTGGAGCGGAGGGGTTAGAAATATCAACTACAGAAATAGTATTTGAATTGGTGTTAGCTGTATAGGCATAGCGACCAGAAACATACACAGAATATGGACCACCACCTACAACTGTAGTGCCGACTTGGACTGGAGCGGAGGGGTTAGAAATATCAACTACAGAAATGTTGTTTGAGGTAAAATTAGCTGCATAGGCATAGCGACCAGAAACAAAAACAGAGTACGGATTTGTCCCTACTGTAACTGTAGAAATTTGAGTTGGACTACGAGGATTAGAAATATCAACAATCGATACTGTATTAGAAGCATAATTACTTACATAGGCATACCGACCTGATATATAGATAGACGAAGGGTTGCCGCCCACACTAGCAGTAGCTACTTGGACTGGCCTAAAAGGATTAGAAATATCAACAACAGAGATAGTATTTAAACTATAATTTGCCGTATATGCATACTGACCTGAAACAGAAATTGAAATTGGGTAGGAAAATGCCCCGCCAACACTCGTTGTAGAAATTTGAACTGGAGCTGAAGGATTGGAAACATCAATAATAGAGATATTATCTGACCCAGAGTTTGCCGTATATGCATAGCGGCCAGACACAAAGACAGAGACAGGATTGGTACCTACTATACTTGAAGAAACCATAGATAAAGCAGTGTTTGACCCAATCAGATTGGCTATATTACCTTCTACTGATAACTTTTGAGAAGGTGAACTTGTACCAATACCAACATTTCCGTTTGTAAGAATAGAAACGAGTGACGCACCAGTGGAAGAAGTAATTTCTAATAAATTAACCCCTGCTGCACCTTTTATTCCAAGCGTAGCAACTGGAGATGTTGAATTTATTCCTAACCTCCCATCAACATTAAATATAGAAGAAGAGGCGCTACCAGCAAATAACACCGTACCGTTAGCAAATACTCTAAAAATATCTTTAACTTGCGCAGAGCTAATATTAAATATAGTAGATGTCGAACCAGTTGAAGAAGCAAAAACAGAAAGTGCTCCTTGTGACATAATGCCTCCAGCTCCTACTGATAATGACGTTCCTGCCATAATATTTCCTTGGGCAAAAATATCATTTCTTGATTGGATATTGCCTACTTCTGCAGAGTGAGCAATGAGACTAGTGACTTCTGTGCCAGAAATATCGATAATAGAAATATTTGCACTACTCTCATTTACCGTATATGCATACCGGCCAGAAACAAAAATCGATGCTGGATTGACGCCTGAAAGCGACACTGTATTTACAATAACAGGAGATAAGGGGTTAATAATATCAACCACAACCACTTGACTGTCAGAATAATTTGTAACATATAAGTATCTTCCAGACCCATGAAGAGCATAGGCACCAGTGACAGAAATGGTTGCAACTGTATTTGGAGCGGCTGCATTAGAAACATCTACAACTGAAACACTCCCTGATCCTGAGTTGGCCAAATAGGCATAGCGACCAGAAACATAAATTGATGATGGATTACTTCCAACAGTTGTAGTCCCGACTAGAACCGGATTTAACGGATTAGAAATGTCCGTTATGCCGATTGTGGAATTTAAATAATTCCCTGCATACAAATACCTTCCTGAAACATATAAAGAACGAGGACCCGCACCCGTCTCTACAGAAGAAGTAGCCACCCTAGTTGCTGACAAAGGATCCGAAATATCTATTACATAGATTGCATTTCCAAGGCTCCCTATATATGCATACTTGCCGGATACTACAGCTGAAATAGGACCAGACCCAGCTACAACAGTTGACACCTGAACAGGAGCCGCTGGATTAGAAATATCAATAATAGATAAAGTATCTTGACTTTGATTTGCCGTATACGCATACCTACCAGATACAAATACAGAATGAGGGTTGGCACCAGAATTGAGCGTTGCATTAGAGATTAACTGAGGATTTAACGGATTAGATACATCAACAACAGACAAGGTATCATCAGCATAATTTGCTACATACGCATACTTACCAGATACAAAAATATCTTGAGGCACTGAACCTACAGAGGTTGTTACAATTTCACTTATACTTGTATTTTGTTCTGTAATATTTGAAATATTACCCACAACTGATAATTTTTGTGTGGGACTACTTGTGCCAATACCAACATTACCATTTGACCGAACTCTAAATAAATTAGGACCACTGGAAGATGCAATAACAAACGGATCTTCATTTATTCTACCTTGAACAGTAAGGAGTGCTTGTTGAGTAGTTGTATTTATACCTATAAGACCAGATGATTTGATTAGCATTCTATTCGCATTTCCAGATTGGAAATATAAATTTCCTCTACCATTTACCACCAAAGCTTTTGTAGCATCGCTTGAGAGCGAAGCATTATCGCCATGAATAAGAACCTGATTTAGGTTATCGGTCGTAACACCTAACTCAAAATTAACCGTTCCTGAAGCACCTCTAATTGAGGTAGCAGTAGAAGAAACAAGCATATATGGTATTGTTCCTGGAGCATTAGCAATTTGAAAAATTGCACCAGTAGACGTAGGTGTCAGATCTCGAACATCAAATTTTGCTTGTGGAGAATCAACATTTATACCTGCAGTGCCATTTGCTCTAATAACAAATAAGTTGGAGCCACTTGAAGAAACCACTCTTAATGGATTTACACCTGTGAGCGCCTGAACAACTAAAGTTGAAGATACCGTTGAAGTACCCACACCAAAAGAAGTTCCTATAATACCCGTACCAGAAAGGTTAAAACTACCTATTTGCTGAGTTCCGGGTGAGGAACCTTGTAAATTTACAAACCCAAGCGAACTTGTTGCCACCCAAACTGGAGCACCACTACCAGTAGACTGAAGAACATAACCAGAATTTCCTACAGCTACCGCATTATATCTAGTACCATCAGAATAAATCAAAGAGCCGTTGGCAGCTAAGGTTGAGGAGTTTGTACCGCCGTTGGCAATCGATAAAACCCCATTTACATCGGTAGTGAGAGATACTGTAGTGGTTGACCAAGTACCGGCGGTAACACGAATAAGACCGGTCCATGCAGAAGAATCTTGCCCTATACCACCAAACGTAGGAGATACAACCCCCGAAGTAATTTGATTTCCAGCAATAGCAATACTGCTAGTAGCATTAGAAATAATACGACCAAAAGAATCAATTGTAAGAATTGCAACAGCGCTTGAAGAACCGTAGGTTCCAGCATTTACACCACTATTTGTAAGACCGACACTAAGGGTAGCCCCAGATCTCGTAGTCGTAACACCATTAATTCCAGAAAATACTACTTTTACTCCAGAGGTAACTGAGTAGCCAATATCATCGGTTGAGGTTGCAAGTGTCCAACTTGCATAACTATTTCCACCTATTCCTAAGGAACTTGTTGCCACCCATACTGGAGCACCACTGCCTGTTGATTGAAGAACATAACCAGAATTTCCTACAGCTACCGCATTATATCTAGTACCATCAGAATAAATTAAAGAGCCATTGGCAGCTAAGGTTGAGGAGTTTGTACCACCGTTGGCAATAGAAAGAACACCAGTTACATCTGATGCTAAAAGAACTGTTGAAGTTGACCAAATACCGCTCGTAACTCTTATTAAACCTGTCCAAGCAGAAGAATCTTGTCCTGTACCACCAAAAGTAGAAGAAACCGTACCTGAGGTAATTTGACTTCCAGCAATAGCAATTGTAGTACTTGCATTGCCAATAACTCGACCAAAAGCATCAATTGTTAAAACAGGTATTGTGCTTGCAGAACCATACGTTCCAGCATTTACACCACTACTTGTAAGACCCACGCTAAGAGTAGCTCCAGATCTTGTAGTGGTAATACCATCGATCCCAGAAAACACTACTTTTACTCCAGAAGTAACGGAATACCCAATGTCATCCGTTGAAGTTGCAAGTGTCCAGCTGGAATAACTATTACCACTTATCCCTAAAGAACTTGTTGCCACCCAAACTGGAGCACCACTACCAGTAGACTGCAAAACCTGGCCAGAAACTCCAACCGCAGTAGCATTGTATCCAGCACCATCAGAATATATAACAGAGCCATTAGCAGCGAGTGTTGAGGAATTTGTGCCACCACGAGCAATAGAAAGAATACCGGAAACATCCGTTGCCAAACTGACACTGCTCGTTGCCCAAACTCCAGCAGTTACTCGTATAAGTCCAGACCAACCAGAAGAATTTTGGCCAATGCCTCCATATATAGGAGAAATAACTGAACCATTCCATGTTCCTGAACTAATTACAGACAAAGAAGTTGTACCTAGCACACTAAGAGCTGTAATAGTAGAAGTACTAATTGTTGTACTGTTAAAAGTAAAATTACCATTACTATCTGATCTTGGTATATAAGTAGAGCTAGAAACAGCACTGACTGCCACGCCATCTAAATACCTTGCATTGAAAGCGTACGGTACAGAGGTAATTCTTTTTCTTGGAGAAAGAGTATCAGAGCCAATTCGTACTTCCAAATAAACCGAGCTATTATTTTGAAAAATTGATTGATCCAAAGAATTTGTACCCGTATCCCCTAAATTAACACTGAATAAACCTTGAGAAGGAGTGACGCTAATTGACAAAGGAACACCGGTTGTGCCACTTGCCGTATACAAAACGCTTCCAGCACTAGCGGCATCGTATAAAACAAAATACATGCTTTGTGTAGTCGTTGCTAAACTATTATTAGTTAAAAGCTTTCCTTGATAAGTAATAATTGCAGGGGAATTAGCAGCAAAAACTTTTTTTGAAAAAAAGCTTGCAAATGCAAAAAACAAAATTAACCCAAATATTAAAAAAATGGGAAGTTTTTTTCGCCCTCCAGCTTGCGGTAAGGCTTTTTTTTGCTTCCTTTTGGACTCATCCATAAGCTGTCTTGCCAATAAACAAGCTTGAATTTTTTCGGGCTTCAAGCTCCTTCTTTATATATACATAGTATACTCTTTTTTTGCCTTATTTTATATATAACGACTTGCGGCAGATGTGGATAAGTAAAAAAATAATTGCCTTGCTGGCAATTATAAAAAAATTTTAAAAATAGCTTACAAAATAATCAGTTTATTTTTTCCTTAGTTTCATAAACAAAAATCCTACTACTATCAACGCTAAAAATCCCGCAGCTACCTTACTCCATACTGGAAAATACCAAATATAAGTCGTGGCCGATACTTGTTGATTAGTTTTTCCATAATTTAAAGCAATGTGAGCTTGATACAAACCTGGTATCATAATCCTATTGTCAACACTAATTTCTGACACAATAACTCGTCGTGATCCAGCTAGCAATTTATTCCCCAAAGCTATTGTTTCAGCAAAAACTGCATCACCTTTAAAATTTTTAAATGTGACTAAACCACGCATTGGCACCTCTACCGAACCGTTATTTTTTAGATTGAGGTTAAATTTCCATTTTTTACCGTCTTCAGAGCCAGCAGTCTTTTCCCATTTTTCAATCAAAACAGACTCTTGCACAACACCGCTTACCTGGACAGTGAGCAAAGAGACTAATCTCGAACTTAGGCTGCTCGCACTCTGTTTATCAGTCTGAGGCTCGGCCGATAGCCCTAAGTAGTAAGAGCCTGGAGTAGCATCTGCTGGAACTTTAATTATAAAATTAACTGACCTAGTCTCTCCTTTTTTTATCGTAGCTTTATTATCTTCGGGATAAACCCAGGACTCAGCAGGACTAACACCCCTCTCAAAAAGAGGTGTTCCAGAATTATTTTGACTAACACCAAACACGTTGAGCAAAAATACTGCATCATTTTTTTCTGAATTTTTTATTTTTAAAACCACAGTTTGATTTGTACCTGGATCTGCAGTAATAAGCATTTTAATTGGCGAAATTTCAAAAGCTCTTACTGGTAAAACACCTGCAAATAAAACTGCAACCACGACAAGAACAAAAAACTTTATTTTCATAGTCAATTAAATGTTAGTGGAAGCAGCCAAAATAATAGATTGACTTCTTACACCTGCAGCAGTACCAGCAGAAATTGCAGCTTTAAAAACAAGACTACTTGGCGCTGCAACTACGGCGGTACTAGACACGGATAAATTTAACCCGGCTATTATCTCTCTATCGTCATTAAATACTGCATCAGCGCTACTGACTGCTACACCATACTCTTCCTGGCCAGCAGTTACCGCACCGTCACTTACTGGCGCCAAGCTACTTCCTCCGACACTACCCACCGACAAGACATACCCGCTAGCAGCATTAGCAGTAACAGAGACAAGTGCCGACGAACTAGCCACTTGCGCAGTCGTCAAGCTCCCTAAATCAATCGAATTAGTATCAATTTCTATCTGCAAAACACTCCAGTCCATTGCCTGATACCCCCCTAAAATTTCATAGGTACTACTTACTATCGACCCAACTGCAGATTCGCCAATAGTGTCTTCTAAGCTATAAACGCCTCCCACGCTAAGCCCACCGCCAGAATCAATACTGTCGGCAAAGATTGTATAGTTTGTTGATGACATAACACCCAAAGAAACAGATGGAAAACCAAGAGAAAAAAAGAGAGAAATAATTACAAACAAACCAACGGTACGCATACAGTATTAAGGACTTTTTTCTACATTAGCTCCTGCGAGTAATGATTTTATTTTTTCAACAATATCCTTATTACCCGGATTCAAATCTTTTACTTTATAATAAAATTCTAAGGCTTTATTTTTATCACCTTTATTTTCGTACAAAAGACCCAGACTATAAAGGGCATTAGAATAATTTGGCTGCAACCGCACAGCTTCCAACCAAAGTTTTTCAGCATCAGCCTTATCCCCTTTCTCAGCACGATTATATAATAATCTACCAAAGTTAAATAATACCTCAGAGTTATTAGATACTCCAGACTGCAACAGATTTTTATACACTTCAACAGCGCTATCTATTTCTTTATTCGATTCAAAAGCATTGGCTAAACCTACATAAGCGCCGAGATAATCTTTTTTTAACGCAATTGCTTTTTGGTAATATTCAATTGCCTTGCCAAAGTTATTTTGTAACATGTAGTTATTTCCCAAGCGCCACATGAGAACAGGGTTAGTTGGTTCCAGGTCACTGGCCTGCACCAAAGATTTTACTGCCCAGTCTGTTGCTTCAGGTAGCAACGCGGAGGTATTTTCATACATTGTTGCTAAATTTTCCCAGATAGCTACTGCACTTGGAGAAATTTCCGTAGCAACTCTTGATTCATTCACCGCTTTTGCTAACAAATCAGTAACTTCTTGCACATTAGGATTAGCTTCTTGAGCCAGCTCGCTCGCTCGAACTAAATAAGCACGGGCAATAGCGGTATGATAAATATCAACACTACGACGCAAAGAAATTGCTTTTTGTAAATCAGATTCTATTACTGTATATTGATTTTCTTGCAAAGATTTAGCAAAGACTCGTTCGGCAACATAAAACCGCGATCCCAAAATTCCCACCATCACAACCATGGCCATAACTACAATGGCGCTAAAAGAAAAAACCAAATTATACTGAGGAGTATTTTCTAAAGTCCAATATCTATCCTTAACAACATTGTGTCCAAGCAAGGACAAACCAGAAATTATTATACCAAGTAACAGCCACCAAAAAATCCATAACGAAGCACTATAAAAATTTGTTACTAACCCTACACACATAACTAGCCAAGCTACAACAGTTAAAAACACGTCTAAACGAATGTTACTTTTTGTTAAATTAAGACTCTGAGAAATTCCAAAACTAGACCCACGCGCTTTAAACCAAGTACTTAAAACATGACCTAAAACAAACAGAATTACAAACACAAAACCAAGCGTCACAAGAACACCGCCTTCAGACAATATAGCGAACAAGGAATTCATCGGCTGAGTAAAGCGCAACGACCAAGCTGTTGGATGATAGTTAAAGTCAACACTTCTAAATTTAGAAAAATCAGCAGTAAATGTTCCCAGACCACTTCCAACCAAGAAATTTTTTGCCCCAGAGAATAAAACATCTTTTGTTATTGACCATGACGGACCTGAGTCTAAAGAAACTTCTGCTGGCACAGATGATTGCAATGATTTTGGACTGCCGAAAATTATAAAGACACAACTAACAATTAAAAGAGCAAACAACACAGATAACCATCCCATTCTGGAGTCCTGAAGGAAACTAACCCCCAACAATAACAACAGGACAAGACCAAGTAACAATACCCACCAAAAAAATCCAAAGCCCATAATAAGAAGCACTTCAACAGAAAGAATCATGACAAGAAAATAAAATAAAGCACGTCCTACACTTATATTCTTTTTAATGAGAGACCCAGCCGCCAGAATAAAAACTGGCAAAACCCACAAACCAAAGGAGCTGTTGGTTCCGTCAACTAAATTCCAAATCTGATCCATGAAACCAAGATTTAAATTAAAAATATTTTTTATAATAAACAATAACGACACAAGTGCGCCCACCCCCATTATTGCGTCGAGCACACCACGCCAACGTTCTGGCGTATACAATAAGTTGATGAGAATAAAATAAAATAAAACTAAAAAGAATAGGAAGATAAAATTTAATACAAAATATTCGCTCCTACCCAAAAAACTATCATAGATACTAGAAGAAAAAAGAGACGAAACTAAAGAAAGAAGTAGTGATATTACCAAAGGAACATCGAGTACAGACTGACGAAAATGAATTTTTTTAGAAAGAACAGTTTTTAAAGCAAAGAAAAGAAGATTAAAAAGTAAAAATCCTATAAAAATATACTGTTTCGGCATTACGTATGCGCTCAGCAATTTCTTATCAATAAAAAGAGGAACCGCAATAATATTTAGCAAAACAAGAGCGTACGAAAACCAGTCAAAAAATTTGATTAGCTTTTCATTCTGATTAAACATAGAATTAAAAAATTATTAATGTGTAAATTATATCATGTTTCATATTTTATACAAAGACCGGCTACATAAGTATCTTTGAATTAAAATTCAAAAGCTCTCTTACCGCGCTGCAAACAGAGCACTACCACCCCTCCTTAAATATAAAAATTTGCCTAACTCAGTATACAACTAAAAAAGTTAATTAATTACCAAATTTGACAAAAATAACTTAATTATTTAAAATTAATGTGTTTCTCAGAGAAACAAAAAGTTACACGTGAAACATTTTTATGAACGAATCAGCCCTACCCTCTTTAGACCTTATTTCAGGACTCATAATCGGAGAAGGTGCTTTTATTTGGGTAAAACAGGGTAAGGTTGAGCAACCTGTCTTTCAACTTAAAATGCAAGCCATTGAACGCCCTTTATTTGAAATGATAAAAATCAAAATGGGTCTAACCGAAAAAATATATGAATATACGCACCAAGGTCGCCATTATGTTCTTTTGATGATACGAAGGAGATCCACTATTGAAAATACAATCATACCTATATTTGATGGCCGATTGTTTGGAAATAAAAAAATCCAATTTGAAAACTGGAAAAATAAGTATTTTGAAAGTAAGCTCAATTTTTTATATAAACACTACAGATAAATGTTACACGTGAAACAATTAACATTAAACTTAACCTAATTAAAGATCTTGCAAAATTCCGTATGCATCTAAAGTCCTAAATACTACAGACCTAACAATAATAACAAGCTAGTTACCACTCTGGATATTAAAGTTTTTATCAAAAATATGGATTAAACAGAGAAAAAGAGCTAAAATAACCTATTTTAAAAAATAAAAGAGGATAATTTTGTATACATTAGTGTATACAAATATCCCCATATTCACACACTTATACACAGAGTTATCCCCAAATTTTCCTTCTAGAAACCATTGACAAAATGGCTTATTTATAGTAAAAAACAAGCAACTGACAACCAAGGAGTCAAAACTATGAGCTACAGGGCCTTTTTGGTTCTGTTCGTATTTCTGGCTCTTATCAGCAACGGGTGCAGCCCTGTTGAAGAGCCAAGTTTGCCTGACGCTGGCGAGCTTGCCGCTCCTGACCGGTGTCAAGATCCGAACGTTCGGAACTTCATCCTTTCGGGATACGAAGCCGAGATCGAAAACTCTCAACTTTCGCCAGTCTTGCAAGCCTGGCTGAAAGACCAGCAAGGTTCCTACGCCCTAGCCTACATCCACGCTCGCTGTAGGAACCAGGACGCCGAGATCAAGGTGCTCGTCACCTACTACGGCGGAACTGGCCGACGCGACGCGTTTTTCCAAGACGGCTGGACGCCAGAAAAAGAAGAGGCCTTCCGTAGCCTACTGGAAAGGTACGTGGAAGCAGTCTACCCTGGATACAACTTCACCGTTGTGTTCAACAAGGCTGGCCAAGGGGTCACGCTCACTGGAGAAGACGCTGACATCATTGTCAGCGTCGGCTACAACGGCCTGGCTTCGTACGCCACTGGTAAGACCATCTTCCTCATTCACCCAACAATCATTGGGCACGAGGCGGGACACCTTTGTCCCAATCCAGAAGATGGCAACGGCTGGTGCACTGCCTTCTCGCATCACTATTGCGGAGACAACTACCTCGACCACTCGTGCGGACCACCAGAGTCTGACGAAGGCGAGTGTATTATGCTTCGAACTGGAAACGAGTTCGGCCAGACCGAACTCTGGATGCTAAGAAGGCAATATCCTGAAAACGCCAATCAGGAGATTGCAAACCTGGGAGCCCAGATAATAGCCATGCTGCCAGCAGAGACCAATTTGCACCAGGATGCGCCTGACCTCGGATATTTGCCGCCGCCACTGGCTGCACTATTTCGAGCAATGCTGGTCTTGTAGTTTTTTTCGGCATAGGCTACTGGCCTTACCGAAACACAACTGTAACAGAACAGCAAAAAGAGCCCTGGCCAAGGCTCTTCGTCGTCCACGCCATGGGTCACACCATCGGCGTTTTTGTTTTATAAAGGTTTTTATCAACCTCCTTATTTTGACTCATCTACTGGGTCCAGGCTTATCTACTACACTGTGTAGTAGATAAATTATTTTATCGTTTTCTTTTTCACCTTTATCTTTGGCATTGGTAAGTTTTTTTCAGTTATCATTACAAGCTCACTTAACCACTCTTGATTTTCAAGATTATCTTCATCAATTACCATCGATGGCTTGGCCCCTGGATATGCGAAGCCTTCTTTATAATATGCCCCAACAAACTCTTTACCTGGTTCAGTAATTTTTACATACAGGGTGTTGTCACACACAAGTGCCACAACCTTACCATTATAGTACAGCGCATATTCGCCAAACATTTTACGAGCAGTGACATCTCTTAAAAAAGAGAGCTGGTCTAAAATATAATCTATCGTAGATTGTTTGGTAGACATATATATTAGGAAGACTGGAAACTTTATTGTTTCCTAAAACTCGTGCCCCCAGCATGAATTGAACACACATCTTGCCCTTAGGACGGGCCTGTTCTATCCGTTGAACTATGGGGGCTTATTTTGAATCCGTTGTCAGCCCGAGGCTGATCCGCCTTGGGCGGAAACTATGGGGGCGATGGCTGCATTCTATCTAAAAAAAAATCTTTTGGCAATCAATATGCCTTGGGTTGATATTTTCCTAATTCCAGACTACAATTAAACCTATATGCAAAATTTCTTACCTATAATTCTCGCGATTATTATCTGTGGCCTTGCGGTCGTAATTATTATGATAAGCAAACGACAAAAGGGCGACACCAAAGAAGGTGACCACAATTTATTTCTCATGCTGCAAAATCAAATCCAGGACCTCAACCGCTTGGTAGAACAAAAAATTACCGACACGCACAAAGTCATGAATGAAACACAAACAAACTTAAACAAAACTATCCAATCACAATTTGGTCAAAGCATGAAAATAATTACCGATGTCACCGAACGACTAACCAAACTCGACGAAACAAATCGCCAAGTAGTAAATTTTACCGATCAATTACAAAGTCTGCAAGACATTCTTAAGAACCCAAAACAACGAGGAATCCTTGGTGAATATTATTTAGAAACATTACTCAAAAATGTACTGGCGCCCAGTCAATATCAGATGCAATACGGATTTGCTAATGGCGAAATAGTAGATGCGGCAGTTTTTGTAAAAGATAAAATTATTCCTGTTGATTCAAAATTTTCTTTAGAAAATTATAATAGGATGATTGAGACAACAGACTCTACCGAGAAATCAAGATTAGAAAAACTTTTCGTAAACGACCTTAAACTGCGCATTACCGAAACCGCCAAATATATTCGCCCCGAAGAAAGAACAATGGATTTTGCATTCATGTTTATTCCTCATGAAGCTATATATTACGACTTGCTTATAAATAAAATTGCAGATAAAGAAGATGAAAACCTTATTCAGCGAGCAGCTGGTAAATACAAAGTGATTATTGTTTCACCGACATCATTTCTCGCCTATCTTCAAACTGTGTTGCAAGGCCTCAAGGCTATGCAAATCGAAGAAACTACCAAAGATATTATTAAAAGGGTAGGGGAAATTGGTGCACACCTAAAAAAATACGAGGAATACCACGAAAAGCTAGGCTCATCTCTCGGCACGGTAGTAAACCACTACAACAGCTCCAGCAAAGAATTTAAAAAAATCGACAAAGATGTAGTGCGAATTACAGGTAATTCTATAGATTTTGAACAGGTCCTGCTCGATAAACCAGATTCGGAAAACTAAGGTTATTTTTGCCAAAATCCTTGACTTTTTTTAAAAAACATAGTAGTCTATTGCTATTAACAATTGACAAACTTCACTCTCATTTTTGTTGATTATTACATCTTAATTAATTTTTCAAACGTAACGTTACACTATGCCTAACATTCAAAGTGCTAAAAAAGAACTCCGCAAAATGAAAAAGCGTGCCGCTTTAAACAAGGTGCGCCGTGAAACCTACAAAGACCTCTTAAAGAAGGCAGAAAAAACCAAAGCTGCTGATATGATCAAAGCTGCTCAACAAGCACTAGACAAAGCTGCGAGAACTGGAGTTATCAAGAAAAATACTGCTTCCCGCAAACTATCACGCTTGATGAAAAAACTAAACAAAGCAACAAAATAAAAATTCAGGATAATTTTCCAACAAGAACATCAATAAGCCAAGACTGGTCTGCAAAGCCAGTCTTTGTTTTTATATCAATTTCGAGTAGCTGAGCATACGTATTTTTTAACTTATCGAGCGAGTACTTTTTAATGAGTGGCAAACTTTTTTTGGCAACAAATGGATGTAGCGACAACAACTTGGCAATCTCATCACTTGATATATTTTCTTGTCGATTAAATAAATCACGCATCGAAATAAGAATTCTAAATTGTCGCAGTATCATACTAAAAATATAGCCTTCTTCTTCGCCCAAACGACGCTGTTCGGTTAGCATCTTAAAGGCAGTTTTTTTATTCCCCGCCACAATCGCATCAACCATATTAAAAATATTATCATCAGTTTTTTCTTCCAAAAAAATTTGCACATCAGCTAGTGATATTTCTTTTTTATTTGTGTATGCAATAAGTTGGTCAATAAGCGAATTGGCATACCAAGTATCCTTGCCGATATTTTGAGCCAAATAAGTGGCGGCAACATTCGCTATACTACCTCCACGATTTACCACCTCTGTTTTTATCCAAGCAACCATACTTGCCCCAACCAAGGCGGGAAATTCTTTTGCCCACTTTTCTTTGGCTAGTGTTTTCTGCAGCTCCTGGGCCATTTTAGATTTACCCAGTGTTTCACCTTGCCAAAATATAATTACATTTTTTTCTGGAATTTTGTTTTCTTTTATACCAACCACAAAAGACTCAAGCACTTCGGTATCTTTGGTAGATAAAACATTTTTAATTATTATCATCTTCTTTTCAGCCAAAAATGGGCTGGAAACAATCTCATTCCAAAGCTGGCTACTATTTTGTTTTTGGCCATCTAAAAAAACCACATTCATACCTTGCGGGTCTCTTTCTTTTTTAAACCGCTCTATTTGTTGCGAGAGATAAAGACGACTGCCAAAGGTATCTTCGCCGTAGAGATAAATAATCATACGTTTATAATTCTAATGCTTATGCTACTTTTTAGCAATGCCAAATTGTATAAAATAGCTTCTTTAGATACTTTTATTTTATTTACAAAATTTAGATTGCAACATACCATACAGTAACCACTCTGAGAAAAGGGGACATCTCATGATTGCCACATCATCGATGGTTAGTGTTCGACCACCACCGACCTTCGCCAAGCCTGGAACCCTCTACGATGGCGATGATGGACTGATGTATCGCGTTCCGCCAGATCCAATCGTTCCTGAGCACTACCGCCTCACACAGGATCAGATCGACCACGGCGGCGATGGAACTAGGAACAACCGAACGGACATGACCAAGACCCCTTGAACTGCTCAGGACGACATCAAGTCGACCAGGGCCATCCACGGAGAGCTCGAACATTCTCGTTCGAGCTCTCCACCTATTTATTTTAAAATATATAAAACTACGCTTGTACGGGCGTAGTTTTATTTTTACCAAACTTACTTAAGACACTGTTTTACAACCTCGACTATTGACAAAAAGCTAAACTTAGCATATAATCTTCCTCAGCTCTGAGGATTCTTGGCCATTAGGCCTCCCTCTAAGCACATGACTCGACCGAAAGGATCTGCCATGCAGTCACCCGCATCCGACGCCAGCCTCCACATTTCGTCCGGCACCAACATGCCGCCGACCATCGCCCCCAACACCGAGACCGGCCAGTCGCTGCCCGACGCGCCGACCGTGCTGTTCGGCGACACCCCCAACACCCAGATCGGTGACAGCGACCAGGTCACCCCGGGCGACGGCACCAAGGCCGAGCTCAACGGCGGCGCGGCGGACCCCGACAAGACCCTGACCGGCGACGAGCTGATCCGCGCCGGCGGCGACTTCGTGCCCTGGCGGCGCGGCGGCATCTGAGCCGGCGCCAGGTCGACGAGTTCGTCACAGCCTGACCCCGACGATCCTTCCGATCGACGGCAACCACGCTCGTGGCGAACTGCTACGATGAAGAAGTCTGCAGCTACAGCCAACTTCCGCTGAACAAGCGGCTCGGCTCAACCCGCAACATCTTCGGCGACGAACACTACTCAAGTGTTCGTCGCCACCCTAATAAAATTAAAATCGCCTCATTAACCGCATAGCTTGCGTGTTTTTTTTATTGTATGCTATACTACACGTTGTAGTATAAATTATTTTTTTGTTTATGAAAAATATTTCTGCCTCTTTAGGCACCCTCGAAGAAGAAATCATGCAGATAATCTGGAAGGAACAAAATGCTTCGGTGCGTTTAATTTTTGACAAACTCAAAACAAAAAAAGAAATTGCCTACACCACTGTCATGACTATTATGTCTCGCTTACACACCAAAGGTGTTCTCAATCGTCGCTTACACGAAAACGGTTCCTATATTTACTCTCCCGCTCAAAGCAAAGAAAAATTTTTAGATAAAATTTCTGAACAAGTAATAAAAAACTTAATAAAAAACTGTGGCGAAGTGGCAGTCGCTCGATTTATCGATATTGTAGAAGCTGGTAATTTTAAAAAATCAGCTGAATGGAGAAAAAGATTAAAAAAAATCAAATAAGGTATGGCTTTTAACTTACGCCAAAAATCTAATTGGCTTTTTGCTCAGATTGCCGTGCTCACCATAGCGTTAACTATTCTATTTGGAACTTTTTTTTATAAAATATATAGCTTTTCCTTTGCGTTTTTAGGTCAGCTCGCAATTAACCGAGTTCAGTCAGCCTGTGGTTGCCAAATTTCATCTTCTCCCAACTCTTCCTTATTTACGGGAATTATTATCTTGCTGGGTATTACCATAATAGCAAGCTTTCTAGTTGCTTTTTTCAAAACAATTATTTCTATCAAAAAAACACAACGATTTATAAACCTGCAAAAAATAAACTTTGTCAAAACTTCTGCAAAACTAGAGCAGGTGGCAAATACCATTGGTATTAATGGTAATGTTACCGAGATTAACACCAGCCGCCCTTTCATTTTTTGTCATGGACTAAAAAACCCTCAAATCTATATTTCTTCTTCTGTTGTACAGACACTTACCTATACCGAACTGCAGGCTGTTTTACTCCACGAGACGCACCACTTATTAACACAAGAACCAGCCAGATTGTTGTGTATAAAATTTTTGAGTGGCTTTAGCTTTATTCCAGGTATCCAAAGCCTAACTAAAAAATATTTATCATTTTCCGAAATGGCCGCCGACGAATTGGCGACAAATAACTTTAAAGAAAAAAGTCACCTTGCTTCTGCGATGGGGAAAATTTTAGACATGGAAGAAAAAACTATTATCCAAAAAGAGCTTGCTGTTTCCTACTTTAGCCAAATAACAGAGGAGAGGATTTTGGCATTAAGCCAAAATAATTACAAACCGTCTTTTAAGAGAGAGATTTTACAAACAATTTTTGGTATAGTTGTAGCCCTCTGTATAGTTTTATTTTTTACTTCAAAAATAAATACACAACAAGCGCGTGCCCAAGAAACATATTCCAAATCCAGCTGTGCCGATAAAATTTATATTGAGCAATGCAATAATGCTTGGACAAAATGTGCAGATAAAATCTATCATACAAGTAAAATTGGGTGTACAAAATCTGTTCAATACCTTAAGAATTTAAAAAATTAATACGAACTAAAATTAGTTTTTACAGTTGTAACACTTGTGGATAAAACGACTTTTGACAAATTTTAATTATCCTACTACAATATGTAGTAGTATTATTAAATAATATTTTTCTATGCTAGAAAACTTAACAGCAAAACAAGGTTTCGTGTTTGGACTTATAACTGGCTTGGGCGCTTCAGCAATTATAGCCTGCGCTATTACTATCCCGTTCTTATTAACTCAAAAAAATTTTAGCGAGAGTGCTACACAAACATATACCGCAAACCAAGCTACAACCCAACAAGCTATCGATACAGCACCGACCGCTGTTCCAACTAACATTATAAAAAGCGATAAACCAAAGGTAGAACTATTTGTTATGGCCAACTGCCCATACGGCTTGCAAATGGAAAAGGCACTCATACCTGCCTATGATCTTTTAAAAAATAAAGCTGATATAGATATCCGATTTGTTTCCTACGCCATGCACGGCAAAGAAGAAGTAGAAGAGAACACAAAACAATATTGTGCCCAAGAGCAAGACAAAGATAAGTATTTCTCTTACCTAAGCTGTTATGCTTCTACCCAAAACAGCGCTTCCTGTCTAAAACAAGCTGGTCTCAACGAAAAATCATTGACTAACTGTATTGACAAAACGAATAAACAGTTTGGTATAATGGATAAATATAACGACCAATCAACCTGGCTCAGTGGCAGATACCCAATATACCCAATCCATCAAGATTTAAATGACAAATACGGTGTTCAAGGTTCTCCGACACTCGTAATTAACGGTGCTCAGGTTGAAGCTGCCCGTACACCAAATGCCTTAAAAGACGCAATTTGCGCATCATTTACCAACGCACCCGCCGAATGCGGGCAAACCTTGGCTTTGGCATCGCCTCAACCTGGCTTTGGAACCGGTTTAACACAAGACACAGCTGCAGGTGGCTGTGGCGGCTAATCTTTAATCCCATACTCTATGCAATTCCCAAAAAAACTTGGCGAAATCAACTTTGTTAAGAACAAGAACCTTTCCACCTTCAACCTAGTTTTATTGGGATTATTAACCATTAGTACAATTTCTAACCAGATACTGCTCGCCAACACAAAAAAAGCTGTTGGTTTAAACGATGATAGCGCTCTAGCCGCTCTCACTCTTCAATTTCAAAAAATTGTTAAAGGCGGCACAAACCTCTCGGGAAATCTTGCCGAAGATGCCGTAAAACTCGTATTTATGACAGGTGTCCCGACCGTGTATGGTAAAGAATTAAACGTAACCTACGACGGTGTTCAGCCTGCAATAGATACTATGAAACAATACGACCCAGATTATGGTCGAAAAAAACTAAATTTATCTGCCGAAGAGCAACAACGATACATTAAAATTGTTCTCAAAGTATCCTGCGAGTTTTGTTGCGGAGCAGAATCCATCATCTTTAAAGATGGCAGCGCTGCTTGTGGCTGCGCCCACTCTCAAGCAATGAGGGGTTTAGCGGCATACTTGATAAAAAATCACGGCTCAACATATTCTGACGATGAAATTTTAAAAGAACTCGCTATTTGGAAGAGCCGCTATTTTCCAAAACAAATGGTACAAAAAATGTCTACCCAGCTAAAAAGCGGTACGTACACTCCTGACATCGCTTCTCTACTGCTAAATGTAAAAATTCCAAAATATGATGGTGCCACAAGCGCAGGTTCTGCACCACTACCTTCTGATATTGAAAACGCACCGAGCATGGTAGGCGGCTGCTAAAAATGTACCTAACTTAAATTATTTATATAAATATATGACTGAACAAAATCCTCCATCATCTCCACTCGATTCCATAAAAAACGAGATTAGCTCAAAACTTAACGATCCAGCCAAAAAAACTCTCTCTTGGAATAATATTTTAGTTACTGCAGTTCTTGGTGTACTTACCCTCGTTTCACTCGGACAAATGGCTGCTTCTATAACAATATTTAATAAATTAAAAGGTAGTGATGTAAACGCTTCTACTGGTGTGCCCCAAAACAATTCTCTTGAAGCCCTTCCAGACATGGTGGGTGGCTGTTAAACTAATACCACAAATCTAAACCAGAAACTTTAAATACTTACTATGAACGAACAACCTGCGAGCGAAATAAAAATTAACTATTGGTTTCTGGTTGGTATTTTTGTAGCTATGCTTATTAGCGGAGCAATTGTTATTACTTTTTTTATACGAACAAACTCTTTAGCTAATAAAAAAATAGCCGAGGCTGCCGAAGCTAACCGACCTGCTAACCTCGAACTTATTACTATTACCGACAATTCATGCAAAGACTGTTTTGATATCAATCCTGTACTTAACTACATCAAAAAAGAAAATGTAAAAATTGACTCACAAAAAAATGTAGACAAAACAAGCGAAGAAGGTAAGGAGCTCATCAAACAGTTTGCTATACAAAAACTTCCTACTTTTATTTTAAAGGGTGAATTAAATAAAGTAGCCACTCTTGCTGATGTTTTTTCCAAAACAGGGGATATCTCCAATGATACATTTATATTTAGACAAGTTGGCGCGCCATATTCTCTTTCTGAAACTGGTGAAGTAAAGGGAAGGGTTGGCCTCACACTACTCACCGATATTACCTGCACCGAATGCTACGACGTTACCCAACATGAAACAATTTTAAAAAATAATTTTGGTATTAATACCACTCCTAACGTATTAGATTCAAAATCTGCTGCAGGTAGGGCCTTACTTAACAAATACAAGATAACTCTTGTTCCAACTTTTATTCTAACTGGAGACACTGGAGAATATCCCAGCTTAAAACAAGCTTGGACTGATGTTGGCACTATCGCAAGTGACGGCACATACATCTTTACAAACTTATCTCTTATGGGGACCTATAAAAACCTTTCTACAAATAAAGTTATCGTTCCTCCTGCTCAAAATCAAACCCAATCATAACTATGGTTACAGAGATAGCCATTCCCATTTTAAAAAGAAAAAAATATGCCATTATTGCAATTGTGGCTACGGTTATTTTGGAAGCGCTTTCTTATTACCTTACCATTGCAGACGTGGCCTTTAAAAGCATTTTTGTTCTTATAGAGATGGATGGATTTTTCTTCACTGCAGCTTCACTCCTCCTTAGTTTTTGTATTTCTTTATTTTTTGGTGTCTATCTAGCTCTTATTGTTTTCCGTCACGATATTATGAAGGCACAAAAAAACGCCTCACATGCCATTGCTAGTGTTGGCGGAACATTAGCTAACGTAGCAGTTTCTGGATGCGCTACATGCGGCGCTCCTTTCTTGGCAATTTTTGGCGCCCCACTTGGACTCATGTCTCTTCCTCTTCAGGGTATGGAAATAAAAATTATAAGTTTTTTTCTTTTACTTCTTTCACTTCATTTACTTACCAAAAGTATAGAAAAAAAGTTCAAATGCGAAGTTCCAGCTTCTGTTTAGTTTTTAGCACTTATCTTCCTTTACTTCATTTCACCCCAACTTCGATTAATGCTTGTTCCCACCTTAATTGGCACTCGCAAAGTAACCACTTTTTCCATTACATCTTGTACCAACTTTGCCACTTCTTCGGCAACCTCTTCGGTAACTTCAAGAACTAGCTCATCGTGCACCTGCATAATCATTCTTGCTTTCTCTTTTATATTTTTTTCGCTTTTATCTAACACTTTTTTAACCTCGATCATTGCCATCTTCATCAAGTCTGCAGCTGTACCCTGAATAGGATGATTTATAGCCATGCGCTCTCCAGCCGCGCGCACTTGAAAATTAGCTGCTCGCAGTTCTGGTATATATCGTCGACGACCAAATAGAGTTTCGCAGTATCCTTCTGTTTTGGTAAACGCAAGTGTTTCGTCCATATATTTCCGCACACCACTAAATGCTTCAAAATATTTTTTAATAAAATCTTTGGCTTGTGCCTGAGGAATACCTGCACGCCAACTAAGCCCATACGCTCCCATACCATATAATACCCCAAAGTTTACCTCTTTAGCACCATACCGCATCTCTTTAGTTACTTTATCAAGCGACACATTATTTATAGCAGCCGCTGTAGCAGCATGAATATCTTCGTCGTTATTAAAGATTTCAATCATACGCTTATCCTTTGCAAGTGAAGCAACAATACGCAATTCGATTTGCGAATAGTCTGCACTCACTAGTGTATTACCTGGTTCTGCCACAAAAGCCTTTCGTACGAGCCGACCCAGCTCAGTTCTAATTGGAATATTTTGCAAATTAGGATCAACGCTCGATAGTCTGCCTGTAGCAGCCACAGTCTGATTATAGTGCGTATGAATCCGCCCAGTTTTTGCATTAACTAGAGCGGGCAACACATCTATATAGGTATTTTGTAATTTAGCCACCTCACGATAGATAGAAATCTGATCAATAATTGGATGGAGGCCACGTAATTTTTCTAGCTCTTCCGCCGAAGTTGATAAGCCTGTTTTTCCTTTCTTTATACCTTCTACCTCTAATCCTAGTTTATCAAATAATACTTCGCGTAATTGAACTGGAGAGGCAATATTAAATTCCATGCCTGCCAATTCATAAATTTCTTTGGTCAATTTTTTTATAGTTGACTGCGCTTCTTTGGATAAGGTTTCAAGCATTTTTAAGTCTACTGCCACGCCATGCAATTCCATTTCTGCCAACACAAAGATAAGAGCCATTTCTACTTTTTTAAACAAACCTAAATTATCAGTTTTCTCTAAATCAGCTTGTAAAATGGGCTTAGTTTGACTAAGCCAGACTAGCTCTTGTGCAAAACTTTTTTTATCAATACCAAATAGATTTGTTTGAGCGCTACTTTGGGGCAAGGCCTTACCAAGCACCTTTAACAAAACACTCGTACTATCATGGGCCCTCGTCCCTGGATTTAACAGGTACGAAGCGACCATAACATCAAACAAATCATTGGATAAAATAAAATTATAATTGTATTGTAAAACCTTGGCTAATTCTTTTAAGTCATGCCCAATTAATTCTATTCCTTGCTTTTTAAACAACGGCAAGAAATATTCTGCCATTTTTTTATCTACATAAAATGCATCTTCTTCAACTGCAAAAATAAAACCCAACAAATCACTGTCCAATGCTTCTTTGCCTGTTAACACGGCACGACAGGCAAAACTCTTCTTAGCCTCAATAGCATGCACCAAATCAGCTGCATTTTTAGCATTCTCAATTTCGGTAAAGCTAAATTTTTCTTCAACCTTATATTTCTTTTTAGTTTTACCCCCCGATTCGCCTGATGTAACATCGGCAAAACCGGGCATACGCTTAAGGAGCGAAACAAATTCAAATTTTTGAAAAACAAGCTCTACTTTTTCTGTATCAAATGGTTTAATTTCACAATCACTAAGTTTAAAACCTACATCTGGTACAGCACAATCAATGGTTGCTAATTCAAAACTCATACGAGCGCTTGCCTCACCTTCAATCAGTTTATTAAGGACTCCTGGTTTAATTTCTTCATTAATTTTTTTATCAGATTTTATTTTTTTGTACAAAGCATCGATACCGCCAAATTTTTGAATAAGTTCTGTGGCTGTTTTTTCACCAATACCTGGAACTCCGGGAATATTATCTGATGTATCGCCACGCAGAGCTTTGTAGTCCACCATCATTTCTGGCCCAAAACCAAATCGGTTTTGCACTTCTTTTGGATCATATACAACTATATCGTTAATTCCCTTACGCAGGGTATATACCCTTACATTCTCTTGTACGAGCTGCAATGTGTCCATGTCACCAGTGACAATAAATACTTCCGCTTCTTTTTTTACTTGTGCAGCAATCGTGCCAATTATATCATCAGCTTCATAACCTTTTTTCTCAAAAATTTGCAGGCCTAAACTTTGCACCATTTCGTGCACCAAAGGTATCTGGTCATATAGATCTTGATCTGCCTTAACCCGCGTTGCTTTATACTCTTCAAACTTAGCATGCCGAAACGTAGGTCCCGACATATCAAACGTTACTGCAATGTGCGTCGGCTTTAAATCTTTCCAAACCTTAAAAAGCATGGACGTAAACCCATAGACCGCATTTACCATCTTTCCATCTTTAGTGGTAAGCGGGGGAATGGCGTGGTAAGCACGATGAATAATGGCATTACCATCAATAATAATAATTTTTTTCATAACTAAAATTTATACGTACGATACGTATAATACGCCTCAAAAAAAATTTGGGCAAGAAAAAATTGGTCGGGAGTTTTAAATTTGAGGTACCGGCCGGATTTGAACCGGCGCATAGGGGTTTTGCAGACCCCTGCCTTACCACTTGGCTACGGTACCAGATCGAAGTGATAAAACAATACCACTTCGCCGTTATTTTTTCAACCCTACATTTTACCCATCAGTTATTTTACAAACTTAAACGGATTGGTACGAACACCGTTTACCCATACTTCAAAGTGCAAATGGATACCCGTACGACCTCGTACATTTCCTGTATTTCCCATCAAACCGATGGTTTGACCAGCTTCCACTCGCTCACCGGCACTCACTAACAATTTTGAATTATGGCCGTACAGTGTTTTTATACCTCCGCCGTGGTCGATAATAACTACACAGCCATAGCCTGAATTCCAACCACATTGTGATTTTTCTACGACACCAGCTTTAGCGGCATAATTTGGAGTAGAGAAGCTTCCGCCAGCTACATCAATACCATGATGCTGCCAAGTAAAGTACTGCGTAATAAGCCGAACGGCAGTTGGCCAAATATAGCCAGAAACTGTTGGTACTTGTTTAGACGAAGGTGGTGTTGCAACTTTTGCTATGTTACGCGAAGTAGCTACAGGTGTGCTGACTGCAAATTTTACACCATTTGGCACCATTATCTTTTCTCCGATTACCAGATCGGATCCATCAGATTTAAGTTTGTTAAATTTAACAATCTCTTCTACTGTGGCAGTGTATAATGTAGCAATCTTTTTTAGAGTATCACCCTTCTTTATAGTGTGTACCAAACCACTTACTGGCAAAATTCTTAATTTATCACCAGGATGAAGATACGAGTTAACCCCCAAATTATTTTCCCATAAAATGGTCGCTACACTAATTTGGAACCTTGCAGCAATTGCCCCTAAAGAATCACCCGCTTGCACTACGTATTCTATGGTCTTATTGCGACTTCCACTCACTGCTGCTCCAGGGAAAATAATAGGTTTCGAAAGGGCATTACCCCCAGCCACCACGCCTCCCAACTCCACATCTCCTGGTACCACACCTACAAACTGATCTTGGCTTATTACACCAGTTTTCCAGGCTGCAGGTACTATATTATCTGCATCTGACCCTAAAACTGCTGCGACCTCTTCTATACTATAATCTTGATCTGCAGGAGTAAGAGAATAGGCCAGAGTAAGCTGTCCTGGTAAAGCAGTCTCTTTTTTAGCATACAACTTTGTCTGGGGTAAAGCTATAACAAACAAAACTAGAAAAACTACGGCCTGTAAATTGTCCCTTTTAACGAGCTGGTCATCAAAACCACTTACAGTAGCTATTTTTTTATATAAATAGCTAGTTTTATAGTAAATAAAGCCAAAAAACCGCCATCCTGGCGACAGTATTTTGCCTAAAACAAAAAAAGTTCTGGTAGCAGACCACCAAAAAAGTCTTTTTGCATATATCAGAACTTTCAGTGTTTTGAGCAAAATTTTATACCGCATAGTTTTTTAAGGGATTTTGCTAAGATTAGTGACTAATCTTAGCAAAATCCCTGGTTCGCTGGGCGGGGTTGACGTGAAAGCTATCTTAACATATCATATTGATTAAAACAACCATCTCCCTGTCTTTTATATGCAGGAAGAATTACCATACTTTTAATTAACTTAAGTCTTAAATTAAGACAAATATATGACAGTATTTCTCTACGCAATATTGCCAGCAGTGCTTGCAATACTATATGGGGTAATTTTAATTACCTGGATAAACAAACAGCCAGCTGGAGATGATCGCATGAAAGCGATTGCTAAAGCTATCCAAGAAGGCGCAAACGCATATCTTGGCAGACAATATAAAACTATTGCTATAGTGGCTCTCATTGTCTTTGTATTATTAGGCCTAGGTATTAACTGGCTTACTGCTATCGGCTTCATGGTTGGAGCAGTGCTTTCTGGACTGGCAGGTATCATTGGTATGAATGTTTCTGTACGAGCAAACATTAAAACTGCTGAAGCTGCTAAAAGAGGCATGAAAGAAGCTTTAAATGTGGCTGTACGTGGAGGGTCTATCACTGGACTTATGGTGGTTGGGCTTGGACTTTTGGGAGTAGCTGGTTTTTATGCAATCACAAAAGATTTATCTGCACTTATTGGTTTGGCTTTCGGCGGCAGTTTGATTTCAGTCTTTGCCAGAATTGGCGGCGGAATTTTTACCAAAGCTGCTGACGTGGGTGCAGACCTCGTTGGTAAAGTAGAAAAAGGAATTCCAGAAGACGATCCTCGCAACCCAGCTGTAATTGCAGACAATGTTGGTGACAATGTTGGTGACTGCGCAGGTATGGCTGCAGACCTTTTTGAAACATATGCGGTGACTGCTATTGCTACTATGGTTCTGAGCGGACTGCTCTTTACAGGCAACGAGAAGGCAGTTATTTACCCTTTGGTACTTGGCGGTGTTTCTATTATTGCTTCTATCGCTGGAACATTCTTTATTCGATTAGGTAAAAAACAAAACATCATGCAATCCTTATATAAAGGACTAGCTGCTTCTGGTGTTTTTGCCTTAATCGCATTTTACCCTGTTACCAAATGGCTTATGAGTGATTTGGTAGGATACGATGTTAATAAAATTTATGCTTCTTCCGTTGTTGGTTTAGCGCTTGCAGCCATTATGGTATGGATTACTGAATACTATACCTCTACTGAATACGCTCCTGTAAAACAAATTGCCAAAGCGAGTGAAACTGGTCACGGCACCAATGTTATTGCTGGACTTGCAGTATCAATGAGATCAACCGCTTGGCCTGTATTATTTATTGTCGCTTCAATTTTGGGCACTTACTGGCTAGCTGGATTATACGGTGTGGCTATTGCAGCTATGAGCATGCTTTCTCTTGCTGGAATCATCGTTACTATCGACGCATATGGTCCGATTACAGATAACGCGGGTGGAATTGCTGAAATGAGCGAACTTCCAGAAAACGTTCGTGAAATTACTGACAAATTAGACGCTGTTGGTAATACCACCAAAGCAGTAACAAAGGGCTATGCTATCGCGAGTGCAGGCCTAGCTTCCTTAGTTCTTTTTGCAGACTTTACCCACAAACTTCCTGAATCTATTGAATTCCTTATCAATGACCCGAAGGTTTTGGCGGGATTATTTATTGGTGGTTTATTGCCATATCTTTTCGGCGCAATGCTTATGGAATCTGTTGGTAAGGTGGCAGGAAAAGTAGTAGAAGAAGTTCGTAGACAATTTAGAGAAATTCCAGGTATCATGGAACGCACCAATAAACCAGATTATGGTAAGGCTGTTGACATCGTTACTAAAGGAGCAATTAATCAAATGATTTTGCCTGCAGCTATTCCAGTTCTTGCTCCTGTGCTTGTAGGATTTATTTTAGGAATTGAGGCTTTGGGTGGATTATTGCTCGGCACAATTATTACTGGTTTATTTGTAGCTATTTCTATGACAACTGGTGGTGGTGCTTGGGATAACGCCAAAAAATATATTGAAAAAGGAAACTACGGCGGTAAAGGATCCTTTGCACATCAAGCTGCAGTTACTGGAGATACCGTTGGCGACCCATATAAAGATACAGCTGGCCCTGCCATTAACCCAATGATTAAAGTAGCAAATATCGTGGCTTTACTCATTGTAGGATTACTCATTAAATAAGACTTCTAAATAAAAAGAAGGCTGCTTATCCGTAGTCTTCTTTTTATTTTAGAGGTGGCTTTAACCCAAATGACGGAACCGTGCTTACCTTGACGTTTTACCAAAACTAGGCTAAAATCACCCAATAATTTACCTTTATTTTTGTTAAAAAATACGTATGAAATACGAAGCTAAAACTCTAGATAAATCCCAAGTCGAACTTACCATTACAGTAGAACCAAAAGATTATAAGAAAGATCTTGAGGCTGCCGCTATCCGTATTTCGGAACGCGCTGCCATCAAAGGTTTTCGTGCTGGAAAAGCTCCCTACGAAATGGTTAAGCAGCAGGTAGGGGAGATTAGAATAATCGAAGAAGCCATGCAACCAATCGTAGAAAAAAACTTTTTTAACGCTGCCAAAGAAGCTAAGCTTGATACCGTTGGCATGCCACAAATTACTATTACTAAAATCGCTCCAGGAAATGATTTGGTATTTACCGCCACTGTAGCTCTGTTGCCAGTAATAAAACTTGGCGACATGTCTAAAGTAAAGGTAAAACACCAATCTAAAGAAGTTACCGAAGCAGAAGTTGAGACTGTGTTAAACGATCTTAAAAAGATGCAGACTAAAGAAATCTTAAAAAACGGCGCTTCAACCAAGGATGACAAACTTGTTATAAACATGGAAATGTTTGCAGATAAAGTACCTGTCGAAGGCGGACAAGCTCCTAATCATCAAGTATACTTAAACGAACCTCATTATATCCCAGGCCTTGCCGAGCAGTTAATTGGTCTCAAAAAAGATGATGCCAAAGAGTTTTCTTTAAAGTTTCCTAAGGATCATTACCAAAAACACTTGGCTGGAAAAGATATAGATTTCAAAGTAAAAGTAAATGATGTTTTTGAGTTACAACACCCCGACATAAATGATGAATTTGCCAAATCTATCGGCCAAGAAAGTCTGGAAGGTCTAAAGCTAATCATTAAAACTAATTTATCCGAGGAAGCAAAACACAAAGACGACCAAAAAATTGAAATAGAAATTTTAGATCAAATGATTGAGGCCAGTGAGATTTCTGAAGTTCCCGATGTTCTTATAAATGCCGAGAAACAAAAAATCTTCAATGAACTTAAATATAGTTTGGCCAACCAGGGAATTGAAATGGAAAAATATCTAAAAGATCTCAAAAAAACAGAAGGAGACATATTTAAGGACTTTACTGAACAGGCCCTCCGCAGAGTAAAGGCTGCGCTCATCTCTCGCCAAGTTGCATTGGATAATAATATCAAAGCAGAGAAAGCTGACATTGACGCAGAGGTAAAACAAATTAAAGCTGCCTATCCAGATAATAAAAACGTAGAAGAAAATCTCAAAAAACCAGAGGTACTTGATACTCTTGCTTTAACTATACAAAACAGAAAAGTGATGACTTTCTTGAAAGAGAAGATTGTGGGAAGTAAAAAAGATACCAAAGATACTGCCGATAAAAAATAATTTTCTATTGAAAGGACATGCGAGGTTAGGTGCACAGCCAGCCTCGTTGTTTTTTTAATAGAAATAAACTATAATTTATAGGTAATTTTTATTAAAAAATTTTATATGCCACCAACCGCACCCACTCCTAACCCAAACAACTGGAACTACTACAAAACTAGAGGCGCTGTTATTGGTATATTATGTCTAATTTTAGGAGCGCTAGTCTTTGCTACAATTTCCCATACACTTCTTAAACCTAAAACAAAAGGCTTACCAAACAACGAAGCTACCAACCAAACAGGCAACTCCTCGGACAACCAACAAACGAGCCTGCCTCAGAACGAAACCTCTCCCACTCCTAATTCAGAGTCAAACAATCCATCCTCAACCAACCCTACCCAAGCTTCTACTTCTACAATTCCTCGAGACACAACCGCACCAGACGTTCTAAGCGAAACAAACCCTTCTGCTTCAAGCAGCTCATCAACCCCTCCACGAGAATCAGCAGCTGGCAGTAGCCAGGTCATGGAAGACGAAACCAGCCCTTCTCGTCCACCATCTATCCCTCGTGATCCAAGTGGCGGACTAGATGTATCGCTCTAAAAATAAATTAAAAAAAGACCTAACCTTAGGTCTTTTTTTAATAATTATTTATTCCACAACGTTCTTACACCCACCTACAAACTACAAACCAACTACGGAAGGTCGACACCGCCTTGACTCCACGGATTACAACGAATAATTCTCCATATAGTTTTAAATAAGCCCTTAACTAAGCCTTTTTCTATAGCCTGACGTCCATACTCACTGCACGTAGGATAGTACTTACAATAGCCATGAGGGAATAAAAATTTAAAGGGACCGTGGTCTGGAGAAATGGTTTTTTGATATATTATAATTAATAATAAAACAGGTTTTCTTGGCAGAGATAAGAGAAAATTTAATATTTTTTTTAACTTCATAGAATAAATTTTTCTTACCCTTTTTCAAAACAATTAGGGCACCATCTTAAACACAAAATCTACACAGAACTTAATTTAAAATTTTTCCTCTTTGTAATAAAAGTTTTATTTCTTGGCTAATTTCAGCATACTCTTTGTCTAAAACACCTTTTTTCGCAATTACTAAAACATAGTATCCTGTTTTTACCAGACCATCTCTGATTAACAGTCGAAGCACTTCCCGTATTTGTCGTTTTACACGATTACGCTTTACTGCACTTTTACTTATTTTTAAACTTATAGATATGGCTAGTTTTAGCTGTTTTTTAAAACTTTCTGGATCTTCTTTTTTAGGAAAAAAGTTTTGATTTTTTGCCAACTCTAGATACTTCATATCTAAAAACTGGCCGTTTATCCATTGGCCGTGCTTCATAATCAAATTAAAATCCCGAATCTTTCTAAGCCTGTTTTCTTGCTGAAACATAACAGTAATATTATATCACAAAACCCGCTTTTCAGCGGGTTTTGTCTAAGAGATAACTTTAGCGTGTTTTTCTTGTTCTCTTTCCTTTTCGCTCATCCGAAACAGTTAATTTCTTTCTGCCTTTCGCCCGTCTGCGACTTAATACTTCACGACCACCTTTAGTGGACATTCTAGCACGAAAACCATGAGATTTTGCTCTCTTTCTTTTTTTAGGTTGATAGGTTCTTTTTGTTGCCATAAAATATCATTAAGTATTTAAGTTTAGTAAACTAATTATAGAGGTTATTTCGAGAATTGTCAAGTAAACATGGTTGTCCACATCTTGTCCCCAGTCTTTCCCCTTACAGAATTTTGGCTACTATTGGTCATTTTTTCTTATTATGATACTATGAAAAAGCTAATTATAAAGGTTTTTCAAATATGTCTAACCACGAAATATGGCAGGCAGTCTTGGCCGAATTAGAGCTTTCAATTTCAAAACCTAATTTTGTTACCTGGTTTCGAAACACCGATATCCTTTCTTACCAAGACAATTGCGTGGTTTTGTGTGTACCTAATGATTTCTACCGTGCCTGGCTTGAAAAAAACTACAACCAAATGATCGTTAAATCCCTAGAACGGGTCACCGAAAAACCAATCAAAAAACTAGAATACAAAATCTTTAACATTAAAAACATAGCTCCACAGAGCCCCGAAATCAAAACCGAAGACAGGCCCCCTGAAACCCCTGTACTTTCTCCAGTTTTTACCTCTAACGAAGTAAAACCACCGCCACGCGTCGGAGAATTTGGACTTAACCCTAAATACGTTTTTGAAACCTTTGTGGTTGGGGGAGGTTCAGAACTTGCCTATGCAGCTGCTCAAGCAGTGGTAAACAAACCAGGCGAAGCATATAACCCTCTTTTTATATACGGAGGCGTTGGTTTGGGCAAAACTCATCTTGTACAGGCAATTGGCAACCACCTTCTTAAGGCAAGGCCTAACATCAACATAATGTACGCAAGCGCTGAAAAATTCTCTAACGACTACATCTCTTCGGTACGAGACGGAAATGCTAAAAGCTTCCAAAACAGATATCGCAATATCGACATTCTTCTCATTGACGATATTCAATTTATTTCAGGTAAAGACAAGACTCAGGAATCATTTTTTCACACCTTTAACGAGCTTCACCAACAAAACAAGCAGGTAGTAATGACTTCCGACCGACCTCCCAAAGCTATCCCTGCTTTGGAAGACCGTTTAAAATCTCGTTTTGAATGGGGAATGATAGTGGATGTTGCCCCTCCAGACTTAGAGACACGCATTGCCATTTTACAGAAAAAATGTGTAGAAAAAAACTTTCCTCTTACCCAAGACATCTTACAAATTGTTGCCACCACTATTCACCGCAACATCCGCGAACTAGAAGGCGCTCTCAACAAAATTATCGCCCTCCACCAACTTAAAAATACCGAACCTACTATAGAATCTATCAAATCTCTTCTTGCTAACACAGAAATACGATCGACCTACAAATCAGTTACCCCTCAACAAATTATCGAAGCCGCCAGTGAATTTTTTTCTATCAACATCTCCGACCTGCTTGGACAAAGCCGAGAGAAAAAATTTTCTTACCCACGCCAAATTATCATGCACCTTATGCGCAAAGAGCTTAACATGTCTTACCCTGCGATAGGTAACGAACTTGGCGGGAGAGATCACACCACAGCTATGCATGCTGATAATAAAATTAGTACTGATGCTGAAAAAGATTTAAAACTAAAACAAGAAATAGAGTTAATAAAACAGAAACTATACGTGAATCTCACATAAAAAAGTTAATAACCTGTTGATAACCCTGGTAAAAAGTTAAAAAAGTATTAACTTTTCTCTCACTTTTACAAAAGTTATCAACAACACAAAGAAAAAGTAAAAGTTTCACACACGCTTTTTCACCTACGTTCCCCTGATTTACCCACAAACCAAAAAGTTAAAAAGGTGCTTGGCATAAGATCTTTTCGCGGTTATCCCACTTATCCACCCCATTATAAAGGCGGTTATCAAATATATAAATATATAAATTAACCGTTAATAGACGACAAATAGCAGTTACTTATCAACAACACAAAAACTTTTTAACTAAACCTTAAAATATGAAATTCTTTTGTACAAAGGAGAACTTGTCAAAAGCCCTGGCACTTGTAATTGGAGTAGCTGGAAAAAATCTTAATCTTCCTATTTTAGGGAATGTTCTTATTCGAGCCTCTGAACAAAAAGTTGAATTTTTGGCGACTAACCTAGAATTGGCAATAACTTCCAACCTTCGAGCAAAAGTAGAAGTACCTGGTGTTTTTACGGTTCCAGCTAGAACGTTAAGCGATTTTGTAAATTTACTCTCAGAAGAGAAGGTTGAGATTTCGTTACAAGAAAATGAATTACAGGTAGTAAGCGGTAGGTCTTCTACAAAAATCAAAGGTGCGCCAGCAGATGAGTTTCCGGTTGTTCCTGTAGTTGGCGAAGGAAAAGGTTATTTAATAGACATTGATGCGTTAAAAGGAGGTTTGGGACAAGTTTCCCAAGCTGCTTCCAAAAATGAAATAAGACCTGAGTTAGCCGGGGTGTTATTTAATTTTAATGATGAGGCTGGGGTGTTAAGTATGGCTGCCACCGATAGCTATAGATTAGCAGAAAAAAAAGTAAAAGTAATACAAGGTGAAGAAAAAGTACGAGTGATAATCCCTGCACGTACAGCCCAAGAAATTAGTCATATTTTGACCTTGTCAAAAGGTTTAGAAAACGAACGCAACGTGCGGTTGCTACTAACAGAGAATCAGATTGTCTTACGCTGTAATGATGCTGAGTTGGTTTCCAGGTTGGTAGATGGTACCTACCCAGACTACACTCAGATCATTCCAAAAGAATTTAAAACAACAGCCGAATTTTCTACAAACCAAATTATAAAAGAAATTAAAGCAGCTAGCCTGTTTACAACAACTGGTGTAAATGCAGTAAACTTTGAATTTGAGCCTGCAAGTAGTGCAGTGCTCATATCTTCAGTGTCGACTCAAACTGGAGAACATAAATCAGAGATTCAGGCCGAAATTAAAGGAGAAAAAAATAACATATTACTCAATCACAGGTATGTTTTAGATGGTTTGGCAAACATTGATACAGAAAACACGCTTATTAAAGTGATAAGCGCAGACAGTCCTTGTATTTTTGCCCCCAAAGGCGATACAAGTTTTGTGTATATTGTGATGCCGATAAGACAGTAAGGTTAAGATTTTAAAATAAAAAACACAGGATAGTCCTTGTGCTTTTTATTTTAGATGTTATTCAACTATAATCCCTAATGTTTTTTCAGTTGTCTTGTTGTTGTTATCGGTTAAAATAGCTTTGAGTGAGTGTTCGCCAATCCCAGGGGAACGTTTCCAGGTGAATGTTAACATGTTGTTGAAAAGTTTGTCTTCTTGGTGGTTGAAATTATAAATTAGTCTTGGTTCTCCGTTTGCAGAAGAAAGGTAAATATCAATCTTCTTCATATCATCCCATCGGAAAGGTATAATGTTAAATACACGAGGAAAATCATCAGCCTTCAGGGTGAGTGTTTCGCCGTCAAACCATTCAAAGTTGGGAGGGTCAAGTTCGGCCTGCATACCAAAGGTAATGCTTTTTTCTGAGCTGTTGCCAGCATCATCAACTGCAACTGCACTTAGTGTGTGCGGTCCTTTGCTGAGCTTTTGAGCGTAGTAGGTAAAGCTAAACGGGAAGACGCTTGTGGTGCCGATATGTTCGTTGTCAATTTGGTAAATTACTTTGGTAACGCCACGTGGAGCAACTGCTTTTATTTCAATTTTTATTTCTCTTGAATTTAACACACCGCCTTCGACAGGGGAGATAAACTCTATCTTTGGAGAGAGTTCAGAAGATTGTTCGCTATCATATTCGGTGGGAGGTTCTTGAAATGTTACAGCGCCAGCAGCCTGCTGTTTGGTCATCCATGCTTGGAGACCAGCTTCCCAGCCAGCGTATTGAGGGTCGTCATTTGGAAAAGCTGGCGCTGGGCCACGCGGATCGTCTTTGTCTACATAATGTAGGATGTCGTGGGGAGGCAAGTATGTTCTTTGAGTAATGAGGTTGTTTGGTGTTGATGAAATTGCAATTTTACCAGTCTCTGAATTTATATTAAGAGTGATACCACCATCTCCGCCCCGTAAAACTGGTTTTTGTGCATCGTTAATTGGTGGGGTTGGAAATGGTTCTACAGGAGTACCTTTTAATGCCTCTTTCATAAATCGGTTAAAAATTGTTCCAGCCAGAGCGTTTCCACCAGCTTTCATGGGGGTAGGGATAGTGTTTCCTACCCAAACACCCACTGCTAGTGAGGGCACATATCCAAGAGTCCACGCATCTTTATTGTCATTAGTTGTACCTGTTTTGGCAGCTACTGGACGATCGGGAAGAGTAAGGTTTCCTCGAGCGCCGAAAATATAAGCTCTTGAAACATCATCGGAAAGTACATTAGAAATAGTAGCTGCAATTTCTGGTTTAATTGCTTCTTTTCCTTCGTCCGCTTTCCATTCATATAAGTTTTCTCCAGCGCTGTTAGTTACTTTTAAAATGCTTACTGGCACATCGTATGTTCCGTTGTTTGCTAAAGTAGCGTAGGCGTTAGTATGTTCTAGAAGATTTACTTCTCCACCACCCAACACTAAGCTAAGGCCGTAATCGCCGGTGAAGGTAGTGTAACCAAATCGTTTGGCAAATTCTATGGTGTTTTTAACTCCCACCAAGTATAGGGCCTTAACTGCGGGAATATTAAGAGAGCCTTGTAAGGCGCGGCGGATAGTTACCAGCCCATGATCTTTGCCGTCATAGTTTTTGGGAGTGTATGTTGTGTTTCCTCCGCTTCGTACATCAAATTCAGTTGCTACGTCATAGAGAACTGTTTCGGGGGTGTAGCCTTTTTCAAAGGCAGCGGTGTAAACAAATGGTTTAAAAGAAGATCCTGGCTGACGTTTCCCTAGGGTGGCCACATCAAACTGTCCGTTAATTTCATCATTATAATAATCCCTAGAACCAACCAAAGCTAATATTTGGGCAGTCTCTGGGTCAAGAGCCACTAGGGCAGCATTATTTGCGTTAGCGTCTTTGGCATTTTTATCTCCGAGCTCCTTTACTGTTTTCTCTGCTATTTTTTGTTTATCATAATCTAGAGAGGTAATTACCTTGAGACCTCCCTCGTCGATAGCTCTTTCTCCAAACTGATCAGATAGTAGTTGTTTTACGTATAAAACAAAATGAGGAGCTTCCATTGGGCCAGAGTTTCTAAAAATTCGTAGGGCCACTCCCTGAGCTTCTTTTTTTTGTTCTTCGGTAATCATCCCTTGGTCAAACATAAGAGCTAGCACCAAATCTCGTCTGTCTCTTAAAGCGTCCAGATCTTTTAGGTATCGGCTTGGTGCTTTAGGAATAGCAGCGAGTGTCGCTGCTTCGGCAAGAGTTAAATCTGCTGCTTTTTTTTGGAAATAGGCCTGGCTCGCAGATTCAATACCGTAGTTAGTAGATCCGTACGGAATCTCATTTAAGTATAGTTTGAGAATTTGGTCTTTGGTATATTTTTTTTCTAATCGCACGGCCAAAATAGCTTCTTTTATTTTTCTAAAATATCCAGCAAAGCCTCGGCGCTCATCGCCAACAATAGTATTTTTAATAAGCTGCTGGGTGAGAGTAGAGCCTCCGCCAGAACCCGCTCTTCGGCCAATAAGGCTGTTAAAACGAGCACGCAAAATACTTTGGATGCGTATGCCGCTATGTTCGTAAAAGTTTTTGTCTTCTACTGCCACAGTAGCCTTTTTGGCAAAGTCAGAAATTTGGTCCATTTCTACCAAAGTTCTTTTTTGGTTTTGGTATACCTCATAGAGAAGGTGTTCGCCAGTGCGATCGTAGATTTTGGTGCTTTGAGAAACCTGGCGGTCGTTAAGCTTGTTTGGGTCGGGAAGATCTCGGCTAATCCAGGCAACAACGCCAGTGCCAACAATAAAACTGGCTGCTAAACCAATAGCCGCCCACATTCCTATGGTTTTTAAAATTTTTTTCTTTTTTTCTTTTGGAAATAAAGACTCTGTGCCAGGCAAATGCCCATAATGCCTACGAGGACTAGGTTGGGAAGAGGACATAAAAGTTAATATTTAAGCCAAAATGTCTATTATTTTTAGCACACATGTCGCGTCTTGTAAACCGTAAGACCTTCTAATTTGTTTTATATTATTTTATATCATTTTTGTACTATTTACCATTATTTTTTTGAGGAATTTTCTTAGTCAAGGAAAAATTAGGTTTATGCGAATGGTTGGTTGGAGGTATTGACAAAAATGCTAATTTGTGGTATATTTTGCTGTTAATTAAGCAAAGGTATCCGATATGGATACTTTTTAATTTATAAGAATATGAGCTTAGTTGAGAGAAAAAACACCCTAAAAGCCTTAGAAATAGCAGTTAAATTATCAGTAACTGTGGCTATGGTTAGCCAATTAGCTGTACCTTTAGTAGTTAAAGCTAATTTTGACCTAAATATGGCTAATTCTACACAAAAAATCGCTAATGTCGATCAGAAAGTTGTTAGTAAGCCTGAAACTAGCATAAAGCTAGCCATGGCTGATAATGACGAGCAACAGCCAGATAGAGTACTAGACGCGGTAATTACTGCTTATACGAGCACTCCTGGTCAAACCGATGATTCACCTTTTATTGCTGCTTCTGGCAAAAGAGTGCATGATGGTATGATTGCTGCTAACGGGTTGCCCTTTGGTACTCAAATTAAAATTCCAGCCTTATACGGTGATAAGATTTTTGTGGTAGAGGATCGTATGAATTCCCGTTACGGTTTAGGCAGAATGGATATTTGGTTAGATACTACTAGAGCTGAAGCTATGAAATTTGGGGTAAAGAGAGTTCAGGTAGAGATATATTATAAGAAGAAAGCTCCAAAAGAAGTAGCGGTTAATAAGAAATAAAATTAAAAAGACCTCCGTAATAGGAGGTCTTTTGTTTTACTTTTCTACAATCTCTACAGATATGATTTTAACCGGTTCAATAGGTTTTGATTTTTCTCCCATCTCGTTATATGTTACTGGCGCTTCGGCGATTGCGTCCAGTGTTTCAAGTCCGCTAACTACTTTGCCAAAAATTACATAATTAGGAGGTAGTGCGTTGTCGGTATGCATAATAAAGAATTGGCTGCCGTTTGTGTTTGCGCCTGAGTTGGCCATAGCTACAGTGCCTCTAGAGTATTCTCCTGTAAAAGGTTCGTCATTAAATTTATAACCTGGTCCACCAGTGCCAGTGCCCGTAGGATCGCCACCTTGGATCATAAATCCTTTAATTACTCGGTGGAAAATAACATTGTCGTAAAAATTTTTCTTGGATAAGAAAATAAAATTGTTTGCAGTAACAGGAGTAGATTTTGTATTGAGAGCAATATCTATTTCTCCAGCAGTCGTTTTTAATTTAGCGGTGTATGTTTTGTTTTGGTCTACGAGCATTATAGGTGTTTTGTATTGTGATAGGTCCATAGGTTTTTTGTTAGTGTTGTTAGTTAAGGGGGTGGTTGTTGGCGTTGTTGTTTGGTTGTTCGTTGAGGTTGTTTGGGTTGGCTCTTGAAATCTATTTTCAGTAGTGGGTGGCATTAAAAAATTTTCGTTTTGCTGGGTGTTTTTATTTGTGCAGCCGGCACCAAGAAGAATAAATAGCGATAGTCCAGCTGCAAACGAAAGGGGGTGTTTCATAGGTGTTAGTTGATGTTTGTTTTAAATTATTCTGCCTGAGCTCTAAATTGCAGAGCTTCGGCCACATGCTCCAAACTAATTCTATCACTTTTTCCTAAATCGGCAATAGTGCGAGCAAGTTTAAGTATTCGGTTGTAGGCACGGGCCGATAAATGCATTGCAGTGACAGCGGTTCGAAGTAAGTCTATAGACTGATCATCTAATTTACAATATTCTCGTATCTCCGCATTACGCATTTCACTGTTGCAATGAATAGGTATATTTTTAAATCGAATAGTTTGTATATTCCTTGCTTCTTCTACTCTGTGACGGATTTTTTGTGAAGATTCTGCCAAGCTGTCAGAAGACAACTTTTCAAATTTAATACGTGGCACTTCTACATGTAAGTCTATACGATCAAGAAGCGGCCCGCTGATTTTTTTCTGGTAGCGTAATATTTGAGCTGGGCCACAAACACAAGCTCTGTCAGGATCAGTTTTGAGTCCGCACGGGCAAGGATTTTGACTGGCAACTAAAATAAAACGGGCGGGAAAGGTCAGTACATTTTGTGCCCGAGCGATGGTGATAACTCCGTCTTCTAAGGGTTGGCGCAAGCTTTCTAAAACTGTGCGAGGAAATTCTGGAAATTCGTCTAGAAATAAAACACCACGATGAGCCAAAGATATTTCGCCCGGCCTTGGATATCTTCCTCCGCCAACAAGTGATACGCCAGAGGCAGTATGATGTGGGGATCTAAATGGTCTTTCTGAGACAAATCCGTTTGGCAGCATGCCAGCTACAGAATAAATTTTGGTAACTTCCAAGGCCTCATCGGTTGTAAGTTGAGGTAGTATAGAAGGGAAACTTCGGGCCAGCAGTGTTTTTCCAGATCCGGGTGGTCCGCTCATTAATATGTTGTGCGACCCGCTGGCAGCAATTTCGAGGGCCCGTTTAACAAATTCTTGGCCCTTTATCATAGCCATGTCCAACTCGTATTGAGGTGAGATGCTGTTGTTATATTTTTTTGGTCTTGTATATGGCTGTATTGTTTTTGCTCCAGTGAGATGGTCGATAAGTTGCTGTAAATTTTGTATAGCAAAAATCTCAATATTTTCTACGAGCCCTGCTTCGGGGGCGTTGGTGGCGGGAAGAAAAATTTTCTTTTTTCCTGTCTTTTTGGCAAAAATTGTAATGGGTAAAATACCGTTGGTATGTCGTAAGCTACCATCGAGTGCGAGCTCTCCTACAAAAAGCGCATCTTCCAGATTTATTTTTAAATTATTACTGATTACTATTAGGCCAAGAGCCATAGGTAAATCGTAGGCAGGACCTTCTTTGTGCAGGTCTGCCGGAGCTAAATTTACCAGAATACGAAAATTAAAAGGATAAGAAAAGCCAGAATTTTTTAAAGCAGAATGAATGCGGTCCTTGGCTTCGTGAATAGAAGCGTCGGGAAGTCCAACCACCGTAAAAGCGCTCTGACCTTTATTTATATCAACTTCTACGTCTACAGCCAGGCAATCAAGTCCCATGGCAGCAGCTGAATTTAATTTAAGAAACATAATTTTTATATTATATATCTTAAATTATGAATTCTAAATAAAGCTAAAGAGAAGAGCTAGGGTTGTTCTTTTTTTCACGGAGAAGTGCGGTGCTATAAATTAATAAACCTGACACGATTAAGATGTCGGCAAGATTAATTATAGCTGTGCCAAGTACTAGATAGTCAATTACATATGAATGCAGTATGCGGTCAAGTAGATTGGATAATGCCCCCGATAAAATTATTGACCAAGCTAATAAGAGCGGCTGTGATGGTTGTTCCTTTTTTAACTCTTTTATAAGAAGATAGGTTATTAATGAAATGATAATAAGTGTAAAAAAGAGTATTGGTTTGTTGTTGATGGGTAGGCTGAACGCAGCGCCAGTGTTCAAGAATAATTCCCAGCCAACATGAGGAAAAAGCAAGTGTGGTGTTTGCCAGTTATGAGTAGCTTGCCACTTGAGAAATTGATCAACCAATAAAAAAAGCCCGCTGGTAATAAAGACTAAGCGGGCTTTTTTGAAGTGCATATTTGGTAGAGGAAAAGGGGTTAAACCTCCTGAGTAATAGTTTTTTTGCAGCTCATACAGGAGCTTGAGGTTGGTCTGGCCAATAAGCGTTTTTCTTCAATAGGTTTTTGGCAGTATTTACAGATGCCGTAAACACCTTTTTTTAATCTTTCCAAAGCAGAAACTGCGTCGCGCAAAGATTTTTCGAGACTCTCTTCTAAAGAGAGGTTTACAACGTATTCGGCTACTTCGGCTGCGTTTTCATCTTCTTTGTCTCCATAGTCTGGAAAAACGCCGTCGTCGCCTTTATTTTTTTTAGAATATTTAGCTACTTCTTTTTCTAGTCTAGCTTTTTCTGCTATAAGCAGAACTTCAATTTTTTTGAGTAGTTCAGGGGAAAATGTTGATTTAACTTTTGACATATAATGTTAGCTTAGTATTTGTATATTATATAGTATCTCTAGTAAAAAAGAAAGCAGTCATTTATGACTGATTTCTTTGAGAAAGCTAGCTTATCAGCCACAGTCCAATCTGTCAATTAGTAGGTAGCTTGGAAAATAAAAAAAGGCGATCACCCTCTAGATCAATTGTGAAATTGGTACAGAGGCGGATCGCCTTTGGAAAATACTACGGAGGCGAGGTATTTCCCCCTTACGGGGATATACGCTACTAGCCAAAGTAGTAGAATTGACCTCAACCGCTTGTGGGTAGAGCCCCGTGTCGTGGCCCGAAGGCTTTGACTAATTGGGGTTGCCCGGGAAGAAGTTGGGCGTGCCATTGCCGTTCTGCTTTATATTTACGCAGAGAGCAGTTGTTCGCCCGCTTTCTCATTTTACAGTTTGAGAGTCATAGATGTGCTAGGAAGCACATATGTTGTGTGTAGTTGTTTCAAAGAGCTAACTACATAAATAATTATAGCATTTTTTTGCTGTTTTGTCAAAGGGTTGTATAGAATAGTGTATACAAATGGTATTTTGGCTAATTATAAGTAAATTGTTTTGGGATTATCCACAGGTGAATAGACTTATACACAGGGTTATACACTGTTGTATACACTAGTATATACAAATTTATCCACTTTTTTATCACTTTAATAATCTTTAGATTTCCTCTTAAGCATGTTGTTCAGCCCTGTCTCTGTAATTGAGTGAAGGTATTTTTTGTTTAACCTATCCTTTGGAATAAGCCGTGTCTATAGGGGGGGGTACTACAAAAATCTTTTATCTTAGCCAAAATATATTATCACTCTCGTAGGGGGATTGACAAAATTCTTGTTTTGGTGTATAATTGTCTGTTGCTCTTTTAAATAACAAACCAGGCTTTGCCAGGGGAAAAGAGATCCAAAACTAGGCTTTCTTTTACCTTGGTAAAGCCTGCTGGCTTGTACAAAGGTTCAATTTCCAAAACCCCCACGTAGGAGACTGTCGTGAATACCACTCTCAAGCTCTGCATGTTCTTCACCCTCCTGTTCGGCACCATCGCTTCGGTCGCCGGAGCGGAGACTGTCGTCAGTGCCAAGACGCAGGCGTCGTCCAAGGCCGACAAGTCGGCGCCCAAGCAGTGCAAGAACGCCAGTTGCGAGGAGCGCATCATGTCGGCGATGGTCGATATCATCGTCCGCGCTCGAGACACCAGCGCCTCCGGTCTGACCTACGACAACTGCGCCAAGGCGGCTCCCAAGTTCACCGCGTTGGCCTACCAGCTCAAGCCGGTGACGCTCAGCGAGTTCATCGACAAGAACGGGCACGTCGGCCAGTGCGACTTCAGCTACGTCGCACGACCGGTCGAGATCGACTGGTCGAGGGTCACCTTCACCGTCAAGTAGCGCCGCGTCGGCCCGCGCCCAACAACGCATCAACCTCCAACCCCAACAGTGCGGTGGAGGATGCCTGAGATCTCCGCCGTAATTCTCTATATAAATACTTGTATATAGAATTACGGAGATCTCAGAAAATTTTTAAAAACATTCCATGAAAGTGGAGTGTTTTTAGTTACACCAAGATCCTTGACAATTCGTGTTTGAAAAGTGATATAATTCCTCAAGTTTACTTTGGTTTTTTCAAAGCGGACAGGTAAGTTGCTAGGTGTTATTTAATTTTTGATACAAATTTTAAATTTATGTTAAATATTTTTGACATCCCATACTCTATATTTGATAAATTAAGTTACGTTAAACTTTAATTTATGAAGCGGAGGATAGTTTTTATTTTGTTTTTATTGGCAAGTAGTTTTTTTGTTGGCCAGTATGCTTTTTCTGCTAACTCCGATATTGTTATTAATGAAATAGGTGCATACGAACCCAGTGGGCATGAGTGGATAGAAATTTGGAATAAGGGAAGCGAGCCAGTAGACTTGTTAAGTTGGAAATTTTGGGAAAACAATACAAATCATAGCTTGTCGGTGAGTACCACAAATTCTATTCTTGATGCTGGTGAATACGGAGTAATTGTACAGGATGCCACCCAGTTTATTATAGATTATCCATTTTTTGCTGGTTCGGTTTTTGATTCTTCTTGGAGCAGCCTAAATGAAAGCGGAGAAGTAATAGGGTTAAAGGATGCGCAAGGAAATTTTGTAGAACAGTTTACATACCCCATTGCTGCTAATTTTTCTTTGCAAAGAAAAGATTCTTTTTTATCCGATTATACATCGGTTAATTGGGCTGAACATCTGGCAAGTAATACTGTTGGATTTGTAAATAATTTTACTTCTTTTGTTAGTACAACAAGTATTACCACAACTGTTCTTGCGCAAGAAGAGGTTGTAACAAGTACATCTTCTTTTATAAATCCGTATGGATCTAGTGCTTCGCAATCTGGGTTAGTGGCGGTTACTCCAGCTGATTTAACTGCGCTCTCTCTAAACGAGATAGTGTCAGATCCCGAAGATGGAAATGAATGGGTAGAACTGTTTAATTCTTCGGGGCTTTCTGTTGATATAGGTGGGGCTATGGTATGTGATTCTCGCAACACCACCTCTACCTGTAAAAAAATAACTGGGGCTGTGGGGCCGTATGGGTGGTTGCAGATAGATCTGCAAAGTAAAAGTTTTTTAAATAATTCTGGAGATAGTGTTATTTTAAAAGATGTTCGTGGGGTGGTAATAGATAGGATAGATTATAACGATGAGCTGTCTCCAGACGAAGGCCAGTCACTCGCTCGAATTGTAGATGGGTTGGATACAGATAATGAGGCAGATTGGCTTGTGACAAATAAAATTTCTCCAGGCGCAGCGAATGTAATAGTTGTAGAAGAAACGGTAAGCAGCGATAGTAGCTTTTCTCAAAAAGTAGTTTCAAGCACAGTCAAAACCATTAAAAAAACACCAGCTATTTTTGTATGGAATATTATAGCGCCTTCCTCGGCTGATATAAACGAAACAATAACCCTTAATGCCGAAGATGTAGCCGATCCGCGTGGTGGGCAGCTGCACTTTTTTTGGACCTTAGAAAATGGTCAGCAGGTAGTGGGGCCAGAAATAAAGACTAGTTTTGCCACCTCCGGCACGCATACCGTCTCGTTGTTTGTAACAAGCACAAGTGGGTATGGAGAAAATAAAAAAATAGAAATTAGTGTAGGGAGTGGTTTGGCTCAGAACGCCGATATAATTATTTCGGAAATATTACCAAATCCAGAAGGCGATGATAGCGCAGAGTTTATTGAGTTGAAAAATAATTCTGCTACAGTTGTTAATCTGGCCGGCTGGTTTTTAAAAGTTGGTGATAAAAAATATACTTTTGTAGATAATACGATTATTGCTCCGAACGGTACGTTGGTTTTTTATAAAGCGGCCACCAAGATTAGTCTGGTAAACACGGTTGGAAAAGTTGAGTTATTTAATAAAGATAAAACCCTTGTTGATTTGGTAAAATACGAAAAACCATTATCTGGTAAAAGTTTTGCATTAGTTCGGGGAGAGTGGCGATGGGTAAAACCAAATCCAGGTAAGATTTTAACATTAGAATCAGAAAGTTTGTTGGCAGAAGAAAAAAATAGTAACACTAATCAAAAAACCGCAACCAAATCTGTTGGAGCGCTTGTTATAAATATCGGGGATGTGCGAAGTGCTGTCAAAGGCCAGCCAGTGAAAATAAAAGGTATAGTCTCGGTTGTGCCAAATATATTTGGTAGCCAGTTTTTTTATATAAATAATGATAATGCAGGAGTGCAAATTTATCAGAGTAAAAAAGACTTTCCGCCGCTAGGTGTTGGTGACCTGGTAGAAGTTTCTGGAACTGTTTCCGAGGTCAGTGGAATAAAAAGAGTAAATATTAAAAATAGTCAGAGTGTTGATATTTTATCGCTTGGCAATGTGGTACCAAAAACTGAAGTCAGTTTGTCGGGCTTAGAAGATAGTAATGCTGGCGCCTTAGTTCAGGTTGAAGGCGAGATTACAGAGCTTAAATCCAGCTTTATGTTTGTTGATAATGGTGAAGCGGAAATAAAAGTCACTTTTAAAAAGAACGCTCAAATTAATAAGCAAAACTTAAAAGAAGGCGAGAGGGTTTGGGTTGTAGGAATTTTAGAAAAAACAGCTAGTGAATGGCAGCTTTGGCCAAGGTCCAATGACGATGTTCAGGTAATAGATGTGGCGCCAGACGCCAAGGTTTTAGGCGAAAAAATTAGCAATACTAAAGAAAACGTTGTTAAAAAATATAGTTTAGTTACATTGGGTGGTATAAGTGCCCTTGTCCTTGCTTTTTTAATCAGATTTAAAGGTGTTATAATTGCAGGGTGGGTAAAACAAGCAAAGGAAAAATTCTTTAAAAGAAGGTAACTATGACTATTGATTTCTCAATTTCTTTATGTTAATCTAATCATACTTTTTGGAGAGGTGGCCGAGCGGTTTAAGGCAACAGTCTTGAAAACTGTCGTATCGAAAGGTACCGTGGGTTCGAATCCCACCCTCTCCGCATTTTTTAAAAGCACCATGCGTATAATGTCTTGGAACATCAACGGAATTCGGGCAGTCCACAAAAAGGGCATGTTCCTGCCTTTTATTGAAAAGTACAAACCCGATATTTTGTGTTTGCAAGAAACAAAAGCCAAGCAGCATCAGAGCGAAGTTGATTTACCGGACTATGAAGAGTATTGGAATTCGGCAGAGCGACCAGGGTACAGCGGGACGGCTATATTTACCAAAATTAAACCGATTTCGGTAGTGTTGGGTATTCCAGAAGATATTGCCAAGAAATATAAACTAGTGAGTGATAAGTATGGTGATGCTAATGCCGAGGGTCGAGTCACGGTTCTTGAATTCAAAAAATTCTACGTTGTTACCGTATATACACCTAATGCCAAAGAAGATCTCTCTCGCATTCCATTACGCCACAAGCAGTGGGATCCGGCATTTTTGGAATATATGTGCCAGTTGGAAAAAAAGAAACCAGTTGTGTTTTGTGGCGACTTAAACGTTGCTCATACCGAAGATGATTTGGCGCGGCCCAAAGAAAATATCGGCGGACACGGTTTTACGTACGAGGAACGAGAAGGGATAGATAATATAATTAAGCGTGGTTTTGCGGACACTTTCCGTATTTTTACCAAAGGCAATGGGCACTATACATGGTGGAGTCATTTTGGTGACGCTCGTGCCCGTAATGTTGGCTGGAGAATTGATTACTTCTTTGTCAGTAAAAAATTAGTATCAAAAGTTACCAAAGCGACAATCCATAAAGATGTTCTTGGCTCCGACCATTGTCCGGTAGCAGTTGAGGTTGATTTGTAGAGTTTAATATTTTTCTTCCAGTTTACTATCAATAATTACATATCTAAAAATTTTATATATTCTCTAAATTAAAAAATATGAATAACCAGTTTGGACAGAACAATCAGGTAAACATAAAACAAGTTTTAGCTACATGGAAAATTATCGCTATTTCTATAATCGTAGGCGTGCTCATTGGCGGCGGAGCTTATACCGCTTTTCAAAAATTTGTAAAAACCGACAGAAATTCTGTGGTGTCGGATGAGTCAGCGGCGTTTACACCTGTAATTTCGTCTAGCACTTCATCTAATACCACGTCAAAACAACTTACCCAGCTACCCGTAGTTAACTGTGGTACTTCGCTGAATTATCAAAATTTTAATTGTTTTAACAGCGCTGTTAAAAATTGCACGTTAGCAAAAATAATTAGTAAAGATGAAGGTGAAATATTCGGCATGTTTTCTAAATCCGCTGCAGTTTATGAAATTAAAGGGAGGCAAGGAAATGAGTGTGTATTTTATCTGAAAGTTACAGATGGCAGTGTTTCTTTTACTAAAGAAGCAGTTCAGCAGATGTTGGATAGCGGCATGACAAATGAAGAAGTTGCGCAACAACAGCAGGAGTCAAACAAGGCAGCTCGATCTTTGGTAGGCCGTGAAGGCAGTTGCAAATTTTATAATGCGGCAGACTTGCTAAAAGTATTTAGCAACTGGAAAGAGGGTAATTTTTCTACAGCAGATTTTAGCGGCATGGATTGCTGGGGAGAATATTTTGGCACAGGTGGACAAAAGGCAAATGTTTCAAAGACTGTAACTATGGAAGATTGTGTTGCGCAGAAAGGTTACGCAGCAGCCGTTACAAGTGTAGGTACAGCCTGTTTTAAAAATGATATAGATCTAGGTATAATTGTTGACTCAGGTACGGTAAATGGAAAGAATCCTCAGTGTTGCGCTTTAAACTAGTTACTAGTAATCCCGCTTGATTCAATGGCCTGAGTGTATCAATTTAAATTTGGGTAGAAGTGTTAGAGAGCACTATGTTGATTATGGTACAATGGGTGCGTAATCCGATCGGTTCGCATTGAATGTAACTTAGAATATTTTAAGTGCTGTACTTGGTTTTTTTATATAATCAAAATATTTTTTTATGGAAGGTAGAAGAACTCCACAGGAAATAGAAATGGACGAAAAAAAATGGCAAGAAAAGCCACCGTTTTGCTTATACGGTCCTAAGTATAATGGTCCCCCCCTAAAATTTGCCGAGGTAGCTAAAAAAATTCTAGAGTTTATAAAAAGTACTAACCGCCCTGACGTCGCAGAATGGGAATACTGGACAGAAGAGTATATAAACAAATTTTGTCAGTTTTTAGTCGGTGAGTTAGCGCTTGATAGTGATAAAAAGCCTAAGGTGATATTAGAGTTGGGTGCAGGTTCTGGTATGTTGAGCCTTTTTTTAACTAAGAAACTTTCTAAATATGTAGATGCAGGAACATTATCATTTGTAACAACAGATGGTTATCCTGCGGAACAAGTTGCGAACAAGACCACCGTTATTAATGATGTAGTAGTTAGAAAAGATGCACAGAGTATTCTGTCTGATTTAAGTAAAAATGGTACAGAGCCCGATTTAGTATTGATGTCTTGGCCGCCTTATGAATCTAATTGGGCAAAAATAATTAGAGAAACTACAAAAATTTCAAGATATGTAATTATTGGTGATTTAACCATGGTAGGAGAGTGCGGAAAAACCATTACTAGTTTAGATCCAGACTGGAGCGTTCGTGAGTTAAAAGAATTGAAAAAATGGCAGATAGGGGCAAGTGACGAGTTTAACATAGATTATCAAATTAATAGAGCGGAGGTAAATGACGGAGATTTAAGCAAGGCTATTTTTGAGAGTCGACACAGTTCAACTTTCTATTTTACCAAGAAGATAGGCTAGCAAAAATTCTGAGTTGTTTAAACAAATACTGTGCGAGCACCCCTTGCACAGTATTTGTTTTTAATATTCAATTTTGTTATACTCATCATCAGTCGTTAATTTAAATTTATTCATTTAATATAATCTATGCAGCATGCATACGTACGTCTCTCGGCGATTTTGGTAGGTGTCGTCGCCGTGTTAGGTTTTGGTTCGGCAGCACTTGCCGCCGATAATACTCCACCTGTGGTTAGAGCCACGGTGCCAGTTGCCGACACATTTGTGGCCGGTAGTGCGCTTACTCTTACTGCCACCGCTTCTGATGCGGTTGGGGTGGTAGGTGTACAGTTTATTCTGGATGAAAGTATTAATTTAGGTGTTGAGGACACTGTTTCGCCATATACAATGAGTTGGAACTCTACCTTAGTTTCAAATGGTTTACATACAATTTCTGCGCGTGGTCGGGATGCAGCTCGTAATAGTGCGACGAGTATTATAAATGTTACGGTAGATAACGAAGTGCCTGCAGCCGGAACGATAGTAATCAATGGTGGTGCCGCCTATACTAATAGTACGGCAGCTACTCTTACCTTATCTGCTACCGACGCAGTAACTTCCATTACCCAAATGCGTTTTTCAAATAACGGTACTAGTTTTAACACTGCAGTTGCATATAATACTACTGCTTCATGGACGCTCGCTACTGGAGCAGGGGTCAAAACTGTGTATGCACAATTTAAAGATGCCGCCGGGAACTGGTCGCCAGTTTCAAGCGCAACTATTATTCTTGATACGACCGCTCCAACTATTTCTGTAGTCGCTGCTACAAATATTACAGGTACAAGCGCAACAATAACTTGGACAACAGATGAACCTGCTACGTCTCAGGCAAATTATGGGTTGACTACAAGTTATGGTTCTACAACCGCAATCGACAATACGCTCCTCACTTCTCACTCGCATGTTATCTCTGGTCTTAATCCAAATACTACGTACAATTTTCGCGTTCGTTCCAAAGATGCAGCTGGAAATGAGCGAGTAGGCAGTAATGTAGTATTTACTACTGCCGCCGCTGTAGATACTACAGCACCATCAGTTCCAACAAATTTGGCAGCTGCGGTGATGTCTAGCTCTCAAGTAGATCTTAATTGGACTGCTTCTACTGATAATGTTGCGGTAACTGGGTATGAAATTTTCCGCGATGGTGTTCAGGTAGGTACCAGTGCAAATACTACTTTTAGTAATTTTGGTCTTTCCGCAGCCACTGGTTATAACTTTACTGTTAGAGCTTATGATGCAGCTGGAAATCGCTCTGGATTTTCGCTCGGTGCTTCTGCTACAACTTCCGAAGCTAACACATCAACTGGTGCGGCCTCACTCGGCGCTCATGCAATTGCTTGGTACCCATGTAATAGTAATGGCACACTAACAACCGCCCCAATTACTACACAAACTTCAAATAGTACATTACTTGCTTGGGTAGCACGTGGTGTGATTGGTGATTTTACGGCTGTTCCTACAGACAATAAAGGGAACGTGTTTAATATGATTGGTACAGTGCATGATTATTCTCCGTACTGGCCTACTTCTGGTGAAGCGATGTACCAAGTAACATCTGCAAATGGCGGAGCAAATCATATTTTTAGCACTCAATTACCATCTTCAGACGAAGTTACGATGGGTGTTGTAGAAATTAAAAATGGCGGTGTAATTGCTGATGCGCAGTGGGTTAAAACAGTCGGAAGCGCTCCAAATACAAGTGCTAATGTAACAGTTAATGGCCCAGCTACACTCATTGCGTTGTGGGCTGGAGATGGTGCTCAAGAAGGCATGACTGCAGTTCCTAATAACGGCTTTACAGTAGTTGAATCACAGCTTGTTAATACTACCTGTGCAATCCAAACAGTAATTGCTTCAAAAGAAGTAACTACTGCTGGTACCTATAATGTTACCTGGACAGCTTCGCCAGTACAGGGAGCGCATCTGTGGCTAATTGCTGTGCAGTCTGCTGCTCCTGATACCATCGCTCCATCTGTTCCAACCAGTCTTATTGCAATCCCAGCATCAGATACACAAATTAATCTAAGTTGGGCTGCTTCCACAGACAATGTCGGGGTAACTGGTTATCAAGTTTTCCGTGATGGTAACACTACGCCAATTGCAACCCCAGCTTCAAATTCTTTTAATGACACTGGCTTAACTGCCTCTACATTGTATAGCTATACAGTGAAAGCCGTAGATGCTGCTAGCAATGTTTCTGATACATCTACTCCTGTTTCCACCACTACTTTAGCAGTACCTCCTGCAGACACTACTCCACCAACGGTGATTGTCGCTGCGCCTGCTCAAAATGCGGTTTTGTCTTCTGGAACTACTAATACAACTTTAAGTGTTACAACAAATGAAAATGCTATTTGTAGGTATGCTACAGTTTCCGGTGCTTCATTTGCTGCAATGACTCCGTTTGGTACAACGGGCGCAACAGCACACAGCACAACGCTTTCTGGTCTAACTAATGGAAGTTCGTATACATATTATGTAAAATGCCAAGACGCAGCTACTAACACTTCCAATGATTCGTCAGTTTCATTTTCCGTAGCAAATCCTGGTAGTGGTACCCTTACTCAGACAAATATTCAAAGTCAATTACTGACTGAGGCAGCCAACTCTCCAATTTCCGTAACTGGCGCAACCTTTACCCCGCCAAGTAATTCATTGTTGGTTGTCAGTACATTATCAGTTAACAATCAAACACAAGGTACTATCGCCGTATCAGGTGGTGGATTAACCTGGACAAGACAACTATCTTTTACCTCACCAAACCATCCATTTGGTTATGAGTATGTGCAGGAAATTTGGACAGCTCAAGTTGGTACAGCTGCGCCAATGGCCATCACCTTTGCTGGCACTGGCACTTCGGGGAGCGACCCAACTCGCGTTAATATTCAAGTGATAGCATTTACGGGGCATGACACTGCATCTCCAGTTGGAGCTACTGCAAGTGGATCAAGCCTTGGAATGGCCGCCGCAACTATTAACTTGTCAGCTGCACCAGCCACTAATAGTGTGGTGGTAGCTACCAAGGGTACGACCGACAACAATAACACTAATAGTCTTGCAACTCCAGGTACTGGTTGGACAGAAATATTTGATCAAGCAACTTCGTATGGATACGGAGATATGGAAACTCAAACACGAACAGGTAGTAGTTCAACGAACGTAACCTGGAATGATATGACCGATCCGGCTGGTGCAGATGTTTGGGAGTCCAGTGCTTTGGCTCTAGAAATAAAAGCAGGCAACTAGTAAAACTAAAATAGTTATCCACTCGATAAAACAAAATAATCACCATTCCAGGTGGTTATTTTGTTTTATCTTAGCTATATTATTGTTAATAATATAAACACTGTCAATAGTGTCAATAAATCTCTTGACAAGATAAATAATGTGTGTTATACTATCTTTATCATTCTGAGCAAAGTGAAGAATCCCTTAAGCATGGTACTGGTTACTAAGTATAAGGATCCTTCTCTGCGCCTAGAATGAAAGGTAAAATTTCTAACTCATTAACAATGCTTGTATGAATGAGAACCAAGAAAAAATTATAGACCTGGCCAAGAAAAAAGATATTTCCAAAATGAATTTTCGGGAGATTGGCCGAGAGCTCGGTATTCCCAATCCACAGACTGTTATCTACCACTTGGAACAGTTAAAGAAAAAAGGGCTCTTGTATCTGGATACGCACAAAAAACAACGCGTTGCCAAACCAAAAGCCTTTGTCGTGGATAGTTTCTTTAACATTCCCATTGTCGGTGCGGCCAACTGTGGTCCGGCCGCGCAGCTAGCGCAGGAAGACATTACCGGATATCTCAAAATTTCGCCGCGGTCGCTGCAGAAATCAAAACCCGAAGGGCTTATCGCGGTCCGTGCAGTGGGGGATTCGCTCAATAAGGCAAATATAGATGGCGACAGTATCGAAAACGGAGACTATGTAATTGTAGATAGTAAGCAACGGCCAATAAATGGCAACTATGTACTCTCAATCATAGATGGCATGGCCAACTTTAAAAAGTTTTTTAAAGACGATAAAAAACAAGAAATCCGGCTGGTATCAGAATCGACCAAAGACTTCCCGCCCATTATTATGCACAAAGACGATCTAGAAACATCTGGGTATTTGCTCAATGGAGTAGTGGTACGAGTTATTAAAAATTAATTATTATATCTACTAGTATGTATAAAGCGATGTATATGTCTCAAACTTGGAGAACTTATAAACCTAAGAAAACTCTAAGCCTTTCTACAAAACGATTTATTAACAATACAGCTTATTTTCTAGCTCATTCTACCGTTCTATTTATTTCTTATAAGGTTTGGAACGTGCAGATGTTTGGAGAAATTTGGCTTTATGCGATGCAGGTGGCTACATTCTATTTTGTACGATTGGCACTAGGTATGTTTGGGGTGAGGGTATAAAACCTATTCTTAATAAGCCCTTTTATGGGGCTTTTTTAATTTCGTTTATTCTAGTATAGGCATGTTGACATAAATTAAATAAGCTGCTAATATATTAAGTATCTAATATATAAAGCGTTTACTATGGTAAACCGTAAAAAAGTAACGGAAGAACTTCTGTGTAACTTGCATGCCATGCGGCACAAGCTCATGGTTGGTTATACAGGCAAAAAAGAAAAAGATAGAGCCATTACCCCTTCGCAGGGGTTTGTTTTGCGGTTTATTGCCGAGCATAACAATACCAATGTTAAAGCTATAGCCCAGTCGCTCCATATTACCAGTAGTGCTGCTACTCAACTGGTAGACGGCCTGGCTAATAATGGGTATTTGGTACGGACCGATAACCCTATCGATCGGCGGGTAATTGCCTTGTCCTTATCTACAAAAGCCAAAAAATTATTCAAAGAGTTTGAAGAGCAGAGCCAAGAGAAAATGAAAAAACTGTTTAGTGTCTTGACCGACGAAGAGCTGGTGCAGTATGCTGCTATTAATAAAAAAATTGCAAGTAATATTACTAATACTATATGAACAAACCTGAAGCGCAAAAACCCGGCCAGCCAAACTTATTTTCCCTGCTTAAACCGTATCGAAAGCTAATTATTCCGCTCGTCGTGCTTACTATTGCGAGTAATGCCCTTGCTCTCTGGTTGCCACGCTTAATGTCTCATGGTATTGATAGTTTTTTACGTGCAGGGTCTCTTACTGTCATCTTGTGGCAATTTGGTATTGCTTCGGCTTTAATTTTTATTTTTGTTTATTTGCAAAACATTGTGCAGACCTATGCTTCCGAACGAGTAGCCCGGGATTTACGCAATGATTTGTCTGAAAAAATTTCTAATCATACCTTTGCTCAGGTGCAAGAGGTTACTCCATCCAAACTGCTTACCAACTTAACTTCAGATATAGATTCTGTTAAAAACTTTGTTTCACAAGCTGTGGTTAACGTCGTCTCTTCTATTTTTCTTATTATCGGCGGTAGTATTTTACTTATCTCTATTAATTGGAAATTAGGCTTGGCAGTGCTTGTTATCCTGCCAATTATTGGAGCTACATTTTTTATAATTCTTGGTAAAGTTCGCACCTTGTTTTTGCAAACCCGCGAAGTTATTGATTGGCTTAATAAAGTGATTAACGAAACTATTTTGGGCGCAGCCTTGATTCGTGTGCTTAACTCGCACAAACTAGAGCATAATAAATTTGCCGAAGCTAATAGTAAAGCGAGAGATGTGGGTATTAGTATTCTTAAACTTTTTTCGGCTATGATTCCGATAATTACATTTGCCTCCAACTTGGCAGTGCTTATTATTTTAGTGTTAGGTGGTAAATTCATTATTAATGGCACTATGAGTTTGGGAGATTTTGCTTCGTTTAATAGTTATTTAGTTATTTTAATCTTTCCTATTTTTATCCTCGGTTTTGTGAGTAATATTATGGCCCAAGCCCAAGCTTCGTATGGACGTATTGCTGCGGTGCTCGCCGCGCCAGAGCCAAAAGATGACGGTACAATTATTGCTCCATTACATGGTAGTATTCAAATAGAAAAAGTAGGTCTGCAGTATGGAGAAAAATCAGCCCTTAAAGATGTTTCGCTTACTATTACCCCAGGCAGTAAGGTGGCTATTATCGGCCCTACAGCTGCAGGTAAAACCCAGTTGCTCAACTTGTTAGTTGGACTTATTTCACCTACAACTGGTGTGATTAAGTACGACAGCCATCCACTCGCCGAATATAAACGAGAAAATTTATATAAACAAGTGGGGCTGGTATTTCAAGATAGTATTATCTTTAATATTTCTTTGCGAGAAAATATTGCTTTTAATACTGCCGTTGCAGAAGTAGATCTGCAAAAGGCAATTGAGACCGCTGAGCTGTCAGATTTTATTAGCAGCTTACCAGAAGGTTTAAATACGATTGTGTCCGAACGTGGCACTAGTTTGTCGGGCGGACAAAAGCAGCGTATTATGCTTGCTCGTGCACTTGCTATTAACCCAAAAGTATTATTACTTGATGATTTTACAGCTCGAGTTGATACGAGCACTGAAAAGAAAATTTTGGATAATGTATCCACTAATTATCCTGGGTTAACTCTTGTCTCAGTTACCCAAAAGATAGCGTCGGTTGAAAGTTACGATCAGATTGTAGTCTTGATGGAAGGGGAGTTGGTGGGAGTCGGTACGCACCAGCACCTAATGGATACGTCACCTGAATATGTGCAGATTTATAATTCACAACAAAGCACTAATACTTTATGAATTACGACTTAAACAAAACCGACAAATCCGAGAAGAGTTCTGTTTGGAGTGCGGCCAGAAAATTATGGCCACTCATTGTTGAAGAAAAAAATATAATTATAATTGCGCTTATTGCAGTGGTTATAAACTCGGGCTTAAACCTAACTGCGCCACGGCTTGTTGCGCATGCAATTGATACATTTATTGTGGTACGTGACTATCACGGAGTACTTGTATATGCAGGCATAATTTTGGTTATATATTTGTTTGGTCTTGGTACAAGCTATATGCAGATACGTCTCATGGGCGGTGTAGGTCAGCGCGTTCTCTATAGATTGCGCAACCAGATATTTAATAAATTACAGTCATTACCAATCGCATTTTTTAACCAAAACAAAGCTGGTGATCTTATTTCTCGTATTAATAATGATACGGATAAAATTAACCAGTTTTTCTCTCAGTCGTTTGTGCAGTTTTTTGGCAATATTTTTATGATGGTTGGGGCTACTATATTTTTGTTAAGCCTTAATCTAAAACTTGGCGCCGCCACACTTATGCCCGCTGTAGTTTTATTGTTTGTTACTTTAGGGCTCTCTGCTTGGGTAAAGCGAAAAAATTTGGTTAGCGCTCAGTCGCTCGGGGGTTTAAGTTCTGAAATTCAAGAGAGTTTAAATAATTTTAAAGTAATTATCGCTTTCAATCGCCGTGATTATTTTAAGAAACGTTTTCAAGAAGTTAATAATCAAAATTATACAGCTTCAGTTGGAGCAGGCGTCGCTAATAATACTTTTGTGCCAATTTATGGTTTGGCTGCCAACCTTGGACAGTTGATTGTGCTTGCCTACGGTATCGCGCTTATTTCTTCTGGTCAGTTTACCATCGGGCTTCTTATTAGTTTTTTGTCGTATGCCAATAACTTCTATATGCCGTTACGTCAATTGGCAGCGCTTTGGGCAAGTTTTCAAGCAGCCATGGCTAGTTGGGATAGAGTGCATGAAATTTTAATCATGGAAAATGATTTGCCAGTTATTACAAGTACAGCCGCAGTTAGCAGTAGTGGAATTCTGGAATTTAAGAACGTAAATTTTGCCTATCCTAATGGTAAAGAGGTTTTGCATCATGTTAATATCAATCTGCAAAAAGGAAAAACCTATGCCCTTGTTGGTCCAACTGGTGGTGGTAAAACCACCACTGCATCTCTAATGGCTCGTTTATACGACGCTACTACTGGGGACGTGCTGCTCGATGGCAAAGATATTCGTAGTTATACAACAGAAGGGCGAACAAAAAAGATTGGTTTTATTTTACAGGAACCAGTATTATTTACAGGTTCTGTAAGAGAAAATATTTTGTATGGCAATGAAGAATATGTTTCCTATAACAATGAGCAGTTGGAAGCAGTTATTAATAAGGCAGGGCTGCAGCGTTTACTTGATCGATTTGATAAAGGTTTAGAAACAAAATTAACTGCTGCGGGTGATGCGGTAAGCCTCGGCCAAAAACAGTTAATTGCCTTTATTCGGGCGGTGCTGCGCAATCCCGAACTGCTAATTTTGGATGAAGCGACTGCTAATATTGATACGGTAACTGAACAGCTGTTAGAGGATATTTTACGTAATTTACCGTCTAGCACTACCAAGGTGATAATTGCTCATCGGTTGAATACCATTCAAAATGCAGATGAAATTTTCTTTGTAAATGCAGGCGAGGTGGTACAAGCTGGTTCGATGGATCATGCCATGGAAATGCTTTTACACCACAATCGAAAGAGTTAAAAAGCTATTCAAAATAACCCTATACAGCTAGGGTTATTTTGTTATACACTTTATCTGTTATGAATATTCTAGAATTTAAAAAAACTATCTGGTCTCATTACAAACAAAATAAACGTAATCTTCCGTGGCGTAAAACTCGTAACCCGTACAAAATTTTGGTTTCTGAAATCATGCTGCAACAAACACAGAGTTATCGGGTAGAGCCAAAATATAAATCCTTCTTAGAAAAATTTCCAACTGTAGAAATGCTTGCTAAGGCAAGACTTCATGATGTGCTACAAGAATGGCAAGGTCTTGGCTACAACCGTCGTGCTTTGTATTTAAAGAAGTGTGCGGAAACTCTTGTAAAAGAGTATAGCGGTAAATTTCCTAAAGATTTAAATACCTTGCTTGAGCTTCCTGGTATTGGTAAAGCTACAGCTGGAGATATTATGGCCTTTGCATGGAATATACCCACTGTGTTTATAGAAACTAATATCCGTTCGGTGTTTATTCATTTTTTCTTCAAGGGTATAGAGCAGGTAAGCGATAAGGAAATTTTGCCCTTAGTAGAAAAGACGCTTGATGCCAAAAATCCCCGCGAGTGGTATTGGGCTTTATTTGATTATGGCGTATTGCTCAAAAAAACTGGTAATCCTAATAAGAAAAGTATTCATTATGCTAAGCAGACAAAATTTATCGGGTCTTTCCGTCAGAAAAGGGCCCAAGTGCTGCGATTTATTTTAGAGAAACCGTGCGCCAAGAAAGATGTTGAGCGTATATTAGGTGGTGATAATGAACTGGTAGAAAAAATTATTTCTGGTCTAGAAAAAGATGGTTTTATAAAAAATATAAAAGGTAAACTGGTAATAGTGTAATTAAAAAAACGGAGGTATAAGCTCCGTTTTTTTAATTTAGATTTGTTTACCCTCATTTGCTTGAGCAAAGTGGAGCATGCCGTCTCGCATAAATTGTGCGAGCCCCACCGCTACATTTTCGTAGTTTGTTTTAAATCTTGGATCGTCTACGTACATTTTGGCCATGCCGCGATACATGGCTAGGTTTGGTTCGTAGAAAGCGCGCAAGCCATTGTAGTGTCTGGCTATAAGTTGTTGCACCGCTTCACTTTTTGGGTCTTGGCCACTTTTCATTGCTGTGGCAATTTCTTGGGTTAGTTTGCCTGCTTCTTGGATAACTTTTGCTAACCCAGCTTTGCCCATTTTCTGTACCCTTTCCTGAGACTGTTTAAAAGCTTCGGTATTACCCCATTTTTGACGTGCTTCTTCGGCATATTTATCCATCTCTTCTTTGGAAAAATTGCCGTATAATTCTTTGTCTTCCATATGTATTTCTTTGTTAATTTTTTTAATAGTCTTATCAATCGTTTGTACGAGTCGGTCTAAACGATTTCGTTTGAGCTTGATTAGTTTTCTTTGATCGTTTAAGGCAATCCTCATGTCAAAGTTTGGTGAAGATAAAACGCGTTTAATATCATCGAGAGAAAAATCGAGCTCGCGAAAGAATAGTATTTGTTGTAGGCGTAGTAGCTCTGCCTCCTCGTAATAGCGGTACCTATTTTTTTGTATCCCAGCTGGTTTAAGCAGATTGACACTATCATAATAATGGAGTGTGCGTATACTTACTCCAGCCATGTTTGCAAGTTGTTGTACTGTATAGGACATAGTACAAAATAGGTATTTTTGGTGGTGTCGACCAGGTCTGTTTATTTTTATAGACTCACCGTATCATACTATAAACTATTACGCAACGTTATAGTCAAGGGGCTAGCTCTAAGGGGTTTTTTCTGATAGGATAAGGGAACTTTGTTTTAAATATTTATATGATTTTGCAAAATATCAAAAATAATTTTAAATCCGGTCTTACAGTTGCGCTTATTTCTATTCCCTTGTCTATTTCTCTGGCCGTTGCTTCTAGTGCATCGCCACGTATTGGCATTATTACGGCTATTTGGGCGGGGCTTATTGCAGCTGTTTTTGGCGGTAGTAATTTTAATATTGTTGGCCCAACGGGGGCACTCTCTGGTATCGTGGCTACCTATGTTATTTTGCACGGTATTATCGGCCTACCCATGCTTACTATTATGGCTGGTCTTATTATTTTAGCCGCTTATTTTTTGAAATTGGAACGATATTTGGTTCTTATTCCTTCCAGTGTTATTCATGGCTTTACTTTGGGCGTGGCTTTTATTATTGGTCTTAATCAGTTTAATTTCGCACTGGGATTACAAGGGCTGCCCCAGCATGAAATTTTTTTTTCAAATTTAATTGAATCCATTCAGCATATTAGCAATATCTCCTGGTCCACATTTGTAGTTTTTTCCCTGTTTTTTATTGGACTCATAATATTTAAAAAAATCGCGCCAAAAATCCCGGGTGCAATTATCCTGACTCCAATTGGAATTATGTTAGGATATTTAAGCAAGACGGAGGTTGTTTCGCTTGGGGTACAAACGTTGGGTGATAAGTTTGGGAATATACCGTTTAGAATTTTTGAAATGCATCAGTGGGTGCCTTCTATCTTTATGGTGCAAACAGCTATGGTAGTGGCGCTTATCGCTATTTTGGAAACAATGCTTTCTGCAAAAATTGCCGATGGTATGACGCATACCAAACACAACGAAAGAAAAGAGATGTTGGGTTTGGGGCTGGCCAATATTGCGTCTGGTTTTATGGGTGGTATGCCGGCTACGGCTGCTTTGGCACGCACATCACTTAATATTAAAACGGGTGCAACTCACAGAACCTCTGGTGTAGTAAGTGTGCTGGGGGTGGCGCTGATCTCTGCTTTTTTTCTTGGCTATTTTAAATATATACCAATGGCCGTTATTGCAGCCATTTTGGTATTTGTAGCCGTGCAGATGGTTGAAGCTGAGCATTTTGCAAAGTTCTGGCGATATGAGCGATCTGGATTTTTTGTGGCGCTTTTGGTTGCTGTAGCCACTATCATCGAAGATCCAATTTTTGGTATTTTACTTGGGGTGGCGTTGTCCTTGCTTATATTTGTTAATCATTTATCTCGTGGCCAGTTTGATTTGCGGGTTAATAAGTTTGAAGATGGAATTGTAGATGCCGCGGCCGGAGAAGAAAAAAAAGAAATTGTAGAAAATGTGGATGTGTTACTTTATTCAGTCAGAGGCAAATTATGCTATATTAATAGTCGCGCGCATGTGGCTCGTTTTGAGTCTAGTTTAATAAAGTATAAGTACATAATTCTGCGTTTACGGGAAGTATATTTTATTGATATGGACGGTGTGGAAGCGCTCGACGAAGTAATAAATATTACTGAAGCGCGAGGGCAGCAGGTGTTAATTACCAGTATTGACCCCGCTATAGTTGGATTATTAGAGCAAATGTCGAGCGGATATTTGGCATTAAAGAAAAAAGGCTTAATTTTTCAAAAAACAGAATACGCCTTAAAATTCCTGGGAATTCCGACAAGACCTGAATAAACGTTGAAATTTTTCTGCATCTAAATATTTCTCCCATGGTTCCCCTTGATATTCTTCAAAATAAATTTGGTTATAATTCTTTCCGTGCTAATCAGGAAGAGATAATTTTGCGTACCCTAGATAAAAAAGACTCTTTTGTTCTAATGCCCACCGGCGGAGGTAAGTCGCTTTGCTATCAGATTCCAGCTTTGATTTTTAAAGGCCTTACTATCGTGATTTCACCGCTCATTGCGCTTATGAAAGATCAGGTCGATGCGTTACGAGTAAATGGTATCGAAGCCGCTTATTTAAATTCTTCTACTACGACCGAAGAGCGCTCGGATATCTATCGTGCGCTTGAAGCTGGTCGGCTTAAATTATTATATGTTGCGCCAGAACGACTGTTTGGTGAAGGGCAGTTTTTAAATTTTATTAAAAAATATCCAATATCACTTTTTGCCATCGATGAAGCGCACTGTATTTCTTCCTGGGGGCATGATTTTCGACCAGAATATCGCGAATTGGCTCGTCTCAAAAAAGAATTTCCTGGTGTTCCTACCATTGCGCTTACTGCGACGGCTGATAAAATAACAGCCGACGATATTGTTGCTAAGCTTGCTCTTAGAAATCCACAAACATTTATCTCAAGCTTTAATCGAAAAAATATTTATTATTATATTGAGCCTAAGCGCAACATGTATCCACGGCTCTTAAATTATCTTATTAAGCACCACGATGACGCTGGGATTATTTATGCTTTATCGCGTCAGTCTACTGAAGATCTTTCTCGAAAATTAACTGCCGATGGGTTTAAAGCGCTTCCATATCATGCAGGCCTAAGCCAAGAAAAAAGAAGTCGTCATCAGGCACAGTTTTTGAAAGATGAAGTAAAAATAATGGTAGCGACTATTGCGTTTGGTATGGGGATTAATAAATCCAATGTTCGTTTTGTAGCCCATGTTGATCTGCCAAAAAATATTGAAAGTTATTATCAAGAAACCGGTCGAGCAGGCCGAGATGGGCTTAAAAGTGAAGCTATTCTTTTTTATAGCGGAGGAGATGTCATTAAGTTGCGTAAGTTTGCCACGATTGAAGGTAATCCGCAGCAGTCCAAAATAATGCTTCATAAATTAGCCCAGATGGCAGACTTGTGCGAAATGTCAGTATGTCGTCGACAAAAGGTCTTGGCTTATTTTGGCGAGCAGATAGAGGGTAATTGCCAAAGTTGTGATGTGTGTCTAGGAAATTTTGAACAATTTGACGGTACGGTAGTTGCGCAAAAAATTCTTTCCGCGGTAGCTCGCTTTGATACTCCTCATGGCCTAACCTACCTAGTAGATTTTTTACGTGGATCAAAATCAGAAAAAATAAAATTATATCATAGGCAGCTTTCTACCTACGGTATTGGTGCAGATATTTCCAAGGAAGATTTATTTAGCTATATCAAAAATTTGATTGGCCTTGGTTATTTGGAGCAAAGCGGCGCAGAATATCCTGTAATTAAATTGACCAAAAAAAGCACCGCTGTTTTAAATGGTACCGAAAAAGTGACGATGATAAGAGCTGTTGGTAAAAAAGAAAACACTACTTATCAGGAATTGCCATTTGAAAAAGAATTATTGGTGACCCTCAAAGACTTGCGTGCTCATATTGCAACACAAGAACAAGTTCCAGCTTACATTATTTTTTCAGATGCTACGCTGCTCGAACTGGCAACTTATCTGCCGCAAAACCAAGATGAGATGAGAAAAATATCAGGCTTCGGTGAAGTTAAAATTGCCAAGTACGGTCAAGACTTTTTGAGTGCAGTTGTTTCTTATTGCAAAGATCGCAATTTAGTTTCCAAAATTTTAGAAAAAATTCCAAAACGAGAGTCTCGTTCCAAAACAGATCAAAAAACGGAAAATAATACGCGAGCAGTCTCTTTAGATTTATTTAAAAAAGGTAATACTGTTGCTGAGATTGCAAGTATTCGGCAACTCAGTCCTTCTACGATCGAAGCACACCTTATTTTTTATGTTGAGGACGGCAGGTTAAAAATTACAGATCTTGTATCGGATGAGAAAATTTCTCGTATAAGCGGTGCCGTAGAAAAATACGGCCATTTTCCGATTTTCCCTCTAAAAGAATCTTTGGGTGAAGATGTTAGCTACGGTGAGATTAGAGCTGTTATTAGTCATTTGAAGAAAAATTAATTTAGGAATGTTGCTAGTTGACCAAGCAGTATTATGTGTTAGAATTGAATCAGAATACTGAGATTAATAATCTGAAATCATTTATATATGTCAGAACGCCTAAGTCCATATCATGGAGAGGTTGCAGTTAAACAGTCTGGTGTAGATGAGCAGCAAGAGTTAGCTGCGGCCAGATTGTCTGTAGAAGAAAAAGGTGACGAAGTCCGTGAGCTGAGGTCTCACCAAGTAGATTTTGTGGATCGTTTTGTTGAATACTTCAAAGAAGTTGTTAATTCTCGTAAGCAGGGTAATGATTCTGTAGATATGCATATGGCCAGAGTTGTTTCTGCGCCTCGTACGGGCAAAACAACTATAGCTGCAGAGATATTGCGTCGCACTGATTTGGGTGCGGTATTTTTTGCGCCTTCAACTAATCTGATTGATCAGGCCGTTAAAGAGCTTGAAGAATTACTACCTGGGAAAATAATAGTTAAGTATACGGGTAAAGAAAAGGGGGATTTAGAGGGGGCTGATATAATCGTTGCGACCTATCAGATTTCACAAGCAAATATTCGTACTCAAGATAGTTTGCCGGTAGAGCTGAGAACTAAGCCTCTTGTTTTTGCAGATGAAGGCCATGAATCTACTACAGAAAGTCGAATACGTATTATGCGTGAAGAGTTTGACCCACATGCTATTCGTATAGCACTTACTGGTACGCCTGATTATAGTGAATCACGAAAGCTTGAACATTTCTATCCAAATCTTATTGGTAGTATATCTATACCCGAAGCAGTGAGTCTTGATATGCTTTCCCCTTTTCAATATTGGGTGTATGAGCTAGATTTAGATGGGTCAGAAATAGATTTGAGTGGCGGGGATTATAAAGCAGAAGATATGGGCCGTCTTATAACAGGTTTGCCAGTGTTTAAACTCATGGAAAAAATTAGGTATGATAAAGGAAATAAAGATATACCAGGATTAATATGTTTTCGTGTTAAACAACAAGCCGAAGATGCTAGAGCGTATTTAGAGCGTTTGCGGCCGGAAGAAGCAGTGCGAGTCGCAGTTATTACGGAAGATACTAAAGATCGCGCAAAGAAACTTCAGGATTATTTAGATGGTAAATATGATACTTTGATTACGGTCAGAGTTCTGTTGCAGGGATGGGATGCCGAGCGCTGTAAATTATTGATTGATTTTGATCCTACAACTTCACCTGTCCGAGCTGGTCAAAAATTTACCCGCCCTTTAACTAAAAGCCAATTTGAAGATCAAAAAATAGCTAAGATTTATTCAGTTGTTCCTAGTAAGTTAAAATATCCCCCGCTTCTTCCACCCAATATATTATTAGATCGTGACGATGTAGATTTGCCAGTTGGCAAGGTGATAGGAACAGTAAAAAAAGATAATCAAAGTACAGAAAGTAAAGTTCTGCCTCTTCCAGAAAGAGTGGAAAATGTGAATGTTAGATTGGTGGCTAATATACGAGAATACGGGGGGCTAGGCGCTGTAAAAATTGACAGGGGGAACCAAGCTCAGATAAGAGAAATTATTAACACAGGGCTTATAAATGATAATACCAACGAAACAGAGGATGCACAGTTAATGGAAGTTCTGCATTCTTATCGTAATTTCCAAAATACATTTTTTAAACATCCAGCCTTTACTGGCTATGGACGTATTTTGTTGTGGAGCATAGGAGTGAAAAATAAAGAGGATTTTAAGAATATGGTTACAGAGTTTTTTCCTGAGCAGCGTGGGACAATGTTACTTTTGCAGGCCGATAAAGGCTACTTATTACCAAAAAAAGATAAGCGCCGTGAAGTTATAAGTGCAGCCATTGGCGAGCGTTCAGTATCAGAGGATTTTGAGCATTTAGCTAATGAGTTGGTCAAGTACCCAGATTCTATAGAAGCGCGCCAAGGTTTGAGAACTCTGCTTGGCCCAGGTTTAAATGAAGTATATCGCTTGGAAGATGTAAATGATCCGCTTCTTAACAGAGCTATTCTGAAAGCCTTTGAAGATTTAAGGCCAATCGAGGCTTTTATTTTAATAGAAACCATTAATGGCGCTACTTTAAAAGAGATAGGAGAAAGAGGGGGGTTGCGAATTGGTCGTGAAAGAGTTAGGCAGATTTTAAAAAGAGCTGTTGATAAAATGCGTCAGGCGCTTTCGAAGGAGCTTGTTGATTCAGGTATTGCTACAGAGCCTGACCCCGATCCAGGTATAGAGGCAGATAAAGAAAGGCATAAAAAAGAAAAAGAACTGGAAAAAATAGAGTTTACTCTTAAAGATCGTTTAATAAAACTTGTTGGATTTACTCCAGAGAACCTTATTAATATTTTGCCTTACGAGTTTCGGCGCCGAGGTTTTTCTGAAGAAAAATTTGATCAGCTATATTCAGATAGCGCAAAGACTTTGCGGGTTGGATTCTCTGAAAAAGAACTCGAACTTTTTGTAAGAAAATTTATTAAACAAGATTTTTCTAAAAAAGATCCTCAAAGCCAAGCGCAAACTGAACTTCTTCAAAAAATAGATTCGGATATTCAGGCAGCAGTCGAGGCTTTAGAAAGTACTTTTTTTAGGTTAATTGAGCAGGAGGCAGATGGATTTAAAGCACTTATCCCGACCAGAAGTTTGTTACTTAATGACACACATCTGCAGGATTTAAAATTAAAAATAACTCAAGAAGTTGATGAGATTATTGCTCTAATTGCCGTAGAAAAAGACAATTTAAATTTTGGCAGATTTAAAGAAGCGCTAGAATCTAGTGTAAAAAGAGTTGAGAAACTTACCGAACAGTTTGATATATACTATAGATTTTAATCATTATTATTAATATCAATCTAGGATTATGTATAAAAAATACTTGGCAGAATTTATCGGTACGTTTGCCTTAGTCTTTGTTGTTCTAATGGCAGTATCTTTTACAGGTAGCTTACCTATGGCGGTTCCGCTTATTGCAGGCCTTACACTGACGCTATTTGTTTATTCTATAGGACCAATTTCAGGGTGCCATATTAACCCTGCTGTTACGTTGGCGCAATTGTCAGTGAAAAAAATATCTACCAAAGAGGCAGTATTTTATATTCTTGCGCAGCTTGCAGGTACTTTGATGGCAATTATGTTAGCCAAAGTTTTTGTTGTGGTAAGTCCGGCGGTCGGAGCAGTGTTTAATGGCAAGGTGTTTTTAGCAGAAATGCTAGGAGCTTTTTTCTTTAATTTTGGAATTGCTGCAGTGGTTTACGGAAAAGCCAAAGAGCAAATGTCTGGACTGGTTGTGGGTGGGTCGCTTCTCCTTGGTGTGCTAGTAGCGTCTGTGTGTGGTGCAGCTGGAATTCTCAACCCAGCAGTCGCTCTTGCACTCAATTCTGTAACAGTTGTCTATGTTCTGGCCCCAGTTATTGGAGCAGTGCTAGGTTTTCAATCATATAAATTTTTAATGGCAGAAAATGGTAAATGATAAATTATTTTATAAAAAATGATGTATGATTACTCGAAATTTGGATCAGGCACGAGATGCTTTTCGTAATAATGATGCTGAGGCGAGTAAAAAAGCTCATCAAGGTGGCCGAGCGCCTGAGAATCATTTTTCTGGAGGAGGGCAATATATTAAAAGCTTTGTTTATGGCGGCTTGGATGGAATTATAACTACATTTGCCGTGGTGGCTGGAGTAGCTGGAGCAAGCTTAACTTCTACGGTCGTTTTAATTTTGGGTGTAGCCAATTTGATTGCCGATGGCATATCGATGGCCTTTGGTGATTATTTAAGTACCAAAGCAGAAAATGATTATATGGCTGCTGAACGAGTGCGAGAGACATGGGAAGTTCGTAATTACCCAGAAGGTGAAAAGCAAGAAATGGTGGAGCTGTATATGGAAAAAGGTATTGCCGAAGAAGATGCAAAAATCGCGGTTCAAGCTTTGTCGAAATATGAAAAATCGTGGGTAGATATTATGATGGTAGAAGAGTTGGGTATGGTGGAAAGTAAGGAGTCTCCAATAAAAAATGCAGCTGTTACATTTGGTTCTTTCATTTTTTTTGGATCCATCCCCGTTTTAATTTATGTAGCAGCTCGCTTTGTTCCTTTTTTTGCTGCTCATACTTTTGTGATGGCCTGCGTTCTAACGGGTATTACGTTATTTATCCTTGGTACTCTTAAAATTTACTTTACTCGTCAGCCTTGGTATCAAGCTGGTCTCGAGATGTTGTTGCTTGGTGGTTTTGCAGCAGCTTCTGCTTATGGTGTTGGGATACTGCTTGGTGGCTTGGCCTAAAAGGCTAACCTGCAAAAAAGAAATGAGCCTGTTTGCAACAGGCTCATTTTCGTATATTATATGAAGGTTATTAACTCTCTAGTATGTCTGAAAAACAACGCTGTTTAGCCTGTGGCAATAATCAAGTATCACACGCTCTTTCGTGGTTTAGTCAGACGAGCTCGGTTTTTAGTTCGCCAATGCATGTTTGGTTGTCAAAAAGTTTTTTATCTCGATTGGCAGCGGCTATTACCAATCCGCTACTTAAATTTTTTGTGTGGTTGTATAGCGCCGTGGGTGTGCTTAAGGTTAATAATGATCCAAGCAAAACAGTAAATCAGCGCGGCAAGGTGCTCTGGCAAGAGGCTCTGCGTCGTGGTATACCTATGCATAATTTCTATGCATTTGGAAAAGTAGTCGACTTGTATGGGGCGACTGTACATGGTAAAAAGATTTATTTTAACGGGTTGCCAAGGCCGCTTCGTACCCCAAAAAACTCCGAATGGTGGTTGGATGATAAGGCGCTTTTTAAAAAAACTTTACAAGATGAGGGTTTGCCTGTAGCTCGAGGCGGAGTATTTTCTCGTTTTTCACCACTGCTCAACAAGTTTAAAGAATTAGAAAAGCCAGTCATTATAAAGCCGCGTCTTGGTTCACGAGGGCGACATACTACCACGCACATATATACTGAAGAAGATTTAAAAAAAGCATTTGAGTCAGCCAAACAGCTCTGCTACTGGGTAATTTTAGAAGAACATTTGGTGGGTAGTGTCTATCGCGGTACCGTCATAAACGGAAAAGTAGCGGGTGTATTACGCGGGGATCCGCCACGAATTACAGGTGATGGTAATAGTTCCGTTGCTCGTTTAATTGAAATAAAAAATTCCAACAAGCCAACAGGTGTTAAAGATGTAGTGGTCACAGAAGAGCATAAAAATTTTCTAGCTAGACTTGGATTAAACTTGGAGAGCGTTCTGCCGAACAATCAGACTATTGATCTGCTAGAAAAAATCGGCGTTTCCTATGGGGGCTGTGCAGCGGAAGTAACGAGTATTACCCATCCAGAAACTATAAAAATTTTAGAAAAAGCAGCGGAAGTAGTTGCCGACCCTGTAATTGGTTTTGATTTTATTATTAACGATATTTCTCGTAATCCAGATGAGCAAAAATGGGGCATTATAGAGTGTAATGGTTTACCGTTTATTAATTTGCACTATGATCCTGTTGAAGGGGCGACAAATAATGTGGCCCAACCTTTGTGGGATTATGTAGAGCAGTATATTGATGCGTTTTAATAAGTCGACCAAGTTTTGTCTTCTATGAATATAGCCCGAGAAAGAAATTTTATTGATTCAAGCCAGCTTGGGTTAGATTTTGCGCAACTTAAAAACCAAGTGCTTCGTACCGCCCCTGCCCTTCAAGAAACTCTTGAAAAGAAAGGCAATGAAACATTGTATGACCATGCCTTGCGGTATAAAGAAATTGAGAAGAGCCCTGCTGCAAAAGATCGTCAGGCAGAATTTGTTGCTGTTGTTGTGGAGCAGGTAGAGCGGCTGCTTGGTGTTGAGGTTGCGCACAGTGTCGAAAGGCAGTTAGAGCAAAATTATTTTGTTTCCACTGTCGATCATCATGGGCCAATTTGTCATCCATTTTTTTTAAATGCTAATTTAATTACTGCCACACCCCAAGCAGATTTTAATTTAGAAAATATTATTGTTTTGTCCTGCGCTAATGTCTCGCTTAACAATTCTTCTTTTCCACGTGGACTCATTTTTCATAGTGATATAGGGAACACTCAAGAGCTGCATCGTTTGTCTTTTTTCCCAGCCAAAGATAGTCAGCGGGCTGTCTATGGACTTGAGGGTTATACGCAAAAAGATTTAACCCGTATTAAAAAAATGCTAAAGCACAAAGTGTTAGACGGTCTCATTCGTCATGAGACAGTAGAAAAAATTACAAGATTAATTGATGTAGTTTATGGTCAGTCTGATGTGTTAGAGAGCAAGAATTATTCTGAACAAATTACCAAGACTAACTTCAGGTTTTGGCAACAGTTGTTTGCCCCGTACAAAAAATTACCAAATCTTGTCTACATTGATCAGGAAACAATTACAAGTAATTTACTTATCAAGTATCACCTCAATCAGAATACAATCGTTAATCAAATTATTTTTAATGCCAAATATCAGCAGCTACTGATAAAATATTTTGAAGGCATTATTGGCGCTTTTTCAAAAAATGATATTGGAACTTTTTTGTTTTGGGCAAAACCCAAAGGAGAAAAGTATAGGCAGCGATTATGGAAAAAAAATGGAGGGCTAATAAATGCGGACGGTACTTTCTGTGTGCCCTTAACAGCTTTGGTTATTAGTGAAAAATTACAGTCAGGAGAGCTCGTCCCCTCTATGCTCCTTACCTTTATACTTATTTCGTTTTATTACGGCGTAACTTGTCTAGGTGGTTTTTCTCAGCCAAGTTACTTAACTGCTATGAAAGCAGGGTATCTGCAGTTGCTCCAGGAGATAGGAGAAAGCGAGGAAGCAGGTATGTGTAAACAAATAGAAACCAAGATTATGGGCGGGGATATCGCGCTTGCGTTTTTGCAAGATAAAAATGGTAGCTTATTCCAAGCTACGGGCTTAGATCTTATGCTCTATGGTACAAATAGCACCTGGAACAAAATCGTAGAGTCAGCCAAGGGTATGTCTTTGCAAAACGGAGTAGATAGTATGATGCCGCTTTTTTATGAAGTAATGTACCCAGAGAATAAGCGAGATAAAAAATTGCAAAATATTACCGTAGATCAAATTGCGCAGCTTGAAGGGTTTAATAATAAAGTAAAACCGTGTATAGAATTGTAATATGTCAGTACAGAAAAAAGTATCTATGTCGCCAGCTATGGTTTTTTTAAAAAAAGCAGATCCGCTACTTGCCACACTATTTTTGTTGGCTAAGCCAACAATTTTGCGTTCGAGCAAAAACTATTTTGAATCTTTGGCCGACGCTATTATAAGCCAACAGCTCTCAGGCAAGGCAGCTAGTACAATTATAAAACGATTCAAAGCTTTGTTCCCTCAGGGTAAATTTCCTTTGCCTGCTCAGGTTTTGGCAAAAAGTAATGAGGAGCTTCGATCGGTAGGAGTGTCTGGTTCTAAGGCTTCATATATTAAAAATCTTGCCACTGCGTTTGAGGAGGGCGCATTGGATTTTAGGCAGGTAAATAAAAAAACAGACGAAGAAATAATTGAGATGCTTGTAAAAGTAAAAGGAATCGGGCGATGGACGGCAGAAATGTTTTTGATTTTTTCGCTTGGTAGGCCAGATGTATTTTCTTTTGGTGATTTGGGTTTGCGAAATGCAGTTAAGAAATTGTATGGTTTACGTAAGGATCCATCTCCTAAAAAATTAAAACAACTATCTTCTCGTTGGCAACCGTATCGCACGACCGCTTCGCTATATTTATGGGCTAGTTTGGATAATCGTTGAAGGTCCAGCTAATTCGTGTTAGGATAAGAGCAATTTAAAATGGAGAGGTGTCTGAGTGGTCGAAAGTGCCGCTCTCGAAAAGCGGTAGGCTGCAAGGCCTCGTGGGTTCGAATCCCACCCTCTCCGCATTTTTTAAAAAATCAAATAATTATGCTAGAAGGAAAACCGCCAGCTGGATATCAAGATGGATTGCATGGTCATAACTTTGAAACAACCACTGTTGGAGACCAGCTTTATAATGTTGAACTTTTAGAGCGCGTCGCTGAACTGCTTCCTACGCGAGAAGTGCCATTGAATGAATTAGCTGAAGCAGTATCTGAAGGGAATTATTATTGGACTGATAGAAACGGGGATTTATTAGGCCCATACGATCTTCTTAAAGATTGGGACGCAGCAAAACAAAATCAAGCCTACGCCGATCACGTAGCAACAATCCAGCATGCAGATTTATCCAATCCCATATGGAGAACTGTGGATGGACAAATATTTAATGGCATGCATCGCCTTACCCGCGCTTTTCTTGATAAAGAGGTAACAATAAAATTAAAAGATTTTCCATCATTACCGGATTCTGCAATTGTCAACAGTTAAATTGTTCCAATTCGGATACTATCACATGCTCTCAATATTAGGCGTTCTTTATTAGATGACCTGTTAAAATCCAGGCTAGACCCACGTGCCTCGACTCTAAGTCTGTACAGAATCCCCAGAAATCCTTACACTGATTGTAACTAACGGGTACTTAACCCGAGTGGCCCGCAGTGCGTCATCTTTTAAATCCTAGATTTTAGTTGACATGTTTCGTAAGGTTTAATTTTTATTGTTTAGTTTTTTAACTAAAAAGCCCTTCTGAATAAGAAGGGCTTTTTAAATTTATACTTCCTCTGCATCCGAGTTTGCACAACATAACAAATTAATTATTCTGTTGTGCAAACAACTCGGATGGGGCTGCGCTCTCTCGTGAGAGCGCAGCCAGAGGCAGTGTTCAGGGGAGCGTGATGCTCCCCGTCCAGGTGTCGAACAGCTCGTTGTTGATCCACCGATGAGCCTCGAGCTTCCAGTAGGTGGTGGTCCCCGAAGGGAATGACTCTTCCGGCCGGAACCCGTACCGCACGCCACCGATGTTGGTGGGGCCGCCCGGGAAGGTGTAGGTGAAGGCAAGTCCGCCGTTGATCCACTGGGCACCCTCGTTGTACCGGATGAACACCTCGACGATGGCCGGGGCCGTCATCCGATAGTCGATCTGGACGGTACGGCCGTCGGGCGCATCCAGGTAGATCTCGGTCTGGCTGCGCACGAAGCGCAAGGGCGAGATGTCGACGTACTGGGTGCATGTCACCACACCGTTACCGACGTCGAAGGTCAGGGACGGGGGCGAGGTGTTGGGGTCGAGACCGACCGCTTGGGCGTCGAGCCAGAAGTGGTCGTGGCACTGCACACCGCAGACGCCGTCGTTGGGATCGGAGTCCAGCAAGTCGAGCGGGCACTCCCAGGGGAGCTCGGCATCGGTGCCGATGCAGTTGTCGCCCTCGCACCAGCAGTGCCAGGGCGTCTCCCGACCGGCCCACTCGTAGGTCGCACAGTCCGCGACCGACTGTGGCGGCTCCTCCGGCTCGATGCAGATGCCGTCCTGGCACACGTAGGTGCCCGGGCACTGCTCGTCGGCCGTGCAGACGCCGTAGTGGTCGTTGACGACCACCTCGGTCTCGGTGCAGGCGGCGACGGCGAAGGCAGCGGCGAGAATGATCGAGATGCGGGTCATGTCGATTCCTTTCGTGGCTTGAAACCCCTCAGACCCACCGATAGCATTAGCCTCGGTAAAGTTGGGGTCGATAAGGGTATCAAGTGTTGAAAAAGAACACATTATATTAGCATAAAAATAGTGTTTTGTCAATGGAAGAATTGCTTTCCAAACACCTGTTTTACTGTTTCGTTTTTTTTATTTTAAATTTCAAACCTGATCCAAGTATCCTAAATTTATGTCTAGACAGAAGTTCCAGAAACCCTTACACTAATTGTAATTAATGGGCGCTCATTTTAAGTATTTGCTAGAATAATTATTCTACGTTGAAAAACCGTTCCATAATAACCTGATATATGTTAAAAAATAAAAAAACAATTAATACCATAGGTGAGTATATTCAAAATGCTCCAAAAGGTACTCGGATTATTTTGAAAAAAATAAGACAAATTGTAGAGGCGTTTGCTCCAAAGGCAGTAGGATCGATAAGTTATGGTATGCCAGCCTTTAAATTGTATGGTAAGCCCTTAGTCTATTTTGCGGCCTGGGAAAAACATATTGGTTTTTATGCAACACCTTCTGCAAACGCTGCTTTTGAAAAAGAGCTAGTAGGATTTAAGGTTTCAAAAGGAGCGATTCAGTTTTTGTTAGATAAGTCGATTCCGTACACATTGGTGAAAAAAATTGTTTTGTTTAAAGCTAAAGAACTTCAAAAGGCTGCACAAAAGATTTGTAGCCGTGGTCATATATTTTATAAGGATAGTACCCATCCAAGCTGCCCCAAATGTTGGCCTGGCCGCTATAAGAACAAATAAAATTACCTGTTGCTGTAATTATAGTTTATGCATCAAAATGAACCGTATAAAATTTCTGAATTTATAGAAATAATAAATTCAACATTGGGTACACTGCAAGTCCAGATTATTGGTGAAGTTTCTGAGGTGAAAGTGCCAGCGAGCGGGCATGTTTATTTTTCTCTTAAAGATAAAGATACAGGCGATGTTCTGCCTTGTATCATGTGGAAGGGAAAGTACATGTATAGTGGTGTTGATTTGGAAGTTGGTATGGAAGTGCAGTTAAAAGGCGCTCCTAGTTTTAGTGGACGTTTTAGCAGAATGTCTTTTGTTGCAGATGCTATGGAGGTGGTAGGTGAGGGCGCACTTAAAAAAGCGTATGAGAAGTTAAAGAAAAAATTGGCAGAAGAAGGTTTGTTTGACTTGTCTCGTAAGAGACCTCTACCGTTGTTTCCTCAAAAGATAGGGGTTATTACGTCAGTGCATGGAGCAGTAATTCATGATTTTAGTAACAATTTACGCCGATCGGGTTTTAAAATTAAAATTTTAGATTGTCGCGTGGAAGGTCCTGAATGTGGGCGGGCGTTGGCGCTTAGTGTGCGGGCTATGCGCGATGAAGATTTGGATGTGCTTGTGCTCATTCGGGGCGGTGGATCTATGCAGTCGCTGGCTGGTTTTGATAACGAAAAGTTGGTGCGAGAAATCGCTGCGTTTCCTGTGCCAGTGGTAACTGGTATTGGCCATCATCAGGATGTGCCGCTCGCAACACTTGTTGCTGATGCTACTGAGTCTACGCCGTCACTGGTTGCAGCGCTGCTCTCAAAGTCGTGGCTTGAAGCAACCTATGCACTTGAGAAGGACGCAAGAAGAGTGGTACAAGCTTTGCATATGGTTTTGGCGACGTATAAAGATGTAAAAGATATTGTAAAAAATAGTCTTGCTAAAATACAGGTGGCTATAACGGGACTGGAACATCATATTATTAATAATCAAAACTTAATTATAAAATCATTTGTTAGTGCTCTAAGCATGGTTCGAGCTCGATATATATATACTATGCCACAAGAAATTAACCAGCTATACGGAACTGCGCTTAAGGCCGCTAGTAATAAGATAGCTAATTTGGTTCGTTTGGTAGAAGCAAATAATCCAGAGCGGCAACTACGGTTAGGCTATAGCCTAGTCTTTGTAAAAGATAGGGTAGTGCGAAGTGTTAAGGACGTATTGCCTGGTGAGCAACTAAATATACGTGTAGTAGACGGTGAAATTGAATCAGTTATAAAAAATATTAATAAAAAATAAATATATGTCTAAAAAAGAAAAAACAAAAGATATAAACTTAAGTAAAAATTTGGCGTCACTTTCGGCTATTGCTGCTTGGTTTGATAATCAAGATGAAGTAGACGTAGAAGAAGGCCTAAAAAAAGTAAAAGAAGCAGCGACTCTCATAAAAGAAAGTAATAGTCGTTTAGCAGAGATAGAGAATGAATTTGAAGAAATTAAAAAAGATATTGAAGCAGGTGCTGAAGAAGATGTTGATGAAGAAGAGGAATCAGAGGCCGCCGAAGTGGGCCAGCTGCCATTTTAAGATGTGCTTTTGGGTATGTTAAAAACTATTGAGTTGGCAGCAAAAAATATAGAGTATACACTTAAGGTGAGTAATGCGTCTCGGCATCTCAGGCTGGCTGTTTACCCAGGGGGCAGCGTAACTGTGACAGCCCCTCGGTTCTTGAGCTTACCCGCCATTGAGCGTTTTATTATTGATAAGTCTGATTGGGTTTTAAAAAAAATTAGCCAGATGTCTTCTGTTCAAAAACCGTTAAAGGTAAAAAGCTCCAAGCTAGATTATATACGGTATAAGGCAGTAGCCAAGAAAATTGCTAGAGATAAGATGCTTTATTTTAATCAGTTCTATAACTATAATTGGAATAAAATTTCTATCAAAAATCAAAGCACTCGTTGGGGGAGTTGTTCTAAGCAAGGCAATATAAATTTTAATTATAAAATCGCACTGCTGCCTGAGCAGATGGTGGACTATATTATAGTCCACGAGCTGAGCCATTTAGGTCAATTTAACCATTCGGATAAATTTTGGAGTTTAGTTGCTCGAACGATTCCAGATCATAAAAAAATTAGGAGAGCATTGAAAAAATACAGCTTAAAAACAGGTTAATATTTAATAAGTGTATATGAAAAATAATACCCTCTCTCTAGAAGAAGAACGAGTTATTGTGGATAAAGGTACTGAAAGGCCCTTTACAGGAGAATACGATGATTTTTTTGTAGAAGGAACATACGTGTGCCGAAGATGTGAAACGCCCTTATATACTTCGGATAGTAAATTTCACTCAGGTTGTGGGTGGCCTAGTTTTGATCAAGAGATTTCGGGTGCAGTAAAAAAGACGGTAGATGCCGATGGTATGCGTACCGAAATTACCTGTGCCGCATGTGGTGGTCATTTAGGTCATGTTTTTGTTGGCGAGCAATATACTGATAAAAATACTCGCCATTGTGTAAATTCTATTTCTTTAAAATTTGTTCCCAAAGTAAAATAAGTACCTTTATTTTCTCAATCAAAAAACCTGGGCTAGCCCAGGTTTTTTGATTTGTTGTTAATTAAACATGATATTAAAACTAAACATTCCCATAGAGCATAAGCCGCGAATATTTGTGCCAGGTTTTTGTGGGGGTACTTCGACTATTGTTTCACCAGAGGGCGGTAAATTTTTTCGGTAATTAAGATTCGGTATAACTAAGGCAGATGAGCAGTCAAACGTACCACTCGTTTTTATTTTTAGAAGAGTTGGTGTGTTGGCTTTGGCATCTGTTTTTCGAGGAGTATACCCACCTTTAGCATCAATGGTAATTACTTGTTTGCCATCTACTGTGGTTATGTTTTTTGATATTTGTTCGGTTGAAGGAGTTGAGGAGGTTTTTTTGGTAAGTATGATAATTGGTATTGATGCCAAAGTGGCTAGAATTATAAGGGCAATAATTTTTTTCATATTTGAAATGTCAGATGCTATTAAAAACTAAATAGTGGCGGAATGATGCCAATGCTTGCGAGACTGCTTAGAATATTAAAAAGTCCAAAGAATATAACTATAATTCCTGCTGTTTTGAAGAATACGCCAGACTGAGCTTTTTTGGTAATGCTCAAAGTGCTAAAACTAAGCATCGCTAAAACAGGTGCAGTTCCAAGTGCAAAGGTAAGCATGGTAAAAGCTCCCGTCCAAAAGTTACCGGTACTAAGAGAGTAAATTTGCATAGATTGAGTAAAGCCGCAAGGAAGGAAAAATGTGGCCACGCCTACAAGAAGCGGCGTAAGTGTGTGGTTAATATTTTTTAGACCAAGCGCATGCTTGCCAATAAAAGCGGGAATAGTTGGTTGTAATTTTTTGGCCCAAGGGAAAATTTCTAGAAGATTGAACCCTAAGATGAGTAAGGTGAGGGCTACTAGTAGGCTTAAGATAAAAGTACCAGTAATGCCGAGTTGGAAAGTTGAGCCAAGCGCGCCGACTACGCCTCCTAATATAAAAAATGAGACAAGCCTGCCGATATGAAAGAGTAATTGTGGTTTAGTCCTGTCATTTTGTTTGGCAAAATTAGCTGACATAGACAGTACGAGGCCGCCTACTACGGCCATACAGCTAGAGACCGAGGCGATCAGCCCAACAATAAAAGAAGTGCTGTAGCTGATTTTATCAGAGGTAATTATGTTTACCAATCCGAGTTTTTGTAATGTGATAAATAATAGTATAAAAACAGCTGCAATGGGTAGAGCCAGATAAAAATCAGACCATACCACAACCTTTGTTTGTTTTTCTGGACTTAAGGTGTAGCCGTGAGGTTTTAGTACCTCGCTTAATTTTTCTGCAACCTCTATATTTGTTTTGTTTCCAAATTCACCACTTACTTCAACACTAAGGTCGGAGAGCGACGCTTTCGCTTTTTGTACTTCTGGTACATCACCGAGCTCGCTCTCGGTGAGCAAGACACAAGAATTACAGTGCATGCCGTTGACGTGAAATTTGTATGTTTGCATAGAACAAAATAGTTTTATTTATCTACTACATATTGTAGTAGATATTATATTAGTTGTCAATCTATATTTTTTTAGTTTTTATACGCAGTGAATTTGCTACAACAGATACGCTCGAAAATGCCATGGCTAATCCCGCAAAAATTGGGTTGAGTAGCCAGCCGAAAATTGGATAAAATAATCCTGCTGCAAGCGGAATCCCAACGATGTTATAAATAAATGCCCAGAAAAGATTCTGTTTTATTCCTCGCATGGTTATTTTGGATAACTTGACTGCTTTGACTAGTTTTGAAATATCACCGCCAAGCAAGGTGATACCAGCAGATTCAATTGCTATGTCTGTGCCATTACCCATAGCTATGCCTATATCAGCTTGGGCGAGAGCAGGGGCATCGTTGATACCGTCTCCTGCCATAGCTACAATATTGTGCTGCGATTGCAGTTCTTTTATTTTTGTTAATTTATCTTGAGGTAGGAGATGGGCTGCTACCTGGTCAATACCAACAAGTGAGGCAATATATGCTGCTGTTTTTTCTTCATCACCGGTGAGCATTATTACTTTAATTCCAAGCCGGTGGAGATCATTCACTGCTTGTTTGGCAGTTGGTTTTATTTCATCAGATACAGTTATAAATCCTAGTATTTTTTCTTTAGTTGCTATAATTATTGGAGTTTTGCCTTGAATAGTAAATCGTTCGATCTTTAGCGGGTCGAACATAAGCCCCAGATCTTGAATTAGCTTTATATTGCCAGCATAATATTTTTTTCCATCCAAGACTCCAGCGATACCTTTTCCGCTTATGCTTTCAAAATCATTAATATCTTTTATGGTGATATTTTTTTCTTGAGCATAATTTGTTATGGCACGTGCGATCGGGTGTTCAGATTTTTGTTCTAAGGAAGTAAGGATAGAGATAAGTTCGGCATCAGATATATCGGTTTGATTTTGTATATCAACAAGCGTTGGTTTGCCAAGGGTAATTGTTCCTGTTTTATCTATTACCAGTGTATTTATTTTATGTAGTTTTTCTAGAGTTGCGGCATCTCTTATAAGGATGCCCTCCTTGGCCCCCTTACCCACACCAACAATAATTGCAGTGGGGGTGGCTAAACCAAGCGCGCACGGACAGGCAATAACTAGTACGCCTACAAAAGAAACTAGACCATATGATAATGCTTGAGAAAATCCAAGTGGGCCAGTGCCAAACAGTAGCCAGGCTGCCAAAGCTAGAAATGATATAAATAGTACAGAAGGCACAAAGACGCTCGAGATTTTATCGGCTAAGGCTTGGATAGGTGCCTTGCTGCCTTGAGCTTCGCTTACCATTTTGATTATTTGAGCGAGCATGGTCTCGGAGCCGATCTTGGTTGTTTTAAAGGTGAATGATCCGGTGGTATTGATAGTGCCAGCTACTACGGAGGCCCCTGTATTTTTTTGAGCAGGCATGGGTTCTCCCGTTACCATAGATTCATCAACAAAAGAGTTGCCATGGATAACTATGCCGTCCACTGGAATCTTTGCTCCAGGTTTTATAACGATTACATCGCCATGTTTCACATCTTGAATTGGAATTTCAATTTCTTTTTCATCACGAATAACTAGGGCGGTTTTTACCTGAAGATTGAGAAGTTTTTCTATAGCATCCCCAGTTTTTATTTTTGATCGGGCCTCTAAATATTTGCCGAGAGTAATAAATGCTATAACTACTATTGTTACGTCGTAGTAGCTGTGCTCTACATTTATATAGGGGCTCAAATTATTTTCAAAAGCTGAAATAATAAAACTGTATAAGAAAGCAGCTGATGTGCCGATGCCAATAAGCGTATCCATATTTGCTTTTCCGTACCGTAAAAAGCGGTAAAAACCAAGGAGGTATGGTTTGCCTGCTACAAAGAGCATGTAGGTAGCCAGAATTGGGAGTAAATGATGAAAAAATTCACTTATGGTTTCGTTTGGGGGTGAGATATAATTAAGTTGGCCTAAAATATCCCAGCCCATAATAAAAATAGCGATAAGAGCTAAGCGAATAGAAGTAATAACGGTTGTGCGTAGAGCAGCTATTTCAGCCAGTTTATCTTTTTTAGATTGTGTGAGTCCAAGATGTTCGGTGTGCTCATTAGTTGGCATACTCATTTCTTCGGTTGTAGGTATGAGTAAAGAGTATCCGAGTGGTTCGACTGTTTGGGATAAGTGATGGGGTGTTATCGTTAATTCGTCAAAAGATACCTTGGCAGTTTCGGTACCATAGTTTACTTCGGCCGAGTGTACTCCCTTAGTTTTTTTAAATGTTTTTTCAATAATACCTGCACAAGAGGCGCAGTGCATGCCTTTTATTTGGTAGGTTTTTGTTTGCATATAATTAAAATTATTTTCTTTTAAGTTTGTATACTTTAAGGATTTCTTGTGTAGCCTTGTCTGTTTGGCCAGATTTGATTTGGTTTATAATGCAGCTACCAAGATGATTTTCCATAAGCAAATCTTCTACATTCGAAAGAGCTTGTTTAACCGCCGAGGTTTGAGTTATTACGTCTATGCAATAGGTGTCATTCTCAATCATTTTTTGTAAGCCACGAACTTGGCCTTCAATTAATTTGAGGCGGCGCGCCAACGTAGGTTTATTTTTATTATGCATAAAATTGAAATAATATAATACAGCTATATTATACCCCCTAGGGGTATAAGTCAAGACTTGTTTCTCTTGCTCACTTCGTATATAATCACTTTAAATTAAAATCTATGTTTCTAGATCTAGTTAAAGCCATTATTCTCGGTTTGGTAGAAGGTGTTACCGAATTTTTACCTATCTCCTCCACAGGCCATCTTATTGTTATTAATAACTGGCTACGTTTTGGTGAATCGTTTACTGCTTTGTTTGATGTGGTAATTCAATTAGGGGCAATTTTGGCTGTGATAGTTGTGTTTTGGAAAAAGCTGTGGCCTTTTGGCAAAGACCCTATTAAAAAAACTACGACCTTAAATGTTTTAAGTGTAACCATTTGGTATAAAACAATTTTGGCGGTAGTGCCAGCCTTGGTGCTGGGTGCAATATTTGGGGGATTAATTGAAGAGAAATTATTTAATCCAATAGTTGTAGCCATAGCTTTGATAGTGGGTGGAATTGTCTTGATTGCGGTAGAAAAAAAACAGTCTATTAGTTCTGCTCCGCTACTTACGTCGGCTATTTCATATCGTACGGCTTTTTATATTGGATTATTTCAATGCCTTGCTATGATTCCTGGCACTTCCAGGTCAGCCGCTACAATCATTGGAGCAATGCTCTTAGGAGCTAGTCGTGGAGCTGCGGTGGAGTTTTCTTTTTTCTTGGCGATTCCAACTATGTTGGCTGCTTCGGCTTATAGCGTATTAAAACACGGCTTTGTTATAACAGACAACGAGCTTTTAATTTTGGTAACAGGTTTTATCACAGCGTTTTTGGTTGCTCTTGCTGTAGTTAAATTTTTTCTGCGTTATATTCAAAATCACGATTTTAAGAGTTTTGGCTATTATCGGATTGGACTGGGTTTGGTGGTTTTCATTCTCGTTTTATCTAATATTATTTTATAGTTTTATATATGAGCAATTACGAAATTCTTTTATATTATAAATATACTAACATCATTAATCCTGATGAATTTTGCGCTGCGCAAAAAGTGTTATGTGAAAAACTTGGCTTAAAAGGACGAATAATTGTTACCGCCGAAGGGATTAATGGTACGGTAGAAGGGCTTAGAGAGAATACACAAAAATATATTGACGAAATTATTAAAGACCCTCGATTTGTCGATATGAATTTTAAAAGAAGTGATGGCACAGGTTCGGCCTTTCCAAAACTGTCAGTCAAATCACGTACCGAAATTGTGAGTGCCCATTTAGGGGGCGAAGATGTAAACCCAACCATTACTACGGGTAAATATTTACCAGCAGAAGAATTGCACGCCTGGATCCATAGTGATAAAGAATTTTATATTGTAGACATGCGCAATGACTACGAACACTCGGTTGGATTTTTTAAAAATTCTATTTTACCACCACTCAAAAATTTCCGTGATTTACCAAAAATTTTACCAAAGCTGGAGCATCTTAAAAATAAAACTGTGGTGACAGTTTGTACTGGTGGTGTGCGTTGTGAAAAGGCCTCTGGATTTTTGGTAACTCATGGATTTAAAGATGTATACCAGTTGCACAACGGTATTGTGAGCTATATGGAGAAATATCCAAATGAAGATTTTTTGGGCAAGCTGTATGTTTTTGATGGGCGAGTAACTATGGGTTTTAATAGCCCAGATAAAGAACAGGTGGTAGTAGGAAAATGTCGAAAATGTGGGGTGAGTAGTGAGCATTTTGTAAATTGCTTTCAGCCAAGTTGTCATGATCATTTTATTTGTTGTGAAAAATGTTTGAGTAAGAACGGGCAAGCATTTTGTAACTGGAAATGCGCTTTTATCAAAAAAATGCGAGATACATTTCCAGTTTTTAAACATAGTGTAAAAAGAAGAAGGTCATCATATTAATATGCAAATTATTTCTGGAGTAGTAACGAGAGGAAAGCAAAAAGGCAGAGAGCTTGGCTTTCCTACGGCCAATATTTCGTTGTTAGAACCAATGGAAGGTGGTATTTATGCGGGAAAGACCACTATTAATAGCAAGGAATATATGGGGGCAATATTTGTATATCCTGAGGGGAAATTATTTGAAATACATATTTTAGATTTTAATGGCGATTTGTATGGGCAGACTTTAACCGTAGAGGTAGAGGCCAAGATTAGAGATTCTAAAAAGTTTGAGAGAGAGGAAGATTTAAAAAAACAAATCGCAGACGACATACGGCGGGTTCGTTTTTTGCATTCGTTATCCTAATTAATTTTTTATATGTTTACGGGTATTATCAAAAAAACTTCCACAATTGAAGATGTATACGAAAAAAATGGTAGTTTATTTGCTTTGATTAAAAAAGAAAAAAACTGGCCAGTTGAGTTGGGGCAAAGCATATCTATAAATGGAGTCTGTTCCACGGTAAAAAGTTTTACGAACTCCAATTTTTTAGTAGAGTGGATGCCAGAAACTATTAAAAAAACAGCAGTATCATATCTAAAAAAAGATGCAATGGTTAACTTGGAGACAAGTATTACTCTTAGCACATTACTCGATGGACATGTTGTGCAAGGGCACGTTGATACCGTGGGGAAAATTGTAGAGATAAAACCCCTCAAAGATTCTTGGATTGTGAAAGTAAAATTGCCAGTCCAGTTTATGAAGTTTGTGGCGGATAAAGGTTCAATAACAATTAACGGCATTAGTCTGACGGTGGTAGATACTGGCCGCGACTGGTTTACCGTATCGCTCGTAAGCTATACCGTAGAGCATACAAACTTTAAGGTTGTTAAAAAGGGCGATCTCGTAAATATTGAAACAGACGTGCTTGCAAAATATGTATTTAAGCTTATGAAAAAATAAGCACCTTATAATTTATTGAAATAAAAAACCGCTATTTATTTGTAGCGGTTTTTTATTTCTAGCCTTCCAGATCGGCAATATCTTTTTTATATTTATCTGCCTGAGCCATTACATTGTCGCCGTAAAAGCGGTAGCGAACATTGGTGCCACCAGAGAAGTAGCGCATGGCTGCTTTCCATTCGCCATCGCGCGTGCCATCAGCGCCGTTGTTTTTAAGGAGAAGGGCTGCAGCCATAAACGCATCGCGAATATCCCACGGATCAGCTGGTGTTTTGCCAGTAATAGCACTTACTTTGTCTTTATAGCCCATCCAGGTAGACGGGATAAATTGAGCTGGTCCCATACCACCGCCCCAGCCGAGCTGAGAACCGTCTTTATTTTTCATTGGACAAGAGACTGGTGTTACGTCAGGGTCTCGGCCTAGCTCGGAGGTAATAGTTAGAAATGGTTCTTGGTCGCGAGTCGGTTTCATAATTACCTTCCAGCCTTTTTCTGGCGGGTCGCCAGGTCTGTTGCATGTGCCAACATTTTTACCTAAATTTGATTCCTGGGTAAGTATGGCTAGTAGGAAAGCAGGGGAAACACCAGTTTGTTTGCTGGCTGCTTGGGCAATAGTTACTGCTTGGCCAAAGTTTATCTGAGTGCCAACACCAAGTAGTTCGTAAATGCGGCTTCGAATTTGAGCCGCTTGTTTTTTGCTATCTTGTAGTAGGTTTTGGTAGGTGCTTTCTAATCCCTTAGTTTGTTCAAGGAGCTGGTTTTGTTCTTGGAGCTTGCCGCCTAATGCACCTTGTTGAATTTGCGCTAGGCTTAATAGTTTTTCAGCATCATCTTGTTGATCTTCGTAATCTGCTTGTTTATTGCCGAGATCTTTTTGGATTTTTTTTGATTCTTGAACGAGGTTGTTGATAGATATTGATAATTGTGCGTAGTTGTTTGCCTCGGTAAAAGCTTGGGTTATGCCACTCTCAGCAAAGAGATGTAGTAAAAAGAGATTGTCGTCTTTTTGCTGCATGCTACGAAGTAGTTTAGCCAAGTCCATTCGTAATTGAGCAATTTTAGATTTATTTGCGTCTATAGCCTTACTCGTTTTAACAAGCTTGCTCTCCAGGTCATTAATCTTGATGTTAGTTGCCTTGATTTCTAATCGGAGCCGGTCGCCCTCGCTTTTTAGCTGTTTAATTTTATTGGCCAATGTTTGTTTTTCACCCTTAGTTACCGTTATTTGTTTTTCTAAGTCGGCAATCTGGCTTTCAATTGCCTGCAACTCGGTTTCTAGTTGCAGGCGAGTGCCTGTGTCTACTTGAGCAAAGACTGGTTTGAGAAAAATCGTCCCAATAAGAATTAGGCTTAAAATAAGTTTTGAAAAAAAGTTATTCATAGGAAGTTTAGTTTAGAGAGAGCTTATATATAGATACACATTCATCCTAAGTTTAGTTACTGTAGAGTATCAGTTTATTGCTTATTTTTCAACTATCAGGAGACAGGTTTTCTGGTTAGACATAGGCTATTTTTCTTGTTATAGTATGGTTGCTATTTAGCTTTAGTAAGGTAATTTTTTGGTATGAAAAAAGAGAAATTAGGGCCTTTGAGAGAGGTGTATAGTGGCATTCTTTTTAAGATTTTACAGCGAGATGTTTCTTTTTCCGATGGTACTACCAAGCTTTTTGAATATTGTGTTCGTCCAAATTCAGTGACTATTTTGCCCTTTGATAGTAAGGGAAGGCTGCTGCTTATTAGAGAGCGTAGACACGGATATGATAAGGACGTGTGGTTTTTGCCAGCTGGGAAAGTAGATGAAGGCGAAAGTCCTATGCAGGCAGCCAAGCGAGAGCTTAGAGAAGAGACAGGTTTTGGTGCTAGAGTAGTTAAAAAAATTTATGAAAAGTCCCCGAGCCCTACGTTACACTGGGATATTCATATCTATGCGGCTAAGGATTTGTATATGGCGCCTCTTACAGGCGATGAAGAAAATCCTATAAAAGTTGTGCCAACACCCTTTTCAAAAGCGTTACAAATGGCGCTCGACGGCACTATTAAAAATGAGTTCATTTCTTTTCATATTATCAAGTTTAATTACATGATAAAGCATGGACAGTTTAAATGGTAAGGCCCTATGATTTTTTTGATTAGCATTTATTTTTTACTTTTTTGTTTACTCAGCTGGAAAAATTTTCGATGGGCTATTTTGTTGTTTGTTGTGCTGCTTCCGACCTATCTAGTTAGGTTTAATCTTTTTCAAGTAGGAAAGATAGTATTCCCCTCTACAATATTGGAATTTTCTTTTGCAGCCATATTTCTAGTTTGGTTTTTAAAATACAGTCGTTACGATATTGCTAGAATTGTTAATTTTTGTACGTTGCACCGCGTGTTTTCTGTTGCTATAGGTGTATTTTTTTTATCTTCGGTTGTTAGTATTTTTGTGAGCGATATGCCTATACCTTCTTTTGGAGAATGGCGAGCATATTTTTTGGAACCAGTAGTATTCTTTTTTATCCTAATTGGACGGAAAGAGATTTTTAAAAATAATGATTTGTTTTGGGCTTTGGGACTTTCTACTCTTAGTATTACTATTTTTTCTGCTGCGCAGAAGTTTACTGGTTGGGGGATAGCTACGCCAGAATGGACAAATGCGGCCACCCGTAGAGTAACTGCATTTTTTAGTTCTCCCAATGCTGTTGGTTTGTATGTTGCTCCTATTCTGATGCTGGTGACAACTGTTTTGGTTAATACAATAAAGCAGGCTCAAGGAATGGTAGTAAAAATGACAGACTTATTTCGTCGCCCTGCTACATTAGCACTTTTTGCAATGGCATTCTTGGCTGTATTTGCTGTAATTTTTACCAAATCCCAAGGTGCTTGGATTGGTGTGGGGGCAGGTATTTTGGTCTTTATATTTTTTGTTGGATATAAAAAAATAGCAGTCGGCCTTGCGATAGCAGGAATTGTGTTTTCTTTAGGAGTACCCTCTATGCGTGAGGCGGTTTTATTCCAAGATCAGGCAAACAAAAATCGCCTTAGACTCTGGGGCTATTCCTGGACTTTTTTGAAAGAGTCTCCGAAGAATTTTGTTTTAGGTACAGGTGTTCGGCAGTTTTTTAGAAAAGTACAAAAACCGTATTATGATAAGTATGTTATGGAGAGGCTTATTTATCCGCATAATATATTGTTAAATTTTTGGACGGAGATTGGTTTGCTAGGCATGTTGGCGGTGGTGGTAATGATAAGCTATATTTTTTATTTGGGGAATAAAATTAGAAAGAATAATGTAATAATGGGGGCAGGAACCATGGCTGCTTTTACCGTTTTGGTTGTGCATGGACTGGTAGATGTGCCGTATTTTAAAAATGACCTAGCATTTTTATTCTGGATTTTAATCGCAAGTGTACTTATTTTGTATGCAGATACATATTAAGGTTAAGCCAAACGCATATGAGGAGAAAATAGAAAAAATAGATGAAACGCATTTTGTAGTGGCCGTAAAAGAGCCGCCGCAAAACGGATTAGCAAACAAAGCTGTCTGTCGGGCCGTGGCAAAGTACTTTAACGTGGCGCAATCAACGGTGGTGGTAAAAAAAGGATTTACGAGTAAAAATAAAGTTGTTCAAATTTTTTAATTTAATTTTGTCCGTATGTTAGATACAGTATATAAAGATTCGCTCAAGCTCCATAAAAAATTTCATGGAAAATTGGAGTTAAAAAGTAAGGTGGCTATAAAAAATAAGAGAGACTTGTCTTTGGCCTACACACCTGGGGTGGCTGAAGTATGTCGAGTAATTGGCAAAGATAAAAGTTTAGCCCGTGAATATACGATAAAGAAAAATACAGTGGCCGTTATTTCGGACGGTTCGGCAATTTTGGGTTTAGGAAATTTGGGAGCAGAGGCAGCTATTCCTGTTATGGAAGGTAAGGCTGTTCTGTTTAAAGAATTTGGCGGGGTAGATGCTTTTCCTATTTGTTTGGATACTCAGGACACCGAAGAAATTATTAAGACTATAAAATATTTGGCGCCAGTTTTTGGTGGTATAAATCTAGAAGATATTTCGGCGCCACGATGTTTTGAGATCGAAGAAAGGTTAAAAAGAGAGTTGTCTATTCCAGTGATGCACGATGACCAGCACGGAACAGCCGTAGTGGTTTTGGCGGCCATGATAAACGCCCTTAAAATAAAAAAACTAGATAAAAGTAAAGCTAAAGTTGCTATTAGTGGTGCAGGTGCAGCAGGAACAGCTGTGGCCAAGATTTTAATTAATTACGGAATTACAAATGTGGCTATTTGTGATTCTAAAGGGCTTATTCATAAAGGTAGAACAGATATTAATCCTGCCAAAATGGAATTGGCGGAGCTCACCCGACAGGGTAGACAAGCCGATAAAGATCTAAAAGAAGTGATAAAAAATACAGATGTGTTTATTGGTTTAAGTGGGCCAAATATTATTACGAGAAATGAAGTACGAACAATGAATGCTAAGCCAATTATTTTGGTGCTTGCCAACCCTGTGCCAGAGATTATGCCAGATGAGGCGCGAGCTGGTGGGGCGTATATAGTAGGTACTGGGAGATCTGATTTTCCTAACCAAATAAACAATGTGTTAGCTTTTCCAGGAATTTTTAGAGGAGCACTTGATAATAATGTTACGCAGATTACAGAAATGATGCTTGTAAAAGCAGCTGAAAATTTGGCTCGGTATGTAAAGAAGCCAGATGTAGATAATATATTACCAAAACCATTTGATAAAGGTGTAGCTAAGTTGGTTGCAAAAGCTATTAAATAAATTAAAAAACCGTTGATCGTTATCAACGGTTTTTTGTTTGAGTTTTATATACCTAGCTATTTTGGGTAATAGGGGTGGCTGCTTTGTGTTTTGCTAAAAATATCATACCTGCTATAAATAGCAGGGTCGAAGTTAGGGCTGACCCCATGCAGTATAAGCAAATTGATTTGATAACAAAAATTTGCAGGTATACAAAACCTAGAGAGGCTGCAAAGCCAAAGCAGGTTAAGACAGCGGAGATTTTAAGGAATAATACATTTCGTGTTTCTATGTATATAGCCGCCAAGATTAGGATAGTGAGGTAGTATAAAGATCCAAAAAGAGCCACTGGTATGCCCCAAATGGAGGAATATTTGCTAGAGAGAACTTGTTCGCAACCATGCAAAATTGAGCAGGGGACAGTTGTACCTAAAAAATGCTTGACCGTAAGATAGGTCGCATCGGAAAAACCAACAGCGCCTAAAACTGGGAAAGCAAAAAGAGGGAGTTTAGAGGGTGCTACCGGCTTGTTGGATGATGCTTCTAAATTCTTCATATGTTCTTGGGTTTTGTATTTTTTTATTATTTAAAAAGAAAGTAGGGGTTCCGTCAATTTCGTTGGCACCGCTCTGATAATCAGAAGTAATTTTTGTTTTAGCAGCACTAGAATTGAAATCAGACTTATATTTTTCTAAATCCAGTGCCAGTTTTTGGGCATAGGTAGAAAATATTTCTTCAGCGGAATTTGAATCTGACCAGAAATTTTGATTTTCAAAAAGCATGTCATGCATTTCCCAGAATTTTCCTTGTCGACCTGCAGCTTCGGCTGCTTGAGCTGCGGTTCTGGCATTTTTATGTTGTGGTAATGGGAAGTGACGGTAGACAATTGTTACATTTTTAAAATCAGTTCCTAGTTTTTTGACCATTGGGTAGTAGGCTCCGCACGCTGGGCATTGGAAGTCGCTGTACTCGGTTAATACTACCTTGGCTTCTGTAAGTGGCGCTCCTTTTGTCCAATCTGTTGCGTCGGCAGCTTTTACTGTGCCGTCAACAAATTGAGCGGTAGGATTTTTGGCAGCCAAGGCTATCATGAGAGCTGTAGTTCCTCCTACAAAGAGAGTAATAAATGACCATAAAATTATAGAAGTAAGTCTTTTTTTATTTCTTTCCTGGGCTTGTTTGTCTAATTTTTCTTCTCGTTTTAATTCTTGGCGTTCTTTTTTACTCAGATTTTGATCGGCTTGTTCCATAGAAAGATGTTTATATAAGTAATATATGGATTATATTTCAAAATTTGATACAGGTCAACTACACACTATAGTAGGGCAGGTTTTTTGGCGTCTCCTTTTTGAGCAGGCATTGTAGAAAAAAGAGGCATATACATATCTTCTCGTAAGTCGATATGCAGTTCGTTCTTTTTTATTTTTTCACAAAAATCAATTTTTGCCTTAGTTATCAGCGCAAGCGGCTGTTGTTCGTTACCTTCGCCCATGGTAAAAGCGGCTGCTGTGGACAAACTATCGGCAACATTTACATTAGAAAAACGAAAGGTACGGCCAAAGATATCTGTCTTACCAATATATGTTTTGAGCCCTTTAAAACCTGCATATCCGAGCGCCATAGCAATAACTCCGGCGCGGAGCGGCATGGTGTGACTGTCAGTAATAATTACCCCTAAGTTTTTTATATTATATTTTTTTCTAAGGGCTAACCAGAGTGAGTTGGCAGTTTTAAAACTGTTTTTCGGTAGAAGAATTAATTTGCCATTTGCATTTGATTCATCTATTCCTGCGGACGGCATTACCATATTATCTTTTACGGTAAGCCAAACATATTTGGTGCGCATAGCTATTTGGCTTTCAGAACGGATTAATTTTTCTTTAGCACGCTCGTCTGTAATTATAGCGGTGCGTTTTTCTGCGAGAGCTACGATTTTTGAGGTAATTATGAGCACAGACTCCTCAGGTAGTTTTTTGATGTGGTTGGTTATAAATTGTAAGAGATTTTCACCTTCTTGGAAAATACGTGTTTTTATTGGTTTTATAAGCATACGACAATTATTCTTTTTTTAGTAAAAAAATTCCAACATAGGAGAGGGGTGTATACAAAATACCCATCACCACCTTGTAAAGCCACCAGGAGATAATAATATTTATAAGAGCACTTGTCGAGTAGACACCTGCAAAAGCGACAATCATAAAAATTGCTGTGTCAAGAAGCTGCGACCAGATATTGGAGAGTATAGATTGCAGCCAGAAAAACTTGCCATTAAGTTTTTTTCGGAAAAAGAAAAAAACAAAGACATCCTGATACTCTGCAATAAGGAAGGCGAGTAGCGAAGCGATTGATATGCGCACGGAAAGACCAAAAACTTGGTTGTATCCATCCCGAGCCCACTCTTCTGATGGAGACCAGGGCATAGCAAGAGATAAAAAAGAATAGGCGATAAATAAAGCAGTGCCAACAAAACCAGCCAAGACAAATAGTTTGGCCACTTGCTTGCCGTAGACTTCGCCGATAACATCGGTCATTAGAAACACTACTGGGAAAGAAAATACAGCCACAGATAAGTTGGTGCCGAGGATAAATGGCATAAGTTTAAGTCCAAGGGTATTGGCAGCAAACAAAGAGGTAAGATAGATGCCGAGAACAATAATTAATTTTTTAAAAGATTTTTCTGTAAATTGAATCATAGGGCTAGGTTAATAAATAAGCACAAATAAAAAAACCGCCGATAGGGCGGGTGCATATACAAAAAAGCAGTCCCGACTATCGGAGGAGGAGGGTGCTGTGGGTAAAGCCTGACCAAGTATTTGTATATTTATTTTGAAGCATAATAAATTGGAGTATAGCATTAAAGCACCAGTATGCTACCATGGCTTTGTATGTCGGTCAAAAAATATCTACATAGTATAAAAAATACACTCAATTTAATGAGTGTATTTTTTATATGTGTCGGCCTTGTGGGACGAAGTTGGAACTTATTTACTTCGGAATGAAGCTTGATACTACCCTAAAAACTACCTTGTTTCCACGGCAGCTCCGACGGTGCTTTATGGCAAACACCTACTTCGCATGGTTCGGTTTCGATGAATTCTTTATATTGATACTTTCCACTGGAAAGCCACTCAAAATCAATTAAGTGTCCAACATTTTTTGTAGTAAGAGTTTGTATATCTAAAAGAGTAACCAGGGGTCCGTCAAACAATCCAAAAATATCGTCGCAGAAAAGGCAACCAGTGCTGTATATGCTAAGATAACGAGAGTCGGAAGAAAGTTTGTCTATGAATAAATATGGTGTATCTGCGGATAGGCGAAGACTCTTGATTGTGCCAAGTGTTTGCAACCGGTGACTTTTTAAGTCATATAAGTACAATGCTGTGTCTGTAGGTCGATCAGCGCCCAAAATTTCTCTATCATCAAGTAAAAAACTAAATACAATTACTTTTTGATCTTTAAAATAAACTTGATCAAGAAGGGTGGCGTCACTTGGAAGTTCGAGTATTCGTTTTTTAGCCACTGTCATATCATCAGGCGTCCGATCAAACTTTCTGTAATTATGGATGTCTTTTCTAAGGCTGTTAAATATTATATATGGCGTTGAAGTGTTTTCAATGATAAAAACCGGTTCTTTTTCAGAGGGTGTTATGCTAGGACTGGCAGTGTTTGTAGTATCTGTATGGTTATTAGTTAGGTTCGTGGTTGGTTGTATTGGTTCGGAATTCTTACAACCCGCACCTAACAATATTAAAACCAAACTAACCAAAATAAATTTTTTCATAGCTCTGTTATTTTAATAACTAACGTAGCGATAATATCATATCTACAACTTATAGTCTATTCTAGAACAATCAAAAAACACCTCATTAGGTGTTTTTTCGTGTCGGGGTAGTGGGACTTGAACCCACAATCCCCTGGTCCCAAACCAGGTGCTCTAGCCAATTGAGCCATACCCCGTTATTTTCTTTGTGCCGCGGGTCAGAGTCGAACTGACCACGCCAGCCTCTTCAGGGCTGCGCTCTACCGATGAGCTACCGCGGCTGGGTTTTTTTGTGGACCCTATCGGGCTCGAACCGATCACCCCCGCGTTGCAAACGCGGTGCTCTACCAAATGAGCTAAGGGCCCTTTATTTAGATTGAAAAAAACTGTTTAGTACAGTAGCTTTAAAAAAGTAAAAATATTCTATCAATAATTAACAAAAACGTCAACTGGTGATATAATAAGGCTGTTATTATTTAGTTAATGTTAGAAGTATATGGGGGAGTTGTATATGGTTTTGCATGTGGTTTTAGCCATAATTTTAGGGGGCATATTAGGTTGGCAGCGAGAAAATTGGGGTAAATCTGCGGGTCCACGAACCTATGCACTCGTTGCGGGCGGCTCAGCATTATTCACAATTTTATCAGTTAATGCTTTTGGTTCAGATATTTCTCGCATTGCTTCTCAGATAGTAGTTGGGATTGGCTTTTTAGGTGCAGGTACAATTTTACATAAAGAAAATAAAGTAGAAGGACTTACTACAGCTGCGGGTTTGTGGATGGTAGCTGCGATAGGTATGGCTGTAGGCGTTGAATATTATGTTTTAGCCTCGGTTGTTAGTTTGCTAGTTCTTGGTATTTTTATGTTGGAAATTGGAGAGTATAAGAAAAACGCTGCCGAAAAAAATAGTAATAAAAGTTAGAATAGTTAAAGTTGGTCGGTAACATAATTGGTATGGAACATAAAATTGGCCTTAGTCATACCGAGGTGCTTGCGCGGCGTAGTCAGTACGGTATCAACAGGCTTACCTCAAAAGAGGTGCGTTGGTATCATATAGCAATCAATCAGTTTAGGTCTTCCTTTATTTATCTTTTGGCTGTTGCGGGCCTCGCTTCTTTTGTTTTAGGAGAAAAGATAGATGGTATTTTTATTTTAATTTTTATTTTAACTAACGCAGTCCTTGGTTTTTGGCAAGAATTTCATTCGGCAAAATCTTTGCAGGATTTAAAAAAGTATATTACCGAAAAAACCCATGTTATTCGAAATGGCAAAGAAGAATTTATTGATGTGGTAGATTTGGTGGTGGGGGATATTGTTGAGCTAAAAGCTGGTGATAAAATTCCTGCTGATATTAAATTTTTAGAAACTCGTTCTTTGATGGTAGACGAATCTATTCTTACAGGAGAGTCGTTACCTGCAGCCAAGAGTATAGACGTTATTCCGAGTTCAAATAATAATCTTGGTTTTTGGGGGACGTTACTTGTCTCGGGTAGTGCGACTGGTGAAGTGGTAGCTATAGGAAATAGTACCGAAGTAGGAAAAATTGCCAAAGTCACTCTGGAGACCGTAAGTGATAGTGCGTTTCAGCGTGAGATGAAATCGTTTTCTTCTTTTATTTTACGTTTGGTAGTCATTTCTATTGTATTGGTGTTTGTATTCCAATTTTTAATACACGGATCCGATTTTCGAGTAATTGAGTTTGTGGTATTTGCCATTGCCTTATCAGTCGGTGTTATTCCCGAAGCATTGCCGCTTGTTATTACCATGGCGCTTTCACGAGGTGCTTTGCAGTTGGCCAAAAAACATGTGGTGCCAAAAAGATTATCGGCCATTGAGGATTTAGGAAACATTGATATTTTATGCACAGATAAGACTGGAACAATTACTGAAAATCATTTAAAAGTAGATAATATTGTTGAAATCAAAAAAGATGGTACGTTGCGGTATGCTTTACTTGCTTCAAATTCCGAAGATAAAATAGACACAGGCCAAAATTCTTTTGATTTGGCTCTTTGGGAATATGCATCTGCTGCGCTACAGGCAGAGGTCAAAAAAATTAAAAAAATAGCAGAAATGCCCTTTGATCCGCAGCGTCGTAGAAATTGCGTTTCTTTTGAAGAAGATGGCCAGTGTAAATTAGTAGTAAGAGGTGCAGCTGAGGAATTAGTAAATTTATGTGCAGTGTTCGAAGACTATTCCAAAAAAGAGGTTTTAGAAAAAATTAAATCCTTTGGTTTAGAAGGTAAAAGAGTAATTGCTATTGCCATTAAAGACTTAGATTGTAATTTGAGCGCTGCAGAAAAAATTGATTTGATGAGAGAAGAAAAGGCGCTTAATTTTGTAGGGCTAGTTGTTTTTGCAGACCCGCTTAAATCAACAACTATTAAGGCAGTGCAAGAAGCAAAAGATTTAGGTGTTCAGGTAAAAATTATCTCTGGAGATAGCAAAGAAGTGACGGGTAGTATTGCTTGCAAAGTTGGCCTCATAGATTCACCAGAAAAAGTTATTACTGGATCAGAATTAGAAGCTCTAGGAGAAGCAAAGCACCAGGCAGTTTTGGAATATCATGTATTTGCACGTGTCTCGCCAATGCAAAAATTTGATATCATTAATTTATTAAAAAGTAATCATTTTGTGGGGTATTTAGGAGAGGGGTTTAATGATTTGCCCGCACTCAAAACTGCCCATGTGGCACTTGTAGTAAATAATGCTTCCGATATTGCCAAAGACACCGCTGATATTATTTTGCTTAACAAGAGTCTGGAAGTAATTATTGATGGAATAAGAGAAGGAAGAAGAATATTTGTAAATAGTTTTAAATATATAAAGAGTACGCTGGCAGGAAATTTTGGTAATTTCTATGCTATGGTGGTTGCTTCTTTCTTTATTCCTTTTTTGCCGATGTTGCCTTTACAAATTTTATTATTAAATTTTTTGACTGACTTTCCTATGATCGCTATTGCGACTGATAATGTCGATGTAGAGGAGTTGCGGAAACCAAAAGGTTTTCAGATAAAGGAAATAGTATTAATTTGTACCGTTTTAGGATTGGTGAGTACTGTTTTTGATTTTGCTTTCTTTAGTTATTTTTATAGGTTTGGTGAACAAAATTTACAAACAATGTGGTTTGTAGGTAGTGTCTTAACTGAATTTTTACTTATATTTTCTATTCGCCGCCAGGGTTTTTTTCTACGTGGGGCAACACCAAGCAAGTTGTTAATAGTGCTTACTATTTTTCTAATACCGCTTAGTTTGGCTCTGCCATATATCGGATTTTCAAGAGAGATTTTTTCATTCAAAGTACAGCCGACTTCGGCCCTTCTAGTTGGATTTGCACTAGTTTTGGGTTATATTACTACGACTGAAACAGTAAAATTACTATACTACCGTTGGAGTTCCGGTCGTAATAAATAGGTTTAGTTAAATAAAAAACAGCCGTATCTACGGCTGTTTTTTATTTGGTGATTATAATTTATTCTTCTGTTGGCGGCGGGACTTCGTCTTCGCTCGGAGCTTCTTCTTCTGGAGCTTCGCCCTTTTCTACAACTTCCCAAATATCTTTGGAAATAGCTTTCATTAGTTTTGGATTATCTCTCAAAAACTTTTTAGCAGTTTCTCTACCAACTCCTAATTTTTCTTCTCCATAACTATAGGAGTTTCCAGATTTATGGATTACTTTATAAATTACACCGTTATCAAGAACATCACCAGAAACTGAAATACCTTCGTTATACATGATATCAAATTCGCAGGTGCGGAAAGGTGGGGCAACTTTATTTTTTACTATTTTAGTCTTTACGCGGTTGCCGATAATTTTATCGCCCTGTTTGATTTGAGCAGCTCGTCGTACTTCTATGCGAAGGGAGGAGTAAAATTTAAGAGCATTACCGCCTGTTGTTGTTTCTGGGTTACCAAAGACAATACCGATTTTCATTCTGATCTGGTTGATAAAAATTACCACTGTTTTTGATTTGCTGATAATACCAGTTAATTTGCGTAATGCCTGACTCATAAGGCGAGCTTGAAGACCCATGTGCGAATCTCCCATATCACCTTCGATTTCTGCTTTTGGTACTAGTGCAGCCACTGAGTCGATTACAATTACATCTACTGCATTAGATCGTACAAGTGTCTCAACGATTTCGAGTGCTTGTTCACCAGTGTCTGGTTGAGAAATTAGTAGTTCGTCTACTTTTACGCCAATTTTTTTGGCATAATCTGGATCAAGAGCATGCTCGGCATCAACAAAGGCTGCGATACCTCCAATTTTTTGTACTTCAGCCACGATGTGTTGAGCTAATGTGGTTTTACCACTCGCTTCTGGTCCGTAAATTTCTATAATACGTCCACGAGGTACTCCGCCAACTCCGAGTGCAATATCAAGAGATAAGCATCCGGTAGGCACAGCATCTACTTCCATGGTTTTTGACTCGCCAAATTTCATGATAGCCCCATCGCCAAATTTACTTTTAATCTGTTCTATAGCGCTTTCGGCAGCTTTCAATTTCTCCTTTACCTCCTCGGATACTTTGGGCATACTAACTAAAAATTAATAATTAAAAATCAAGAATCATTGAGCGGGATTTTTGTGAGCTTTGCTCATTTGAAAATAATTCTTTATTTTTTATTACAACCTAGGACTTAGAAGTTGTTAGAAACCCCTTTCTATGTTTTCTACCGTGAGGGCATTTGATTTGACGATAACATGTCTGGTTACCGTGGTAGTTTTACCATGCTTTTTGATAGCTGATATAGTAATAGTATTTACTCCATTTGACAAGTCGATTGGCAGTTCAAATTTACCTTGGTTGTTAAGCATGGCCTCCTTACCGTTTACCATAAGACGAACCTCTTTTTCTGTTTCTCCTTGGACAAGTGCGCCAAGTTTGTTTGAGATAAATCCGTCAGCCGGGGTATATACATATAATTTTGGTGGTTGGAGCACGCCCCGTACTTGCCAGATTAGGTAGCCAACAAAACCAAGAAGGAGGGCGCCGACTGCAACTTGTCTAAAGATGTTAGGTAGGGAATTAAAAGGCCACAATCTAAGAGAGCGTTTTGGGTGAACAGGAGTATAGTTGTTAAGGTCTGATTCCTGAGAAAATTGATAGAGAACACTGGCTGGGTTTAAGTGTAATATTTCTGCGTATTCACGCACATATGCCAGGCGATGTGCTTTTGCTTGAGGTAATTCCTGAAAGCGAGCAGATTCAATGGCCTCTAAATATTTTAAAGGAATTCTTGTTTTATTAAAAATATATTCCAAACTGAGATTTTGTTGTTCGCGTGCTTTTTTTAGGCGTTCGCCAACTCGAGTGAGGGGCTCTAAATTTTTGAGACAAAAGATGGCCATGGTTATGTAATAAGTTTAAACTATACGTCTTAAATTTTAAATAAAATTTTGTCAGTATAGTGCAAAGCAGGAGAGGTTGAGAGTGGTTGAGATTGTCTACTGCTTATTGAGTATTTTCTTCATTTGGATCGGTGAAAACAGGGGCTCCACCAGCATCAAGTGTTTGTTTTTCTTCTGGAATATCATCTGATTCGGAAGGTCGCATATGTTCGGTAAACAGTTCGCGTGGTTTGGCGCCATCAGCAGGTCCTACTATACCAGCTTCTTCAAGTTCGTCCAAGAGCCGTGCTGCTCGTGCATAACCAACTTTCATGCGTCTTTGTAGTAGAGAGGCACTGGCTTTGCCAGATTCAATAATTACTTTTTTGGCCTCATCAAAGAGAGGGTCAAAGTCACTGCTACTTCCACCAAACATATTGGCTGTGCCTCCGTTTGAGCCGCTGTTTTTAGATGTAATAGAATCGTCATAGACTGGTGGCTCATCTCCTTTTAAATTGTCGATAACTCGTTTCATTTCTTCTTCAGAAACAAATGCGCCTTGCAAGCGTTTTGGTTTGGAGAGGTCGGCAGTTAAAAATAACATATCGCCGCGTCCAAGTAATTTTTCTGCACCAGAAGAATCCAAGATGGTGCGTGAGTCAACCAGCGATGCGACTGAAAAAGCAATGCGAGCGGGGATATTTGCTTTCATGAGGCCGGTGATTACTTCGACACTTGGTCTTTGGGTTGCAACAATTAAATGGATACCAACTGCACGAGCCATTTGAGCAAGACGAATAATTCCAGCTTCAACTTCGCTGGCTGCCATGGCCATAAGGTCGGCAAGTTCGTCGATGACAAATACTATATAGGGCATTGGTTCCGCAGCAGATTTATTGTAAGAGCCAATATCTCTTTTGCCAGCATCGGCTAGAACAGTAAAGCGTCTGTCCATCTCACCGATTGTCCATTTTAATGCGTTAACTGTTTTGGCTGCATCGGTGATAACAGGTGTGAGCAGGTGAGGGATGCCGTTGTATAACGTAAGTTCTACGCGTTTTGGATCGACCATTATCATGCGTAGAGTGGCAGCGGTATTTTGATAGAGTAAGCTTAAAATAATTGTGTTAATACAAACAGTTTTTCCTGAACCTGTTGATCCAGCTACAAGCAAGTGAGGCATTTTAAGTAAATCACCAAACCATACTTTTCCAGCTACGTCTTTTCCAAGAGCTATCATCATGCTATGGCCATCTGGATTTTTAAATTCTGGGCTTTCTAGTAGTTCTCGTAGTGTTACCATGGCTACTTTTTGATTTGGAACTTCGATACCGACAAGCGATTGACCAGGAATAGGCGCTTCTATACGAATAGGATGGGCAGCAAGTGCGAGGGATAAGTCGTTGCCAAGGGTAGTAATACGGGTCAATTTGATGCCTTTAGCGGGCTTTAAGGAATATTGGGTAACTGTTGGACCAACCCGTACTTCGCCCATGTCAACTTCGATGCCAAAATTTTCTAATGTGTCATGGATAATAGCGGCATTGCCTTTGATGTCTCCAGAAGTTGGTTTACTTTTTGATGTGTATAATAAATCAATAGGAGGTAAATCACGAATGATTGGTTTGGGTGGTTTGACCATCTCTAGTTTTCCTGCCTGATCAGGTACATTTTGTTCCTCTTCGCTTTCGTCTTCCAAAACTTCTTCTTGCGATTCTTTTTTGGCGATAGCGCGTTGTTCAAAGATTCTTTTTTCTTCAGTCTCTTCTGTTTCTTCGGTATCTTCATCTAAATCTTCTTCCTCGGTTCCTTCTTGGTAGTCACCTTTTATTTTAAAAGCCACAGCCTCTTTTCCTTTTTTAAAGGAAGCAAAAAAATTAATAATTTGTTGTCCGAACCAACCAAGAAGTAGGAGAAATTTTTTATGAAGTTCTACAATGCGAGCAAGAGAAGTGTTAAATAAAAATATAATACCAACAAGTAAAAAAGCGACTAGCAACATGGTGGCACCCCAATAGCCAATGTATTTATTGAACAGCCAAGCTGGACCGTACCCAACTAATCCGCCTCCGTATCCCTGCATGGCAGCAGCAAACATTTCCTCGGCTGGTTTTTGGAGGTGAACGAGACCATTAAAGCCCAAGATAAATAAAATTGATCCGAGCCAATGTGTGGCACGGTATTCGTATTCCATATCACGAACAATGAGAATTGAGACGAGGATGACAATGATAGGGAATATATAGCGCACCTGACCAAAGGTAATGGCAAGAAATGAATCGATAAACTGACCAGCCAGACCAGCCAGATTAAAAAAACTAAGAGCTGATAAACCGCCAAGAATAAATAAAAGAATAGCTAAAAGACCCCGGCTAATATCAGGGTTTAAATTTATTTGTTCAGAAAAAGTCAGCTTTCGTGTTCGGTGTCTACCCATATTTAATGTATCGAAATTGATCGAATAGAATTCTGTCAGGCGAGCTTCTGGTGTATTTCAATATTTCGCATCCATATTGTATCACAAATTAGATGCGTAAACAAAAAGCCACCTTTATCTGTTAAAGTTTAAAGGTGGCTCTAAGAACTTTTCTGCATTAAGCTGCGACAAGAGTTGCATGTTTTAACTAGCGAATCTAATTTTGAAAACTTTCTTTGAACAAAAAAATGTTCAAGAGAAAAGAGAGAGATTTGTTTAAAAAATCCGATTCGGTTGAGACATCAACTCTTGCGCAACTTGGTGAAGAAAAATTTTTAAATAAAATTATGCTTATATTTTATAGTTAAAAAATAATTTGTCAAGTTTAATGCCCAGCTATTTTACCTATTATTTTTTTAGGCTTTTTCAAATAAAAAATTATTAAACTAAGCAGGCTCCAATATTAAAAATTTTGTAAGCATGCCTATTCTGGGCAGCTTCGGTTGTTTCGGAGAGTAGGGGGGGGTGCCGGGCTATGATTTTGGGATGGTTTTCTAGCTTAATCGGTAAAAAGAGGTATTTCTAGGTATAAACTGTGGATAAAAGAAGAAAATTTTGTTTAAGTTTCAGCTTTAATTCTTTAATTTAGCTAATTTTAGCTAAAATTATGAAATATCTTGACAAGCAAGCATTTTTAATTTTTCCTTGACAATACTTTAAAATTAGCGTAATATTTAGTTACTTTTAACTTCTGCAACGAGAGAGAAAAAGTTTTTGCCTTAAATTAGCGCAAATTTAGCAGCCTTAGTATCAAAAAGGTTGCAAAGTCGTGCAAGGAATAAATAAATTTACATGCTCGCCTTGCTTTTATTAGCTAAGCTTTAAGAAAAAATAGAGTTAACGCCCTCAAGGCGCCATTTTTTGTTTGTAATCAGGCGATTTGATTTATCAGGATGACAGGGAATATAAAATTTTTTATAAATTAATTTAAAATAATAAGTTTTAATTAACTCCTATGCCCATATTTAAACGCCAAGCACTGAAGACGGCTGAACGCAAATTTTTTACCAATGTGCGCGATGCTATGCCAGTGCCAGATCTTATTGATGTGCAAAAAAGTTCGTATGATTGGTTTTTAAAATTTGGTATTAAGGATCTTTTCGAAGAAGTATCTCCAATGACCGATTTTACTGGTCGTGATCTGGAGCTTTACCTAGAAAATTATTATTTAGATGAGCCTAAATTTGACGAGGTAGTTTGTCGCGAGAGAAATTTAACTTTCGAAGCACCGCTTCGCGTTACTGCTAGATTGCTCAACAAACGCACAAACCAAACTAAATCACAAGAAATTTATTTGGGCGATATTCCTCTGATGACTCACCGTGGTACCTTTATTGTTAATGGTATCGAACGTGTAGTTGTTTCCCAGCTTATTCGTAGTGCTGGTGCTTTTTTTACTGCAGAAAATATTCGTGGCCGCAGATACTATGGTGCTAAAATTATCCCAAATCGCGGTGCTTGGATCGAAATTGAAACAGACATGAATAATGTTATCTGGATTAAGGTAGATCGTAAACGTAAGATGGCAGCTACATCACTCTTGCGTGCCTTTGGTTTTCAAGAAGACGATAAAATCTTGGATTTATTTAAAGGTGTAAATAATCATCCAAGTATCGATTATATCGATGCGACCATTAAAAAAGATATTGCAAAAAATCAAGATGAAGGACTTATTGAAGTATACAAAAGAATCCGTCCTGGAGATTTGGCTACTGCCGACAATGCCAAGAGTCTTATTTATGCCATGTTTTTTAACTTTGACCGTTACGATTTGGGTCGTGTTGGTGTTTATAAATTCAATACAAAATTTGATTTAGGATACAAAAATGAAGATTATGACAAAAAAGATAATCGAGTTTTGTCTCCAGAAAAATTATTAGCAGTTCTTAAAGAAGTTGTACGTTTAAATGTTACCCAAGAAGAACCAGATGATATTGACCATCTTGGTAATCGTCGTATTAGAGCTGTAGGTGAGCTTGCACAAAACAGATTTCGCGTAGGGTTGGCTCGTATGGAACGTATTGTTAAAGACAGAATGAGTACTCAAGAAATGGAAGCACTCTCTCCAAACAAACTCATTAATGCTCGACCAGTAATCTCTGCTATTCGTGAATTCTTCATGAGTTCTCAGTTATCACAGTTCATGGATCAAACCAATCCGTTGTCCGAGCTTGAGCACAAACGCCGTGTAAGTGCCTTGGGTCCAGGAGGTTTGTCTCGTGATCGTGCAGGCTTTGAAGTTCGTGACGTACATACGACTCACTACGGTCGTATTTGTCCGATTGCCACTCCAGAAGGACCAAATATCGGTTTGGTAAACCACCTTTCCAGTTTTGCGCGCGTAAACGAATTTGGTTTTATCGAAACTCCATATAGAAAAGTTTTACGAGAGGTTCCTAATGATCCAAAGTTTACCGAAGGTGAAATTTTATTAGACGAAGTGGCTGGCGTAAAAGCTGGTACAAAAATCACCAAAGAAATAGCTGTAAAATTGGCTAAAGAAAAAAATAAAAATATTTCTGTGCGTGCTCGCGTTACTAATGAGATTGTATACCTCAATGCGTTTAGAGAAGAAAGAGTAAATACAGCTGCAGCAACTACCAAAGTAGACGAGAATGGTTACTTCTTAGAAGAAAATGTGCCAACTCGTATTCACGGAAACCCTGGTGTTGGTAGAACAAGCGACCTTGATTATATTGATGTGGCTTCCAACCAAATTATTAGTATCGCCACTTCCTGTATTCCGTTCCTAGAACACGATGATGCGACTCGCGCACTCATGGGTACAAACATGCAAAGGCAGGCTGTGCCATGTATTCGTCCGCAACAGCCGCTCGTTGGTACTGGTACAGAAGCAAGCGCCGCCTATTACTCTGGTTATGTAATTTTATCCGAAGTTGATGGTGAAGTTACCGAAGTAGACGGTAATCATATTGTGGTAACTGATAAAAAAGATGTTAAACATACATATTACTTAAGTAAGTTTGTTCGTTCCAATCACTCTACCTGTGTTAATCAAACTCCAATTGTGAAATTGGGAGAAAAAGTTAAAAAAGGTCAAGGTTTGACTGATGGTCCTGGAATCAAAGATGGTGAACTGTCACTTGGTCAAAACATGTTGGTAGCCTATATGGTATGGGATGGTTATAACTATGAAGATGCGATCATTGTTTCTGAGCGTGTAGTACAAAAAGATAATTTCACTTCCATTCATATTGAAGATTATACAATCGATGTTCGTGAAACAAAGTTAGGTCCAGAAATTATTACCGCTGATATTCCAAATGTCAGTGAAGAAAAATTAAAGAATTTGGATAGCGAAGGTATTGTCCGTATTGGCGCAGAGGCAAAATCTGGAGATATTCTTGTTGGTAAAATCACTCCTAAAGGTGAAACTGAATTATCAGCCGAAGAACGATTGCTTCGCGCCATCTTTGGTGAAAAAGCTCGCGACGTTCGCGACTCATCTTTATATCTCGAACACGGTGAGCACGGAAGAGTAACTGGTATCAAAGTATTTTCTACTGAAAATGGTGACAAGTTGCAGCCTGGTGTTATCAAGCAGGTGCAAGTAAGAGTAGCTGACATGAGAAAAGTTCAGGTTGGTGATAAAATGGCTGGTCGTCACGGAAACAAAGGTGTTATTTCCAAAGTTGTTCCTGCTGAAGATATGCCTTTCTTAGAAGATGGTACACCGGTTGATATTATTTTATCTCCACTCGGTGTTATCTCTCGTATGAACTTAGGTCAGCTCTTAGAAACTCACTTAGGTTTGGCTGCAAATGCGTTGGGTTATAAAGTAGCAACTCCAGTACTTAATGGTATTAATGAAGCTCAAATTAAAGAAGAATTAAAGAAGGCTGGCCTGCCAGAAAGTGGCCAAGTTACTTTATTTGATGGCCGAACTGGTGAGCCTTATGATCACAAAGTAACTGTTGGTTATAACTACATGTTAAAACTTAACCACATGGTTGAGGATAAAATTCACCAAAGATCTACTGGTCCATACAGTTTAATTACCCAGCAGCCGCTTGGTGGTAAAGCTCAATTCGGTGGACAGAGATTCGGTGAAATGGAAGTTTGGGCACTTGAAGCATATGGTGCTGCCCATACTTTGCAAGAAATATTAACTATCAAATCCGATGACGTCCCAGGACGTTCCAAAGCTTACGAAGCTATTATTAAAGGTGAACCAATTAGTAAAGTAAACTTGCCAGAATCTTTCAATGTTTTGGTGCGAGAGCTTAAAGGTTTGGGCTTAGACGTAGAATTGCTCAAAAAATCAGAATCAGGTGAGTATAGATTGGTAGAAGAAGTTAAAAAACAACAAGAAATAGACGCAAGGTCGGAGAGTGGAGAAAGAGCAGAAGCAGCTGCTGGAAAAAATAGTGATAAATAATTCTAATTTGATTTAATCTTCAAAATCATATGAATGATAATATTTTCCCAGCAGACTTTGATGCTATTCGCCTCAAACTTGCCTCTCCCGAAGTAATCAAAGGCTGGTCTTATGGTGAAGTAAACAAACCAGAAACGATTAACTATCGTACTCAAAAACCAGAAAAAGGTGGTTTGTTCGCCGAAGAAATTTTTGGACCTGTGAAAGATTGGGAGTGCTATTGTGGTAAGTATAAAAAAATTCGTTACAAAGGAATCGTTTGTGATAAATGTGGTGTAGAAGTTACTCATTCTTCTGTTCGCCGTGAGCGTATGGGTCATATTGATCTTTCTACCCCTGTAGCCCATATCTGGTTCTTGCGCTCTGTTCCTTCCAAGATTGGTTTGGTGCTCGATTTGTCCGCTCAATCTTTGGAAAAAGTAGTGTACTTTGCTTCTTTTGTTATTATCCATGTTAACGAAGAAGAAAAGAAAAAGACTGCGGAAATGCTTCGCCAAGAATACAAGACCAAGAAAAAACAAATTGAAAAAGAAGGCCAAGATCAACTCAAGAGTGCTAATGATAAAAAACTAGGCGCCAAAGATTTAGAAAAAATTCAAGAAGAAACAGATCGAAAATTCAAAGCACTCGACGAAGATTTCCAGCAAGCTGATAAAGAATTAAAAGAATTGCAAGTAATGAGAATTGTTTCTGAAAATAAATATCAGGAATTGTCATTACGATATGGTCATTTATTCGAAGCTTCAATTGGTGCCGAAGGTATTAGAAATTTGTTAGCTCGTATTAATTTGGGCGACACTATCAAAAAGTTAGAAGAAGAACAACAAAAAATAAAAGGTTCAAAATTAGAACGAGTTATTCGCCGCAAAAAAGTTTTGAAGAGCTTCTTCCTCAATGATATTCGTCCAGAATGGATGGTTATGCAAGCTATTCCAGTTATTCCACCAGATTTACGTCCAATGGTGGCGCTTGATGGTGGCCGCTTTGCTACTTCAGATTTAAATGATTTATATAGACGTGTTATCAATCGTAACAATCGTTTGCGTCGTTTGCTTGAGCTCGATGCTCCAGAAGTTATCTGCCGCAATGAAAAACGCATGTTACAAGAAGCCGTTGATGCTTTGATAGATAATAATGCTCGTCAAGCAAAAACTGTAACTGCTTCTACTGGTCAAAAGAGACAATTGCGATCGCTTGCTGACATCTTAAAAGGTAAGCAAGGTCGTTTCCGTCAAAACTTACTTGGTAAACGTGTAGACTATTCTGGTCGTTCTGTAATCGTGGTTGGTCCAAACTTAAACATCGATGAATGTGGTTTGCCAAAACGCATGGCGCTTGAACTCTTCAAACCGTTTATCATGAGTGAAGTAATTAAGCGTGAATTAGCGCACAATGTACGTAGTGCCTCCAAATATATAGAAGCTGAACACGATGAAGTGTGGGATATCCTAGAAGATTTGACCAGAAAAACTCGTGTGCTCTTAAATCGTGCTCCAACATTGCATCGTTTAGGTATTCAAGCCTTCCACCCACGTCTTATTGAAGGTAAGGCTATTCAGTTGCATCCACTTGTTTGTACCGCTTTTAACGCCGACTTCGACGGTGACCAGATGGCTGTGCACTTACCGCTTACTGCTGAAGCTCGTTGGGAAGCAGACAACCTTATGGCAGCAGAAAAAAATATTTTAAAGCCTGCTACTGGTAGTCCAGTAATTACTCCTAAGCAGGATATTGCTCTCGGTTGTTATTATCTCACGAGATATGAAACAGATGATAATAAAGAAGTAACAAAATATTTCAGTTCAGAACAAGAAACTATTTTGGCCTACCGTTCTCGAGTAATTGGCTTGCAAGATAGAGTTAAAGTTCGTTTCCAAGACAATGGTCGTTTCCCAGAAGGCACTCGTCCAATTGTAGAAACTTCTGTAGGAAGAATTTTGTTCAACAAAATTTTGCCACCACAACTTCCATATTTTAATGAAACCATAAATGTAAAAAAATTAGGGTACATTATTCGTTTATGTTTGGAGCTGTTAAGTGATCAGCAAGAAGTTGCGTTCTTCTTGGATGAACTTAAAAATCTTGGTTACCGTTATGTGACTAAGTCTGGCTACTCTCTTGGTATGGATGACTTCCCAGCTATCTTGGAAAAACCAGGTATGTTGGTTGAGTCAGATAAGATTGTAGCGTTGGTAGAAGAGCAATACCAAGAAGGTTTGCTTACTCAATCTGAACGTCACGCTAAGATTTTGGAAATTTGGGCTGAAACCAAAGAAAGAATCGTTGCTAAAAATCAAGAAACTTTACGTAAAGACGGTCCAGTATTTGCCATGATTGATTCTGGTGCGCGTGGTAGTTGGGGTCAGCTTGGTCAGGTTATCGGTATGAAAGGTTTAGTGGCCTCTCCATCTGGAGACACCATTGAGTTGCCAGTAAAAGGTAACTTTAAAGAAGGTTTCGAAGTGCTCGAATTCTTTATCTCCTCTCACGGTACTAGAAAAGGTTTGACCGATACTGCGCTTCGTACTGCTAACGCCGGTTATTTAACTCGTCGTTTAGTAGATGTATCTCAAGATGTGATTGTTTTTGAGGACGATTGTGGTGATACTAATGGTGAGATATTCACTGCTGCTCAATCCAAAGAAATGGGTGAAAAATTATCCGATCGTATCTGGGGTAGATATGTACTCGAAACTATTAAGGTTGGTAATCAAGTAATTGTTAAAGAGGGTGAAGCGATTGATGACAAAACTGCTCGTTACATAGATGAGCATAAGATTGATTCGGTAAAAGTCCGCAGTATTTTACAGTGTAAAATGCAAAAGGGAGTTTGTCGTAAATGTTATGGATTCGACTTGTCAAAGAACAAGCCAGTAGAATTTGGTGTAGCAGTAGGTATTATTGCTGCACAGTCCATTGGTGAACCTGGTACCCAGCTTACCATGAGAACCTTCCATACCGGTGGTGTGGCGGGTGGTGGCGATATTACACAAGGTTTACCTCGCGTAGATGAATTATTCGAAGCTCGTACTCCAAAAAAGCAAGCCATGCTTGCCGAAGTGGCTGGAGAAATCGAAATTGAAAAAGCAGATGGTAAGATTATTACCTCCGCAAGCGGTAAAAAAGTATTTGAAGGTCGTCGTGGACAAGAAATTATCCATATTCACTTCTCAGGCATGGATGAAATGAAGATCAAAACCAAATCTGAAGATGAAATCATGGTCAAAGACGGTGATTCAGTACAGAAAGATCAAATCGTATTGGTGCGAGGTTCTTCTGGAGAAGAAGTTTTGGCCAAATATCCAAGTACAGTAAAGATTGAAAAGAATAGTTTAACTTTATCGTACGAAGGTCCTCATGTTCGTGAATATATTGTACCGCTCGGGTATAAAGTATTGGTCAAGACTGGCGATAAGGTAGAAAAAGGTGCAGTACTTACTGATGGTAGTATCAATCCACACCAACTCTTTGAGCTGCAGGGTAGAGAAGCGGTACAGCGATATATTTTGCAAGAAGTACAGAATATTTACTCTTCTCAAGGTCAGAAAGTAAATGACAAGCACGTAGAGCTTATCATTCGCCAAATGTTTAGTCGTGTATATATCGAAGATGCTGGTGAGACTGATTTGCTTCCGGGTGAAGTAGTAGAAAAATCTCAAATGGATGTTTCCAATCGCCAAGCCAAAAAGGATGGCACCAAACCAGCCGTTGGTCGAGAAATGTTCTTGGGTATTTCCAAAGTGGCATTATCTACTCAAAGCTTCTTATCTGCAGCTTCCTTCCAAGAAACTGCCAAAGTGCTTATCAATACCTCTATTACTGGCAAGATTGACTATTTGGATGGTCTTAAAGAAAATGTTATTATCGGTCGTCTTATTCCAGCCGGTACTGGATTTAAGCAGTAAAAAATATAAACAAATAAAATATCCGCCTTGAGCGGATATTTTATTTTGTAAAATTGACGCTAATATAATTACCGTATACAATTGCAGATATATACATTTAAAATTATTATTCAACAATATGTTGCCAGAAGAAAATCTTACCCCGCTAGAATCTAAATTATCTTGGAAAATAAAAAGTTTGTTACTTTTCGGTGGCATCATTGTTGTGGTAGCGGCCACATTCAGTGGTTATTTTTTTTCGCAATATAAAAATAAAACTGAGCCTGTAGCAACTGATACTAGCACTCCTATATATGTGCCTCCAACCGACACGCCATCTGTAGGGGAGCCAGTTCCAGATGGTAATGGGATGCCACCTGAGATGGTGCAAACTATTTTTCCAACTGTTTCTTTACCAATGGAAATTAACTCAAAGATTGTCTGGTCTCAACCAAAAAAAATTGTTAATCAACAATGGTTTAAGACTGATCTGGGTGTCTCCGAAGAAGAGCAGTATAGGATAAGTAAATACTATGAAGTGGGCAGTTTTGAGTTGGCGGGAGACAGAGGAAGGATAATTTTGTCGGAGACGCCTTCGGAAGGACCAGGCCCAGTCTGGTATTTTTATATTGTTGAGTTTAAAAAACAGCTTACCGTGCTCGCAAAATATTCTTGGTATGATGGGTATGATAAACAGTATGATCAAAACCCTGCTAATACCTTGGAGACTTATCTTAATACCTTTACAACAAATACGCAAAAATTAGTAAATGTTGATAGTCAGTTTACTATTGCTTCGCTCGAATTTCCAAAAACACTTATTGGTCCAAAAGGACGCCAAGTCTTAATCTTAAGGGGCGTTTATCCGTTACAAGAACGCGTTGGTTTTAGTAATGTGACGGTTAAGGCAGAGGTGCCCGTCTTTTCGGATCCTAAGTTTGGTACGGTATTTACATCAGCAGTTACGGGCGGGTTTTATATACACGGCCCTGATGGAACTCGAGCAGCCTATGCACTCGTGCCAGATTTTTTTAATCCTACGAGCTCTCAGGCACAAATTGTTTGGAATGATGGATCTTGGAATGCCTATGAATATATGTACGGTGATCAAGGGGGTTGTGGAGCTATGAATTATATTTCCGTCGTTACATCCTCGGATATTACTGTGGCAAGTAATTTAGAAATAGTAGGAAAAAATAGTAAGGGGGATGCTATATACGAACTCAAAGATAAAAATCATCGTTTGTTAAAAACATTTTATGAAAGTGCCTACTTCCCACAAGAAAGTGGCTATAAAGTGAGCTATGAAGAATTTGTTACTTTAAAGCCTATAATATTCTGGGTAGATCCATTTGGCAGATTAATCAAGATGCAAAATAAGCGGTTTATTATTCCAGCTGAATGTGGCAAGCCAGTTATTTATTTGTATCCAGAAAAAACTACTACTGTATCAGTTAAAGTTGAACCAAAAGGCGGGATGACTGTTTCCGATCCGTTTTATAACGGGGGATGGAGGGTGCAAGCAGAGCCAAATGGCCAGTTAACTGAATTAAAATCTGGTCAAAAATATCCATATTTGTTCTGGGAGGGAAGTGGGGATGTCTACCAAACCCCAAAAAGAGGTTTTATGATTAAACGGGAAGAGGTAGCTCGTGAAATTCCTCAAAAGCTGCAACAGCTCGGATTGAATCAAAATGAAATTAAAGATTTTATGGAGTTTTGGTATCCGCGTATGCAGGCAAAACCTTATTATTTTGTAACTTTTTTGGGTACACAACAAATGAACGAGTTGGCACCGCTTACTGTAACTCCTGTGCCAGACAGTGTGGTGCGTATTTTAATGGATTTTACTCCGCTTGATCAACCTTATTCAGTTGAGCCGCTCTACCTTGGCACAATACCACAAAGAAAAGGATTTACTGTTATTGAGTGGGGTGGTGTGATTCGGAAATAATTATATATGTTGTCGTCTAAAACCAAGCTGATTTTTTTTGCTTTTGTCGTAATTTTTATGGCAGGAGTAGGAGCAATGCTTGGTTTTTGGTATCAAATTAATAGTCGGTCTTTAGTACCCTTCACTTTATTTGAGCATAATACCAATCAAAAAACAGGGCTGCATCAAGCTTACTCTATGGATAGGGGTTTTTATGACGTATTTTTTAATGGCCCACAGCAACAAGAGGAGGTTAAAACATCGGTTTTTTCTGCTGTTGTGCCCCATCATTTAATAGCAGGTCAATTTATTGGATCTTTTTTTAATAGTCTTACTGCGCAGAATTTTGACACTGTCGTTATAGTTGGTCCCAATCATAAACAATTGGGGGATGAAATTATTACTGATAGTTTTTCATGGGAGACTCCATATGGCGTAGTGTTAACGGATAAAAAGTTATCAAATAGAATTGTTAATCAAAATATAGCTTCAGTTAATTCAAAAGTTATGCACGAAGAGCATAGTATTTCAGCGCTTGTGCCGTTTGTTAAAAAAACATGGCCTCACGCAAATATTGTGCCAATTATTTTGAAAAATAATGCAAGCTCATCCCAGTTAGATATGATGGCGAGAGAAATTGCTCAGACAAAAGGTAAAGTTTTATTTATTGCGAGTGTTGATTTTTCTCATTACTTACCTCAAGTAGTAGCAGATTTTCACGACGATCTATCTTTGAATGTTTTAAAAAGTGGTAGTTTGGAAAATTTATTAAAAATAGAAGTTGACAGCCAGCCAAGCTTATATACGCTATTTAAATATAATGAATATAAAAATGCTCAAAGTTTTACCCCGATTTCGCATACCAACAGTGCTCAAATTATCGGTAAAGATCTAGATGAGACTACGAGTCATTTCATTGGTTATTATACAAAGGGTTCTCCTCTGGAAAAACCATCTGCATCTGTGCAGTTTTTTGGAGACATTATGCTCGACAGAGATGTGGTAAAGGCAATGGGCAAAGATGGGTTGGATTATATTTTTGCTAATCTACATGGACAAGAAAATAGATTTTTTCAGGGCATGCATATGCTGGTAGCTAATTTGGAAGGACCATTTGCCAAAGAGCGTATTGAGACTTCCAAAACAATTGCTTTTCGTTTCGATCCTGTGCTCGCCGCCCAGCTGAAGTCGTATGGTTTTGATGCGTTTAATCTAGCCAATAATCATGCGTATGATATGGGCTCCAAAAATGTGGCGTTTACCCGAGAGATATTGACCCAGAACGGTCTAGGGTATTTTGGTGATGAGTATAATCAAGGGTTAGAGTATACCTATATTGCTGACGAGGGTCACGGATTGCCATTTAAGATTGCTCTTATGGGGTTAAACCGTACTGAAGGTGACATTGATATGAATAAAGTTAAAACAGCAGTAGAAGATGCAAAAAGTAAGGCCAAAATTATTATTGTAAATATCCATTGGGGTGAAGAGTATCATCGCCTGTCCAATAACCAGCAACAAAATCTGGCGCATCAACTGATAGACTGGGGCGTTGATGTAATAATTGGGCACCATCCTCATGTAGTGCAAGAGGTTGAGGTGTACAAGGGCAAATATATTTTTTATTCTCTTGGTAATTTTATTTTTGATCAGTATTTTTCCAAGGATACTCAAGAAGGAATGAGTGTTGGTCTTATAATTTCCGATGACGGAACCGTCCGTCCTCATATTTTGCCATTTTTTTCTAAAAAATCTCAAGTGCACGTAATGCTTAGCTCTCAAAGAGAGGGCTTTTTGGAATGGCTACAGAAAAATAGTCGATTAGAGGGAAAAAATTTTGAAAATATATCAACAGGATCTAATAATTAGGCAATGCGCTAAAATATTTTGTGTTTTACTCTTGATTTTTTCTCAAAAAAATGGTATAATTAATTATCAATATACAAATCTTCGTTAGAAAAGATCTTAAGTATGTCTGGACATAGCAAATGGCACAACATTCAAGGTAGAAAAGGAAAGCAAGATGCCATGCGAAGCGGACAATTTACTAAATTATCTAAATTAATAACTATTTCCGCCAAAAGTGGTGGGGATCCAGCAACAAATTTTTCTCTACGCCTTGCAATAGAAAAAGCCAAAGCGGTCAGTATGCCCAAAGATAATATAGAAAGGGCAATCAAGCGTGGTACGGGGGAGTTAGTCGGCGAACAAATTGAGGAGGTTCTTTATGAAGGCTACGGTGCAGGTGGTATAGCAGTGCTGGTCAAATGCCTTACCGATAATAAAAATAGAGCAGTTTCAGAAGTAAAACATATTTTTTCAGGAAATGGCGGTAGTATGGCAGGGGCGGGAAGCGTGCAATGGATGTTTCAGCAGCTCGGGATAGTAGTTTTAAAAAAAGAAGATTTAGAGCAAAAACAAATAGTCCAGGATGATTTCGAGCTCGCAATGGTAGAGGAAGGGGCAGAAGATATAAAAAACGAAGAAGGGTTAGTAGAAGTTCGAACAAAAATAGAAAATTTTCAGAAAGTTTTGGCTAAAATAAAAGAGATTGGTGTAGAGCCCGTAGAGTCTGGTTTGCAGTGGGTAGCCAAAGATAAAGTATCGGTAAATCACGAAACTGAAGAAAAACTAGGGAATTTATTTGCAGATTTAGAGGAAAATGACGATGTAGAAGATTATTTTACCAATGCAGAATAAGTCAACGTTTTTATGGCAGCTGAAAGGATATTAGGAATTGACCCTGGCTTTGGACGAGTAGGCTATGGTATAGTAGAAAAGGATAAAAAAGGCGAGTGGAGAGCGTTGGGGTATGGCTGTATAGAGACTTCAGCTAAAAAAAGCTTTATTGAAAGAATAGCAGAAATACATACAGAACTTTTAAAAATTATTACTACCTATCACCCCACTCGTATGGCAGTGGAAGAGCTTTTCTTTTTTAAGAATGTTAAAACAGCCATAGAGGTAGGTCAGGCGCGTGGAGTTATCCTCCTTACAGGAGTAGAAAACAAGCTTCCCATAGATGAATTTACACCATTACAGGTAAAACAAGCAGTTACTGGCTATGGGCGAGCAGAAAAAGGACAAATGCAAAAAATAGTAGCTATGATTTTAGGGATAAAAGAAAAAATAAAATCTGATGATGCTGCCGATGCTTTGGCGGTAGCTCTTTGCGCTGGACAGAGTCTATGGATAAAAAAAATAAAAATTTAATTCAGTTAACACGCGCGTATGAGAAAATCTCTCGTGGCCATCTCGGCCTTAGTTGCGAGTCTGGGCCTCGTAGCCTACTCCGTATTTTATTTACCAAGTGCTAACGCCGATAGTAACTTGATTGAGGATCCTGGTTTTGAAACCAGCCTTTCTAACTTTGAGCCAAATCAAGGTGGTACCTCAGTAAATGTTACTACAGTAAACCCAATCAGCGGCTCTCGTAGTTTGGTAGTAGGTATCTCTGGTTATGGAGACAGTGTTCTCTGGGGACGAGATTTATCAGGCTTTGCCAGCAAAAGATCTTCTCAATTTACTGGTTCAGCTCGTATTAAAGCTACAGTTGCTTCAGCCTCACAAATTCAATTTTGTGCATTAGTGGATTATTCCAATGGGCAAGTTGTACAGAATTGTTCTTCAGTATCTGGTTCAGTTGGAGATAAAGGCACAGTAAGTGTTAGCTTTGCTTTAGATAATACAAGAGATTTAGACCAAGTACGAGTTGGTTTTTTTCAAGAAGGTAGCGCCGCTTTAAGCGGTGTTTTAGTTGATGATGTTTCAGTTGTGTTAGCTGGCATCTCTAATTCTTCTCCTACCCCAACACCTACTCCAGTAAATGGTGTTTGTGGTTCTGCTAACAATA
>JAGOQR010000003.1:0-37380 GCA_017991415.1 Candidatus Magasanikiibacteriota bacterium | reverse complement strand
CAAACGTTTCTTCCGCTCCAACTTCTAACCTTTGTTCCACTGGTTCTGCAAGTTCTGTAACTGGTTCTGGACCTTGGTCTTGGACTTGTGCTGGATCAAATGGTGGTACATCTGCTAGTTGTAGTGCTTCTCTTTCTCAAACTCCTACCCCAACACCTACTCCAGTAAATGGTGTTTGTGGTTCTGCTAACAATACAAACGTTTCTTCCGCTCCAACTTCTAACCTTTGTTCCACTGGTTCTGCAAGTTCTGTAACTGGTTCTGGACCTTGGTCTTGGACTTGTGCTGGATCAAATGGTGGTACATCTGCTAGTTGTAGTGCCCAAACTATGTCGGCACCAACAAATTTTGCTCTTACTGTTTCCAAAACTGGTAACGGTACTGTAGTTTCCAGCCCAGCAGGTATTAACTGTGGCACTACTTGTTCAACCAATTTTGCTAATAATACTTCTGTTTCCTTAACAGCCACCGCTGCAAGTGGTAACACTTTCTCTGGTTGGAGCGGCGCTTGTTCTGGCACTGGTGTTTGTACTGTGTCTATGACTGCTGCTCGCACAGTAGTAGCAACCTTTGCTGCTCAAACAACAAATCCTTCTACTTCTGTAACTGGTGATAATTTAGTGCAAGAGCCAGGTTTTGAACAAACCACCTCAGACTTTGAGCCAAATCAAGGTGGTACGTCGGTAAACGTTACTACTGTTAATCCAATCAGCGGCTCACGCAGTTTGGTAATTGGTATTGGTGGTTATGGCGACAGTATTCTTTGGAACGGTAGAGAATTAACAAATTTTACTACTAAGCGTTCCGATCGATTGGCCGCATCTATCAAAGTTCGCGCAACTGTTTCTTCTGCTTCTCAAATTTCTTTCTGTGCTCTAGTAGATTATACAACTGGATCTGGTGTTAAAGATTGTACTAATGTAAGTGGTAGTGCTGGAGATAAAGGTACTGTGAATCTTACGTTTGCACTAGACAATACGCGTGATGTAAGTCGTGTTCGTCTTGGTATTTTTCAAGAAGGCAGCCAAGCGTTACAAGGTGTAATGCTTGATGATGCAACCGTTGTATTAAACGGCATTACATTGCCTCCTGCAGCTCCAAGTCCAGTAAATGGTGTGTGTGGTTCTGCTAATAACACTACTCTTTCTTCCGCTCCAACTTCTAACCTTTGTTCCACTGGTTCTGCAAGTTCTGTAACTGGTTCTGGACCTTGGTCTTGGACTTGTGCTGGATCAAATGGTGGTACATCTGCTAGTTGTAGTGCTGCAACTAACCAAACACCAAATCCTACTCCAACACCAACTGGTATTTTTTCTATCGGACAACGTGTTCAAACTACTGCAGGTTTAAATGTTCGATCCACTCCTAATACTTCTGGAACATTGCTTGGCACTCAAGCTTTAGGAGCTCTTGGAACAGTTTTAGCTGGTCCAACTAATGCAAGTGGCTATAACTGGTGGCAGATTAATTATGATACAGGAGCAGATGGCTTTTCTGTCCAAGATTATTTAACAGCATATTCTTCTCCAAATCCTACTCCTACTCCAACACCTACCCCAACTCCAGGTTCAAGCGTGTCCTTCCCAGCTTTTAACACTACTGATCCTGCAGATGCTCCGCTTGTTAAATTTGCTGAAACTTGGGCAAGAAACTGGAACTTTGAAGGGCATACTGTAGATCCTAATTTTAGTGGTAATAGCGGTAACTGGAATTACACTGAAACCACATACGAACCATGGTTATTTGATAGAGCTTCTGTTGGTTACTATTTATATAAACGAACTACAGACCCAACTCAAAAAGCTCGTTGGTATCAACAATTCTTATCTGACTTTGCATATTATAGAACACATATAGATGCAAATGGTATCTTTACGCCAAAGGGATATGGAGATACTAAGTATAGTTATGTAACTCCGTTCCTGTTATACGAAAAAGAAACTGGCGATTCTCAATATCGACCAATTGCACAAAGAATTTATAATGCATGGTTAAATGATTTTAGTAGCACATATAATGCTAGCTCTGCTGATCTTTGGACAGAACGTGAAATTGGCTTAGCCCTCGAAGCAGCCGTATCTTGGTATGAGTTAACTGGTGATTCTGCAGCTCTTGCTCGTGCCAATGCGTTGGTAGCACAGTGGACAGTGGTTGCAAATGCTGGCAACGGCGTGCCTTTGGTAACTGTTGATAAACATGAAGGTGGCGGCGGTTCACAATTGGTAACAAGTCCTTGGATGAGTGCTTTATATTTCCAAGCTGCAAGAAGACTTAATGTATTAACTGGTAATACAGAAGTCTTACAACAAGTAAGTCGTTATGCAGATTGGATGGAGCTAAATGGTTATTTTGATGGTAGTGTGCTCGATTCTGCATTTAGTGGAATTAAAGCTGCTTATTACCTCGTTGGACCAACTGGCCCATATCTCAACGAAACTCCAGCAGAAGGTGATTTTGATCATTGTTTAGATGTTTCAGGGTTAGTTTCGTTTGCTATTTCTGCAAAGACTGCTCTTGGATTACCAACAGCAGCGGTAAGTGCTCGTAATACTCAATTAAGATCATGTGCAGTCCATGCCTTTACTGATGCAACTCGCACAACCCTTACTTTACCAAAATATCGCGTGAACCCTCCTCGCAAGTTTAATTGGTGGATGCGTTCTACTCTTGGGTATGCTGGCTCAACTGCAACAACTCCAACACCGACTCCAACTCCAACACCTACCACTACCCCAGCTTCTAACTACACCTTAACAGTGTCCAAAGTTGGTAATGGTACTATTACTTCTTTACCAAATGGCATCAATTGTGGTGTAACTTGTTCAGCGACTTTTGCTAATAATACGTCTGTAACGCTTACAGCTACAGCTGCGAGTGGCAATACCTTCTCTGGTTGGAGCGGCGCCTGCTCTGGTACTGGTACTTGTACCGTATCTATGAGTGCAGCCAGAACTGTAGGTGCAACTTTTGCTGCACCTGCTCCAACTGCTACAGTTCGACCGTTATCTACAGCTAACCCTCGTATTTTACTTAATGATTCTGCCACTCTTACTAGACTACAAGCAGCTCTTAGTAGTAATACGGCTGGCGCTGCTCGCTTTAGAACAATGGTAAATAATGAGCTCTCGAGCCCTGGTACAAATTATGCTTTCCAAGGTTGGTTTGCAGCATTAATGTATAGGTTAACGGGAGAAACACGCTACGCAACATTCGCAATCAACAAAGTTGATGCATTTGTTGCAGCCGAAGAAGCGAGAATTGCTGGTGGTATGCGTCCGGTAGTTGCTGGAGATAGCTTTTTGGAAGTTGGCGACTATGTTGGTGATGTAGCTCTCGTGTATGACTGGGCTAATGATCGATTAACTGCATCCCAAAAAACAAGATGGGTTAATTACATGAATACAGTTCTTAATAATTTATGGGGTGATCCAGACGAAGTGCGCTGGGGCGGTGTTAATATTCCATGGTCAGGCTGGTCACTCAATGATCCATTCAATAACTACTATTACTCCTTCTTGGAAGCTACAATGTTTGCTGGTTTGGCAACTTATGGAGAAAACCCACAAGCTTCTCAATGGCTTAATAAATTCTATAATGACAAAATCGAAGCTCAGTTAATTCCAGCCTTTAATAATTTAGCTGGCGGTGGATCATTGGAAGGTACTGGTTATGGAACTGCACAAAAAAGATTGTTTAAATTATATTTCTGGTGGGAAAAATCAACTGGTGTAAATATTGCTAATCAAACTCCGCACACCTTGGGTACTATGTTCTGGTGGGCAAATTCTATGGCGCCAACACTTAATAAGTTTGTGCCAACTGGTGACCAGTCTCGTGATGCTACAGCTTCCTTCTATGACTACCACCGTGAATTACTTGAAAATTTAATGTCTCTATATCCAAATGAGCAAGTGTCCGGAGCAATTAAGACTTTGCTCGCTCAATCTAATGTACCGCAAATGTCATATAGTGTAAGTTATTGGTCTGACTTTATTAATGACTGGCCAAATATTACAGCTCGACCACTATCAATTCTTAACACTACATATTTTGGTACTGGTACGGGGAACTTATATACTCGTTCTTCTTGGAGCACCAATGCTATCCTTGTTCACACGATTGCTGGGCTATATGACCAAAGTCATGCCCACAAAGATCAGGGTTCGTTCATGTTAAATTCTGCTGGTGCTTGGTTGTTTGATGACGCTAACCTTCGTTCTAACAGCGGTATTGATGGTGAAGAAATATACCATAATTTGGTACGGTTTGGTGCTGGTAGTAGTGTTGTTCATCAACGTGAAGGCTCAGCCCCATCTCAAATCCTTGCATTGTCAGACGGCTCTTTGTTCTCTTACGAACTGATGGATACAAGACCAGTATATACAGATCCTTATACTAATCAATTCTTGGTAGCTAAGTCTGAACGAGAAATGGTGTTTATCAAGTCTGGCGCAGTCGTACTCTTTGATAGAGCTATTGCCAATGCTGCCGGTACACCAAGAACCTTCCAATTACAAATGTCTGGTACTCCAACTATTTCTGGTAACCAACTAACCTTTACTGCTAACAGTCAACGTGCAGATGTTTGGAGACTTGCTCCAGCGAGTGTACCTTGGACAACTACTGGAGTATTTACTGGTATTCGCGCAGAAGGTGTTCATAACACTGGGGCTGAATCATTATTCCTCCATATCATCGGTGTAAACAGTAAAGTAACAGCTGCTGTGGCGGATAATACAGCTACAGAAACGGGTGCTCGTATTACCTTTAATGATGGTACGGTAGCTACGGTACGATTTAGTAATGCTGGCCATGGAGGTACCTTGTTAATGGTAAATAGCGCTGGTCAAACATTATATTCTGGCGCATTACCTACCACGGTAAATACATTCCCGTTATACCAATAATAAAATAAAACAATTTAAACAAAAAAGCCACCATAATGGTGGCTTTTTTGTTTAAATTGAATATTGACAAAGGGCCTAATTTGTGGCATGCTCCTTTCACAAGGAGGTCGCCATGATTAATCGCGAGCGCGAGAAAGCTCGTCGGTTTGCTGCGAACGAGTTGGGTGTGCCTGTTGGCGCGCTCACATGGAATCGACATGGCTTCTTGGTGTTCGCCGAACGGGTGACGGTCATGTCACGGGGCGAAGTGCCAGTTCAGGTGGTGTACATGCCGAAAGTGCATGTGCCGAATGTGAGGCAGGTGCCTGAGCAGAAGCCGCGAAGGCGTCGCCATAGACGGTTTGGGAGGAGGTAGGTTTTTGCCAGCGTTTGTACCCGCGAACAAATGCTGGAAAAATTAATTTTATAATGAAAAATACCAAACATCACATAAAGCTTCAGTAGCTTTTTTTAGTTTACATTCAAAATTTGGTATAATGTAGCTTGTGTACTATGAAACAAAATATAGAATTAAAAAATTTTATTCTTGTCCTACCTAATATTCGTAGCGGCCATAATGTCGGTGCTATTTTTCGTACGGCTGATGGCGCAGGGGTAGATAAATTATATTTAACTGGATATACTCCTTGCCCTCCCCATGTACAGATAGATAAGGTTTCGCTGGGTGCTGAAACATGGATGCCTTGGGAATATAAAAAACAAACGGGAAAATTGCTTAAAGAATTAAAGCAAATAGGGTATACTATAGTTGCCTTAGAGCAAACTAAGACAAGCAGGGATTTGTTTAGTTGGCAGCCAAAATTTCCGATAGCACTCGTTCTGGGCAATGAAAAGACAGGCGTACCGAGATCATTATTAAAATATTGTGACGAATCTGTTGAAATACCAATGCGTGGTAAGAAAAATAGTTTAAATGTAAGTGTGGCAACAGGGATAGCCATGTATCAAATTAAAAAATATACCGTGTAATATGCAGTCAACTATCCAGCTTTTTGAATACTTATATAATCACTTGCCACCTCTTGTTCCAGAGGAGCTTGTGATTGCAATGAAAAAAGAGCTTGATATATTGGAGCATAATAACCAGGTAACTCTCTTAGAAGTTGAAGATATAATGATTCAGTTTGGTTATGAAGTGTGGCCTTGGAATCAGGCCTATAAATTCTTTTTAACTATCGCAGAGGAGCAATTAGGTGAACACTTTTTGTTACCAACCATGAGTAATGGTTTGCAAGATAGGTACGAAGCATTTAAGGCTTTTGGCGGCACGTTACCCGATTTGCATTCGGGAAGACCAGCTTCCTTTTTTACCTCGGAAGAAAGGGGAGAGTTGTGCGAAAAGTTGGTAAATATGAGAGTGCAGCTCAAGGAGTATTTAAATAGAGATTTGGTAGGTGTGCACAAAAATAAATACCTTGCTAAAGTAGAGGAGTATAAAATTTTATTAGAAAAAATAAAATTTAATTTGGAATCCCTGCGTAATTTTGTGGAAAAAGAAGAAGATGGGTCTCCGTTAATAGGAGAGATTAATGCAAAAATTAAAGATTTTGAACACGGTCTTTGTCTGCTCGGTAGTGAGATGGACTACGAAGCAGTGTGCCAGGCCCATGATTTTTTTGCAGGGAGAAAATCTGAACTAAGCCGAATGAAAGGAATAAATATTCCAATGCAAATCGACTTTTATAATTCTTAGAGATGAGCGAGCTAAAAAACTAGCTCACGAGTAAAGGTTTTGGAGAAGGAAATTTGGTAATGGCGCGAGCCATTTCTTTTTTGTTAAGTGGTATTTTTTTAGAACTAGCAGAAGATATAATATGAGTGCTGCTGAGGATGCCCCAGTTGAGTGCAGTATCAATATTTTTTTTGTAGAAGCGTGCGGCTAGATAGCCTGATGAAAACGCATCACCAGCACCAGTTTTTGAAACCACTTCTACTGGAATACCAGCACAATGCCAAATATGGGTTGTATTTCCAGCCCATGCACCCTGTTTACTATCAGTTATGGCAACTTCTTGAGCTCCCAGGCTTAGAAGGCCTTGAATAAGATATTTGATGCTTTCTTCTTTTTTTATATCCAAGCTAAGAATAGTTTTTGCCTCTTCGAGGTTGAGGATTAATATATTTGTGCGTGCAATAACTTTTTTTACAAGATCTAGATTTTGTAATTGAATAGATCCTGGATTGTAGGATAAAGAAATATGGGGATGTTTATTTAGAAACACAAGAAGTTTTTCTTGAAAATCCTCGTATCCTTCGCTGAGACTGGAATAGTAAATCCAGTCTGTTGCAGGAAATTTCTTTGGAAACGGGTAGCTTCTTTTTTGGTGATAGGAGAGGATTGTTCGTTCTTGTTTAAAATTAAGTACTACTGAGTAGCGAGTCGGAATTTTTTTATCAACAGATAAAAGACTGGTATCAATTTTTTGCTTTATTAGTTCTTCGCGGATCATGCTGCCGCTTGCGTCATTGCCAATAGAGCTTAGAATGGCAGTTTTTAGGTTGAGCCTACTTGTGCCAAGAGCGACGTTGGCAGCGTTGCCGCCAAGTGATTGGAAGCTGTGGGTAATGGGTATTTTACTGGCGTAATTGAGGCAGAGCTGGCAATTCTGCTGGTTGATATCACATTCAAGTGTGGCGTTATCTATAAAAACATGAGTATCAACAAGCGCGTCGCCAATAGTAATAAGATTAAACATACTTATTTTGTTTCGGTAGTTTTATGAGGATCGGGAATGCAGACATGGTGGTGACGGCCAGTGAGAATCTCGATAAGTTCGATCCAGCTGCCGACAAATAATCCAATCATGGCCAAAGAAAATATTTTATTACCAAGCCATAGTGAGTATACGAGCAAGCAGCCTGAGGCAATGATAAAAACAGCGTCTTGGCGTCGTTCTGCTTCTAAAAATACGCCATAGGTAAGTAGAATGGCACCAAGTGCAGCCACCACATTCATAACAATATCAATAAGTGGCCACGGTGTAACTGAGGACAAATTTATAAGTTCTTGCATATAGTAGTTTTAATGGAGTTACTCCTCCCATCTATTAATATACTCTATTGCCGCCAGAGCAGCAATGATTCCTTGTCCTGCAGCAATACCAATTTGTTTGTATGGAACATCTGTTACATCTCCCGCAGCAAAAATACCTGGTAAATTGGTGCGACATTTTTGATCAACGGTAATTTCTCCGACTTTATTTTTTGCTATGTGTTCGGCAAATTGTGAGTTTGGTATTTGTCCAATATGAACCATGGCCGCATCTACAGCAATTTCTTGCTCTGCACCAGTGCTATCTTTGTATTTTATAGCTGAAACTCTATTTTCTCCAGAAATAACAGTAGTTTCTGCTTCATAAATAATTTCTATATTTGGTGAAGATTTAACTTTTTCGATTAAGATGTTTTCTCCTTTAGGAAAGCCACCATTTTGTTCGGGAGAGTTAGGAAATTTGCTAAGTAAATAGGTTTTTTTGGCAATTCCAGCCATCATGAGGGCTGATTCCAAAGCGGCGTTTCCTGAGCCAATCGTAACGGTAGTTTTATTTTTAAACAATGGACCGTCACATACGGTGCAGTAGGTAATGCCTTTTTGGTATAGTTCTTTTTCTCCAGGAATGCCAAGGTGGCGAGGGTGGATACCAGTTGCGATAATAATAGTCTTAGTTTCAAAATCTTGTTTTTCATTATTGCCGTTTACTGCAGTAACTACATAATGTTTTTTTACGGGGGTGATTTTTTCTACTTTCCAGCCCTCATCTATGTGTACGCCGTATGATTTTACATGTTCGGTAAATTTTTGCGCAAGTTCAAAGCCTTGGATAGATATAATTCCTGGCCAATTACCAACTTCTCCAGAGAGGGCTACTTCTCCACCAGTATCCAAGGTAATTACTTTAAAGTTTAGATTGCGTCTGACCGCGTAGATGGCTGCGCTTGAACCAGCTGCAGCTGCGCCGATAATAATTAAATCTTGCATATGTATTAAATAGTTGTTTCACCAATAGCTTGAATTAAATTTTCATGAGCAACTTCTGGATTTGAAGCAGAGATTATCGCGTTGCCAACGTAGAGTTTTTGGGCACCAGCATCCACCGCTATTTTGATAGTCTGCTCGTTGATGCCGCCATCAACAGAGATAGTAGCACCTGTTCCGTTTTTGGTAGAAAATTCTTTTATTTTTTCTAAGACTTCTTCTAAAAATACGGAACCCTGATGTCCAGGATGGACGGTCATAAATAATACTTCATCAACGAGTGGTGCAAGTGGTATTATTTTTTCTAAGGAAGTTTCTGGGTTGAGTGCAATACCAACTTTCCAATTATGTTTACGAATATGGCGGATACATTCTTCGGCATTTACATCAGATTCAATATGAAATACCACACTGCTTATATTGGCAACTTCTATCCACTGGGATAGCTCGGCAATAGGGTCTTTTACCATAAGGTGCAGTTCAAAATAAGCTTCAGATTCGATGTTGTTTAACTCCGTTCGTTCGCTAAAAGATTTATTATCTACAAAAACTCCGTCCATTACGTCTATTTGCACCGACGAATAGTTGGTATGTACTTTTTGGAGCTGCTCTGTAAAAGTCTGTAAATCTTTTGCTAAAATTGCGGGTGTAATAAGGGGAAGCATACTATTTTTCTAAATCTTTAATTTTATTATTTCTTCTTTTAAGTCTTTCATCGCCATCAAATTTGGTATCAAGGAATTTTCGTACAATTGCTTTGGTAAAGTCTGTAGATGCTGGGGTGCCAGGAAGGCAGAGGATATTAGCATTGTTATGTCTGCGCCCTAGTTCGGTTGCAGCAATATTGTATCCGATAATTGCATATGCTCCTTTGACTTTGTTGGCAGCGATGCACATACCTTGGCCAGTGCCACAGATGAGAATTCCCATGTTTTGGGCATCTTTGGCAACTGCAGTTGCGAGTGGTGCAGCAAAATCTGGAAAATCATCGGTATCTATAAATGTTGCTGGCCCTAAGTCTTTTATTTCTTTGTTAAGGTCTGCTTTTATATATTTGAAGAGTTCTTTTTTAAGCTGGAAACCAGCGTGATCAGAGGCAATAAATAGCATATTTGTCAGGTTAATTATGTTGATAATTGTACCTTTTTATTATTTTTTTGACAAATGAATGTGCAAGGGCATTTTTTTGACTAAACTCAGCATTTTTGGTAATGTTAGAAACATTATAGATGTTATTTATTGTGACTATAATATGTACGATGCAAATAAAGAAGAGCAAGAAATACTCAAATTCTGGGAAGCGCATAAAAGCTTTGAAAAATCTATTAGCAGTCGCCCCGAAAGCAAGCCGTATCATTTTTATGACGGCCCTCCATTTGCTACTGGGTTGCCCCATTATGGCCATATTGTAGCCTCTCTCATGAAAGACGCAGTGCCACGCTATTTTACGATGCGTGGATATAGGGTGGAGCGTAAGTGGGGATGGGATTGTCATGGATTGCCAGTAGAAAATATTATCGAAAAAGAACTTGATCTTGCTTCTAAAAAAGACATCGAAGAGTATGGTGTGGGCAAATTTAACGAAGCGTGTCGCGCTACGGTTTTGAGATATGCTGCCGAATGGGAGAAAACCATTACGCGTATGGGTAGATGGGTAGATATGAAGAACGACTATAAAACCATGGACCCTCATTTTATGGAGAGCGTCTGGTGGGTATTTAGGCAGTTATGGGATAAAGGACTAATCTATAAAGACTATAAGGCTATGCATATTTGTCCGCGTTGCTCTACTACATTATCTAATTTTGAGGTGACACAAGGGTATAAAGATATAAAAGATATTTCGGTAGTGGCAAAGTTTAAAGTAAAAAATCCAGACAAGTATAGTTTGCCAGAAAATACCTATATTCTTGCCTGGACAACGACCCCATGGACATTGCCAGGAAATGTGTTGCTCGCAGTAAACCATGATATTGAATATCTAGTTCTAGAAATTGAAGGCGACGACGCCCGCTATATTGTAGCGAGAGAATTGGTGGAAAAGGTAGTGAAAGATAAAAAGTATAAAGAAGTAGATAGGCGTAGAGGCGTAGATTTAGTTGGTATAGCCTACGAACCATTATTTACCTATTACAAAGATACGCCAAACGCCTTTAGAGTGGTGGCCGCAGAGTTTGTATCAGTAGCTGATGGTACAGGTATCGTACATATTGCCCCTGCTTTTGGTGAGGATGACTTTAAGGTAGGAAAAACAGAGGGTGTGCCGCTTGTGCAGCATGTATCTATGGAAGGAAAGTTTGTATCGGATGTAGTTGATTTTGCGGGAATGGATGTAAAACCAAAAGATGATAATACCAAAGCAGATGTAGAAATTATTAAATGGCTTGCTCATAATGGCAAATTATTTAGTAAAGAAAAGATTGAGCATAGTTACCCACACTGTTGGCGTTGTGATACTCCGCTTCTTAATTATGCTACTACCAGCTGGTTTGTAAGTGTTACCAAAATAAAAGAACAATTACTTGCAAATAATTCGCACATAAATTGGGTGCCCGAACATATTAAAGAAGGCCGTTTTGGCCAGTGGTTAGAGGGTGCGCGAGATTGGGCCATTTCTCGCAGTCGCTATTGGGGTACGCCATTGCCAGTGTGGCAATGTGAGGGAGAAAAATGTGATGGTACTGTGGTGATTGGATCGGTAGCAGAATTTGAAAAATTATCTGGGAAAAAAATTACCGACTTACACAAGCATATTATCGACATCATAGAAATTCCATGTGAAAAATGTAGTGGCACAATGAAACGAATTCCAGAAGTGCTCGATTGCTGGTTTGAATCTGGCAGTATGCCGTATGGTCAAATGCACTATCCATTTGAGAATAAAGCAAAGTTTGAAGCGAGCTTTCCCGCGGAGTTTATTGCCGAAGGTCAGGATCAAACAAGAGGTTGGTTTTATACACTCCATGTCCTTGCTACGGCCTTAACTATGGGCGATAATCCTTCTATTGCAGTGAGTAAATCAGAACCAGCGTTTAAAAACGTGATTGTAAATGGCATTGTACTAGCAGAAGATGGTCGCAAAATGAGTAAGCGATTGAAGAATTATCCAGAACCAGAAATAGTTCTTGAAAAATATGGAGCCGATGCCTTGCGTTATTATTTAGTTACTTCACCAGTAATGGCTGCAGAATCTCTTAATTTTTCTGAAGCAACCGTGAGAGAGGTATATAGCAAGTTAATCAATACGCTCTATAATGTAGTGGAATTTTATAAAATGTATGCAGACCAGAGTGTAGAAAGTGCCGCAGAAAAAGGATCTAAAAATGTTTTGGATCTATGGATTTTGGCAAAATTGCAGGTTTTGATAAAAGAGGTAACTGCTGGAATGGAAACATATAAATTGGTTGAAGCAAGTCGGCCAATTGTAGAATTTGTCACTGAATTATCTCAGTGGTACGTTCGTCGGTCGCGTGATCGTTTTAAGGGTGATGATGAGGTAGATAAACAAGCAGCACTTGCAACTCTTCGAGAAGTGTTGTTTACGCTTTCCAAGTTAATGGCCCCATTTACTCCATTTATTGCAGAAAAAATTTACCAAGAAGTAAAAGATCAGAGCGGAAAAGAAAGTGTGCATTTGGAAGATTGGCCAGTAGTAAATACGGATTTTGAAGACGAAACAATTCTTGCTCAAATGAGTGTTGCTCGTGAAGTGGTAGAGTTAGGGTTAGCGGCAAGAGCTGAAGCGACAATTAAAATAAGGCAGCCACTCGGTGCTATTTATATTGGAGATCTGGTGCTTTTTGAGGGGCTTGCTGATGTAATAGCCGATGAGCTTAATGTAAAAAAAGTTGAAAAAGGAACTGGTGATGGAGTTACAAAACAAACCAAAGATGTGGTGGTAACGCTCAGTATTGCGATGACAGAAGAGCTTAAAAAAGAAGGGTTGCTTCGTGAGATTGTTCGTACCATAAATCAAATTCGTAAAGAGCAAAAGTTAACTATTTCTGACAAGGTGATAGTAAAATATTCTACGGCAGATGAACTGCTCAAGTCGGTTTTTGTTGAGTATGTCCAAGAGATTAAAAAATCTGTTTTGGCCGATGTACTTGAAGAAGCTGGTGGGGGAGTAGAAAAAGAAATTGATGGTGTGGCCGCTTCTATCTCGGTGGAGAAGGTATGATAAAAAGTATCTGTGTGATGTGTAAAAAACAGCCCAAAAGGCTGTTTTTTGGTTTAAAAAAAGGTTTGACACCCCACCCCCTTTAGGGTAAATTAAAAGAAGTCAGATCTTTAATTAGTAAAAGTATGATTTCTCTTAAAGAGGCATATGATTTGGGTTTAAAGATGGGAAAAGAGGCAGATCCTCGTGGTAAAAACAGAGTCAATAATTTTCTCGATCGAGTAAAAAAAGAGTATGCCGGCATGAGTCAAAGCGAGCAAGAATATTTTGACAAAGAAAAGCTGGTGAATCCCTATGACGATTGCCGTATCCATACTGGAAAGTCAGAAGTGCTCATTAAACGAGTTCTGGTTGGAATAGATGTTGGGGCAGCAGAAGTTTTGCTTGCTACCCAGCTCAGTGAACGAGGAAAAAAAATAGATGCGGTGATTGCTCATCATACAATTGGCGGCAGTAAGGCAGCCCTAACGGGAGTTATGGAGATGAATATAGATCGGTATGGAGATAATGGAATGCCGATTCATATAGCCGAGAAAATTGTAGCTGATCGGCAAGAAGAGGTGTTTAGATCGTTACATGCACACAATCATTATCAAGTTGTGGATGTTGCTCGGCCGCTTGGAGTGAATCTTATGAATTTACACACAGCTACGGATAATTTAGTCGACCAATTTTTACAAGATTTTTTAACTAAAAAAAATCCCCAAACAATTGGAGAAGTTCTCGAAGCGCTTCTGGAAATTCCAGAGTACCAAGAAGCGAAAAGAAGAGGAGTGGGGCCAGTTATAGTTGCTGGCAATCCTAAAAGTAGAATTGGTAGGTTTGTGTTAGAAATGACAGGTGGCGTTAATCCAGCTGGTCCGGCATATCCAGAAATTTCACGATCAGGTATTAGTACTATTATTGCTATGCATATAAAAGAGGGTGCAAGAATAAAAATCATAGAATGTAATATGAACGCAGTGGTTACAGGTCATATGTCGTCAGACTCATTAGGCATGAATCTATATTTAGATGAACTTGAAAAAAGAGGGGTAGAAATTGTTCCATGCGGTGGTCTTATACGTGTCAGCCGAGTAAGAAAAAAATAAATTCAAGAGTAAATTTACTAATAATATAATACTATGATAACTCTTAAAGAAGCATACGATCTAGGAATAAAGATGGGTATAAAGGCTGATCCTCGCGGACCAGCAAGACTTAAGGCTTACTTAGAACGAGTTAAAAAAGAGTATGCTAATTTAAAACCGGAAGAAAAAGAATATTTTGATCGAGAAAAATTAGAGAATCCCTATCATCATGATTGCCGTATTCACACTGGCAATCTTAAAGCCCCAATAAAAAGAATATTGGCAGGTATAGATGCTGAAGTAGGAGAGGTGCTGCTTGCTACACAGCTTAGTGAGCGGGGTACAAAGATAGATGCGGTCATTGCTCATCATCCAATGGGTGGTAGCTTAGCAACTTTGCATGGTGTCATGGATATGGTAATAGAAGTATACGAAGAGTTAGGTGTGCCAGTGCATTTGGCAGAAAAATTTATGGAAGAGAGAATTGCAGATATTGGTCGAGGAGTGCATCCATACAACCATTATCAGATTATTGATATGGCTAGGCTGCTCGGGGTCAATTTAATGAATATGCATACGCCAACCGATAACCTGGTAAATGTATTTTTATCAGAATTTTTTGCTAAAAAGAAACCGGAGACAATTGGTGATATTATGGAAGCTCTTATGGAAATTCCAGAATACCAAGAAGCAAAAAGAAGAGGTAATGGCCCAGTAATTTTTAGTGGCAATCCAAGAAATAAAACAGGTAAATTTGTATTAGAAATGACTGGCGGTACAGAGCCATCCAGTAAGCTTTATGCTGAGCTTTCACGTGCAGGTATTAGTACTGTGGTGACTATGCATATGCAAAAAGATGCTCGGGAAAAAGCAAATGAACATAATCTTAATGTGGTTGTGGCTGGCCATATGTCTTCAGATTCTTTGGGTATGAATTTATACTTAGACGAACTCGAGAAAAAAGGTGTAGAGATTGTGCCGTGTGGCGGTCTTATTCGTGTAAGCCGAGTTAAAAAGAAATAGCAAAATTTTATGATTTCCGTTGTAGTTGGAAAGGTTCTGGCAAAAAATATTAATAAACTAACAGTACTTACTGCTGGTGGAGTTGGGTATGAGATTATGGTCAATGCCAGCTCTGCTAAGACCTGGGCTGTAGGAGTTGAAGCAAGTATCTTAACCTACTTGGTAGTACGAGAAAATGCGCTTGAATTATACGGTTTCGCTAATGCAGAAGAAAAAAACTTATTTGAAAAATTTTTATTAGTCAGTGGTGTTGGGCCAAAAACAGCGCTACATCTTTTGTCTCTGGGCAGTGTAGCCGAGATTTCGGCAGCTATTAGTCGCGAAGATTTAACATATCTTACAAAAGTAAGTGGCATAGGAAAAAAGACTGCCGAGAGAATTTTGGTAGAATTAAAAAATAAAATGGGTGCCGGCGAATTAGGAGTAGGAGAATTCGATGGTGCGTTGGGTGATGTGATAGAAGGGTTAGGTGCTCTTGGTTATTCAATTTTAGAAGCAAGAAATGCCGTAAAAGATTTGGATATCACCGGTAAGACTAGCCAGCAGCTTTTAAAAGAAGCATTACAAAGAATCAAATAATTATTAATTAAATAGAGTATGGAATTTGTTTTTTTACTACCGTGGTTAGGCCTTTTTATTGCCATTGGGTTGCGCACTGTTAAACAGTATGAAAAGGGCGTAGTTTTCCGTTTTGGAAAAATAGTTGGTATTAAGGAGCCAGGGCTTAATTGGGTTATTCCTTTTGTTGATAAAGTAGAAAAAGTGGATTTTCGCACTATTACATTGCCAGTGCCAACTCAAAAAATTATTACTCGGGATAATGTCTCGGTAGATGTTTCAGCAGTGGCTTATTACAAGGTGGTAGATCCAATTAAAAGTATTGTGGCCATAGAAAATGTAATGAGCGCTATTAATCAAATTGCTCAAACATCTATCCGTAATATCGTGGGTAAATTTCAGTTAGATGAAATTTTAAGCGAACGCGAACAGATTAACAAAAGTATTGCTTCTGTTCTTGATGCTCATACCGAAGCATGGGGCGTGGTAGTTTCGGTCGTAGAAATAAAAGATATTGAATTGCCAGAAGGTATGCAAAGAGCAATGGCTAAGCAAGCTGAAGCAGAGAGAGAAAAACGCGCCAAAATTATTGCAGCAGAAGGTGAATTTTTATCTTCTCAAAAATTGGCCGATACTGCTGATATTATGGCTGCTCATCCGATTGCTCTGCAGTTGCGCAACTTACAAACTATGGCCGAGATTAGTGTAGAGAAGAATTCCACAATTATTTTCCCAGCTCAATTTATGAGCACTATCGCTGATATCAAGAAATTTATGAATCAGGAAATGGGAAAATAAGATATTGTATGTATTCTAATAAATAGCAGGCTAAATTGCCTGCTATTTATATATAAAGTCAGATTGACAGCCCCCTAGAATTTAAGTATTATGTAGCAGGTCTTGGTAGCTTTATTATATCTCTAATAATAGTATATTATGAGGAATGATAACTTGATTTTTTACGAAAAAAGAAAACTTATAGGCAATGTTTCAGTTTTGGGTGTGCCTTTAGATTTGGGTAAAGATTCTTCTGGTACTGCAGCTGCCCCCGATTATATAAGAAATCTAGGTCTACAAAAAATGTTTGAGGGCCTAGGGCTTTTCTATAAAGATTTAGGAAATATAGATTGTGCAGATAAAAAAACAGCTGTTGTGGGAGATATAAAAGTTAAATACTTGGATGAGATTGTGCGTGTAGCAGAGAAGGCAGGTAAAACAGTTGCGAATGAAATTAAATTAGGTAATAAAATGATGGTGCTTGGCGGAGATCATGCGCTATCAATAGGTACAATCTCTGGTGCTTCGGTGGCCTGTGAAGGGGATCTGGGAGTTATTTGGATAGATGCTCATGGTGATATGATGACCCATGAAAATACGTTGTCAGGCAATATTCATGGCATGCCCTCCTCAGCAATTATGGGGTTAGGTCATCATAGGTTGGTGGATTTATTAAAGCCAGGTGCAAAAATCAAAAAAGAAAATATTATTTATATTGGCCTTAAGGATTTGGATCAAGCAGAAGTTGACCTGATACGCTCCGAAAAACTACATGCTTTTACGATAATGGATTTGGTACGAGGTGGTTTTGAGCCAGTTATGCAAGCGATTGCTGATTTGCAAAAAAGAGTGGGGAATGTGTGGGTTAGTTTGGATGTCGATTCTATAGATATGGCTTACGCGCCAGCTACGCCCATGGCAACTCCAGGAGGATTAGCTAGGAGAGAGATAGAAAACCTAGCCAAATTTATTGGTAAATCATGTAATGTTGTTGGTTTTGACATTGTAGAGATAGCGCCAGAGCTCGATGTTCAAGAAAAAACAGGACGTCTGGCAGTAGAGCTTATTTCGTATTTTCTTGGTTCTGATTATGGTTGGTATACTCAGTATATGGATAATGAAGTGGAGAAGCAGGAAAAGAGGTATCTGGACTTATAACATACACAATTATAAAAGCCCTCATTTTCCGAGGGCTTTTATAATTGGATTAAATTTTATTTCATTTTTTCTCTTAGTAGTTTTTCAACTACGATTGGATCAGCCGCGCCTTCGGTGGCTTTCATAACCATTCCTTTTAAAAATTGCAAAATAGTTTCTTTGCCGTTTTTAAATTGTGTTACTTGTTCGGGGTGATTAGTAATTATTTGATCTATAAACGGCATTAATTTTGCCTCATCGCTTATTTGTCCATAACCTTTTTCTTCCATGACATGAGTAGGATCAAGATCTACACCCGAATCTAGCATCTCAGTAAGAATTTTTTGAGCATTGGTAGAGTTTACTCGGTTGGTGTAGATAAGAGCGATTAGTTCGGCAAAATTTTCTGGTTTTAATTTGAGAATTTTGATGTCGATTTTGCGCTCAGTCATAGCACCGACTAACTTGCTGGTAATCCAGCCACCGGTTAAACGAGCGAGTTGCTGCTGTTTATTTTTTAAAATAGTATCAGTATCTGTTTTGGACTCGTCTAAATGACGGAGCCATTCGATAAGTTCGGACATGGTGTTTTCGGTATATTCTGCCCACGAGAGATCGGCAGTTAATATCTCTGCATCAGCATACGAAAAACCGTATTCTTCACGAAAACGTAATCGTTTGGCTTGTGGTAGTTCAGGAAGAGAAAGTTCACCTGCAATAGTGGTTGGATGAAAAGGTGGAATATCTGGTTCGGGGAAGTATCTATAATCAGCGGCAGTTTCTTTTATTCGTTGCATGACTGTTTCGCCTTTATTATCATCCCAACCGCGGGTTTGCTGTTTCCAAGATTCGTTTTTTTCGAGCATGGCTGTCTGTCTTTTTATTTCAAATTCAATTGCTTTTTCTACAGCTCGAAATGAGTTGATATTTTTTACCTCTACTTTAGGGTTGAGGGTATAGCCGTCTACTGGCTTGATAACGCCATGGTCATTTATGAATTTACCCTCTTCCTGTAAAGAAATATTTGCTTCACAGCGCATGTTGCCCTTTTCCATGTCGGCATCGCTAATACCCAAGTATCGAAAAATTGTTTGCAGTTCTTGGCAGTAGGCTTTGGCCTCGGCCGAGCTGGTAACATCTGGTTCGGAGACTATTTCGACCAGGGGCACACCAGCACGATTGAAATCAACCAGAGTGTTGCCAACCGAATCATGAGAAAGTTTGGCCGTATCTTCTTCGAGATGAACTCTGGTAACGCCAATAGTTGCTTTGTCTCTGTGATTTTTACCAGGTAAAAATTCTAAGTTAATAGAGCCGTGCTCTCCAATAGGTTGGTCAAATTGAGAAATCTGATACCCTTTAGGTAGGTCGGGGTAGAAGTAGTGCTTACGATCAAATTTACTGTCGCTGTTAACGGTGCAGTTGAGTGCTTTGGCAATTTTGGCAGCCCAAATAATAGCTGTTTGATTTGGAACTGGTAGTGTGCCAGGGTGGGCAAGACAAACCTCGCATATGTTAGTGTTAGGAGCAGAAGAAAATGGATCGTTTTTGCAGGCGCAAAACATCTTGCTTTTTGTCTTGAGTTCTACATGAATTTCCATGCCGATAATAGGGATATATTTGGGCATATTTATATATAATTTATGGGTTAAGATTATCATTTCTATTCTGTATTTGCAACTGTAATTGGTAATCCAGGTAAATTAAAAAATCCCTATAATTATAGGGATTTTTTAATTCGTTTTATTTAGAGAGTAGGTGTATTTGCGGAGGCTACGGGTGTTTGTTTGGCGTTTTGATATAAGATAAGACCAGCGCCAGTAAAGAAAGGTGTCGTGAGAGTGCCTACGAGAGAGCTGAATAATGTGGTTGCGGTCATCTCTCCAAAAGGAGAAAGCGGCAGTGCTTTAATGAGGAGAATTAGCATTAATATAATAATAATATTTAAGAATCCAAAGGCAATCGCAGGAAAAATCACCCTCCAAGCCATAGACCACCAGCGGCCAGCAACTAAGGCTTTGCTTGATCTGAGAGCGGCCATGCCACGAGCACCTTCAAAAATTATTGGGTATGTAAATAAATTATACCAACCCAAAAATATTATACCTGGGATGACGAGTAAGAGAGATCCGCCAAAGACAATTAGAGCAAATAAAATAGAAGAAAAAATAATAGGCCAGATAAGATTGCTGGAAGAGCTAAAGTTTTCTTTCCAGTTTATTGGCTGTCCCATTATAAAGTGAGCCAAGGCTTTGGTGATTGCAATCGAAGCCCATATATTAAGAACAAAGCCAGCTGCTGACATCACCGTAATAAGGAGGTTGGTAACCGCGGAGGTTTGGGGGAAGTACATGGATAAGTACAGAGAAGCGATTCCTAGTACAGCCAGAGCTAGAGCTGGTAAGAAAAGTATAGTTAGGTATGGCAAAAGGTTTTTCCAATTTTTTGTAGATAAATGCCAGCTTTCACTGACAATCTCCATAGCTGGCTTGAGCATAGAATTTAATTTATTTACTAATAAGGGTATTAAAAATATTAACTGCGTTTTGTTTCATTATATCAATTTCTACATCAGTATTCAAATATTGTATAACGGTGCCGCGGTCGGTAAATAGTTTCTGGTATTCTGGAGATAGGTACATGGCAGCTGCTTTTTGTTGGAAATCTATTTTATCAAAGATAGCGTCGTCTTGTTTTTCGTAGCGGCTAGCTAGTCTTTTTTGAGCAGTTGCGATGCTCATACTAATGAGGATGAGATGGTCAGGTCTTTGTTCGAGGGCTAGGGCATTGCCTGGTAATTGGGCAAGAAGGTCCAGGCTTAGATTGCCACTTAGTGCTTGGTAGCAGAGAGAAGTTGAAACACCGCGGTCTTCAATTACGATTTTGTTATCCCTGAGTGCAGGGATAATTATTTTTTTATACAATACCAATCTGTCGAGAGAGTATGCTTGGGCAATAGCCAGTTCGGAGTAGTTGCTGCCATTTTTAATCATCTCTTCTCGGATGATTTTTCCAATCCCAAAAAAAGTTGGCTCAGCACTGAAAATTATATCGTATGATTGCAGTTCGTGGTATTCTGGGTAGTGCCCATTTTCTAAACCATATTTCTTAAGGTCGAAAATATTTTTTCCTTGTTCGGAAGCATGCTTTTTCCATGACTCAACAATAGTACTTTTTCCACCTCCTTCGATTCCATCGATCATTATCAGCATATAGTGATTATTTTTTTTCGTATTTTACAAAAGAAAAACCAGGGTGGTTTTCACGCCAGGTTTCTTTCCAGGCATCTATATTTATGGCAGGAAAAAACACATCGCCATCAGGTTCTTGGTCTATCCAGGTTATGTAGAGTGTGTCAGCACGGTCGATCGTTTGTTTATAAATACTAGCACCACCGCAAATAAAGACATCCTCGTTTTGTAGAGTTTCCCAAGCCTGGTCGAGTGAATGAAAAACCCGCACACCCTCTGGTGCCTTGAAGTTTGTATCAAGTGTAACAACCGCTGTTTGGCGGCCAGGGAGGGGTTTGCCGAGGTATCCTAAAATTGATTCGAAAGTTTTTTGACCCATGAGGCAGGTTTTGCCTAGAGTAGTTTTTTTAAAATATTGAAAATCCTCTGGCACGTTCCAGGGAATTTTATTATTTTTACCAATACAGTTATTTTTTGCCACCGCGGCGATAAGAGAAAAAGACATGTTAAATAGCTATATCAAATTTGATAGATGGATAACTTTGGTAATTTAAAATTTTACTATCTTCACATTTCCAATCGAAAATAGAAGTAAAGTTGTCTGTTTGGATAGTAGGGAGTGGGTAGGTGTTTGGGTCACGGGTGAGTTGTTCTTTGGCGCCATCAATATGATTTACATAAATATGAGTGTCTGCTAAAAATCCAATAAGGCGACCTTCTTGTAGGCCGCTTTCTTTGGCAAGCAGATGAAGCATAAGGGCGTAGCTTGCAATATTAAATGGTAGCCCAAGCATAGTATCTACCGATCGTTGGTTCCAGAGCAAATTGAGTTTCCCGTTAATTACAGTGACTTGGTAGGCATAGTGACATGGAGGTAGTCCCATCTCGCCCAAAAACGACGGGTTCCAGGCGTTTACAATCATGCGACGATCGTTGGGGTTGGTTTTTAGTGTTTCAACAATTTTTTTTAATTGGTCGATTCCTTGGTTGGAGTAGTCGGTTTCATAATTTATATATGGAGCATTAAAGTGCCTCCATTGGAAACCATAAATCGGACCAAGATCTCGCTCCTCGAGCATTTTCTTTTTAGCTTCTTCGTTGTGACCATACGGGGCTTTTTTTGGATGAGCCCATTCGTCCCAGATATGATTGTTGTGGTCCTGGAGCCATTGTTTATCAGTAATACCTTTGATGAAAAATTCTAATTCAGAAGCCACTGCTTTGAAAGGTACTTTTTTGGTAGTAAGCATGGGAAAACCTTTAGACATGTCGTGCTCAAACATTGCGCCTGCAATGGCGATAGTATCAGTGCCAGTGCGATTGGCTTTACGTTCTCCTTTTTCTAAGATAGTACGGACAATGTCCAGGTATGTTTGCATATTTGATATTAGGCTTGAGGACTATTATTGCGGAATATTTTTTTTAATTTATCTAAGAATCTTCCTGTTTTAGAATCATCTACGAGTAGATTATTATCTAGCATTGGTGCATCTTGTATTGCTATCTCTTCTTTTACTGCCTTTATTTTTTCTGCCCATTGTTTATCTTCCATTTGTTCAGACCTAGTAGCAGGTCTTGTTAGATCTTGAGCCCATTCTGTATCTGGGTTTCCAATTCCGCCAAAGTTTTCTTGTCCAAGATTTGGGTCTACTCTTCGTCTTTCTGATTGTTCCATATAATTAAAATTAAAAATAATTTAATGTTGTCCTGTGGTACCAAACCCTCCGCGGGTTGGGCCTGTCATTTCGGTTACTTCTTGCCACTGGCCTTGTTCTATCCTTACAAATACTCCTTGGCCCATACGCTCACCTTTGGCAACGGCCACTTCTTGGTCGGTAAAGTTAAATACTTGGAGTAATAATTCATCTTTTTCACCGCAGTAATCTTGATCAATTATACCAACTCCATGAGGCACCAGCAAGCCTTTTTTTTTGGGCGTGCTAGATCGGCTAGCAAGCATGAGCATGTAGCCTTTGGGAGTTTCGATTATTAGGTTTGTTGGAATAAGGCCAAGTGATTTTGGGCCAATAGTCATGTCGAGGCGACTATACAAATCAAAAGCAACCGCGCCAGAAGTTTGATATTCAGGTAAGGGTAGGGAGGTGTCTATTCTTTTGATATTAACTTGCATGTTTTATTTCAGTTAAAATATCCTCCATTTTTTTATAAAATTCTTCTATCGAACCGTTGTTTGTTAGTGTATATGCAGCTTTCTTTCCAAGCTCTTTAATAAGCATATCAGCTTCTGCTTGTTCGTCTTTTAAAAATTGTTCAAATGTTTTGCTAGCGTCATCGGTATTTTCTTTTCGGGCCACCATTCGTTGCCAGCGTAATTCTGGGTCGGCTGTAATATATATCAAATGAAATCCGTTAAGTTCTTGAAGGTACGTAATATCAGTTGGTCTGCGTATTCCTTCTACAGCCACGATAGGGTTTGGGTCGTTTTGTACGTCTTTGGCAATAACTTTGCTCATTATATCTTGACCGTATCTTTGACGGAGAAAGGTAGATAAGTCTTGTAGATTTTCTCTGTTTTGTTCAACATAAATTCTATCTACAATATCTCGTAACATTGTAGAAAATCTATATGAATTGACGTTGTATTTCTCCTTTAGGTATTGGCAAATAGTGCCTTTGCCACTAGCTAAATCTCCTACAAATCCCAAAATTATTTTTTGCTGCATAGTAGAGTTTTATTTTGCAAAATCACAAATATATTGACGGTATTTAATGTTTGCTCCGTCGAGCATTCGTCGTGATGCTTTCCACACGTCTGTGTCGTGGTACTTGTCACTTTCAAAAATTACTTCTTTTATTCCAGTTTGGATTAAAGTTTTTGTGCATTCGTTGCAAGGGAAAAGGGTGCAATAAATTTTGCCGCCTTTTACCGAGGTGGTGGCGTTGTAGACTGCATTTTCTTCGCCATGGCAGACATAGGCATATTTGGTGTCCAAAAATCCGCCTTCTCGTTCCCAAGGCAGCTGATCATTGTCTATGCCGCGAGGGAAACCGTTATATCCCATGCCAATAACCACATTATTTTCGGTAGTAATAACAGCGCCAGCTTGAGTAGACGGGTCTTTGGATCGTTCGGCAATAACATGGGCCATGCGCATAAAGCATTCATCCCACGATATGTAGTTTTCTCTAGCTGTTTGCATACAAAAAATTAACAATAATTACCTTTAAAGTCTAGCAAGAAAGAAGTGGGTTGGCAAATTATAAATTGTTTAGTTTTTTGTACTTTTCTGCCTCCAAAATAATTTTTCGGGCTACCGAAAGGGTGTAGGCTGGGCGAGTGCCCAAAGCAGTTTCGTTACATAACATGATGCCGTCTGCGCCATCGAGGACAATGTTGGTAAGATCCAAAATATCAGAGCGAAGGGGGATATAGTTATGAATAGTACCTTCTAGGATTTGAGAAGAAATTATAACTTGTTTTTTATAGTCCTTAACTTTTTTGATAGATTCTTTTTGAAAAATTCCAAGTCGTTCAAATGGCATATCGAGGCCTAGCTTGCCTCGGTTAAGCAGGATAAGATCGTAAAAACTATCTTGGCAAATTGTTTCCAAATTATCCATTGCTGAACGGCTTTCAATGCGGGCAATAATTTTGGGTTTCCAATTAAAGTCCGAAAGTTTTTTTATAGCTTCGTTTATGGCTGGACTGATAAAGGGGATGGCAATATATTCGGGAGCAAGCTCTTCTAGTCTTGATAATATTTCTTTGATGCGGTTTAGGTATTCTGTGGCCTGAGTATGTTGGTTGATATGAATGCTCAGACTTTTTTGTACAATGCCTTCGTTGAGGACGCGTACACGTATATTGTCTGTGTTAATTATTTCGGTAACCTGAAGGGCTATTTTGCCATGGTCAATAGTTGTGATTTGGTTAATGTATACTAAGTTGCCAAGTTCGGTAGTGTGCACATATACCAGGTCTTCTTTGGGAGGTATGTGGTTGGCAGAGCTTAGAATTATTTCTTCGTTTTCCAAGATTGTTCGAGGTGATTCGGGGTTGGCAAGCCGTAATTGGTTGGATGGGAGGTTAACAATAATTTTTGCCGAAGAGTTCAGTTCATCGATTACTTTTATGCCAGATTTTATTCGTTCTATTGTATGTTCGATTGGTCCATAGGAAAAGCTATAGCGCAACGCATCGGCACCAGCCAAGATAATTTTTCTAATCTTATCTTCGGAAAAATTGTCAGTACCAACAGAAGCGATGATAAACATAGGTATTTTTAAAACCATCCCGATTTGAGTCGGGATGGAATTAATTTAAGCGCTAATTTTTATAGATGGGCTCATGCTCGAGCAAAGGGTAACGTTCTTGAGGAATGTTCCTTTGGCAGTCGCAGGCTTCGCTTTTTTGAGAACTTCTAGGAAAGCGTTAATATTCTCTTTTATTTTTTCTTCTCCAAAACTGATTTTACCTACTGCTTGATGGACATTGCCGTTGTCGTCATTTTTGAAGGTAACTTTACCAGTTTTTAGATCGTCAATCATTTTTTTGATGTTGTTGCCTACTGTATCTGTTTTTGGGTTAGGCATAAGACCTTTTGGACCAAGTACTCGTGCTACAGAAGCGAGCTTAGGCATCATGTCTGGAGTAGTGATAGCGATTTCAAATGTAATTTTACCAGTATCTTTTATTTTCTTAATATCTTCTTCTCCGTAGACAAAGTCAGCGCCTGCTTCTTTTGCTTCTTTTTCTTTTTCTGGAGCAACAAAAGCAGCAACAGTTTTGGTTTTACCAGTTCCGTGAGGGAGGACTACAGTAGCGCGAACTTGCTGTTCAGTTTTTTTGGTGTTAATACCAAGATTAGCGTGCACTTCTACCGTAGCATCAAATTTTACGCTCGAAGTTTCCTTTAAAAGCTTAATTGCTTCGTCGAGAGAATAGACCTTATTTTTGTCTATTTTAGCCATGTTGGCTGCCATTCGTTTTGACATACTAATTTAAATTGTTTGTGGTGCTAACTCCCGAATGGTCGGGATCCCACTTAAATGATGGGGGGATTATATAAGAAGGAGCTTTTTTTGTCAATAACTAGCCTATATTTGACAATTTTGGCCTTTTCCACTATACTATAGCCTTTATAGAAATTTGGCTGGGGGAAAGAGGGCATTACTGTATGTGCGTTCTTTCCCCTGAGTGTAGGCTAAAACTGACAAGTTATTAGGGGAAATACTTGTCGACAACCGGAGTTCGATTTCTGATGACTCAAGATAGTGTTCTTCATGAGGATCCTCAGGATGATGGCGGCAACGCAGCTTCCTTCAGGCCGCCTGTCGGAAGTGGCATGGAGTGTGCATGCAAGCGGCGCGCCGTGTTCGGAGTGAGCGATCCTGTCGTCCGGTGGCCGTACGAGATCGCCATCCTCTGGTGTTCGCACTGTCGGTTCCACTTGCTCGTTCTGAGCGATGGTGGCCGAGCGGTCTACTGCGAGCCTGTGAAGGCTCCGCAGCACGTCCGCGTGGACATCGGCTTGATGGAGGTGGTGCTCTCGACTGAGCCACACTACCTCGAGTTCGTTACGGAGGTCAGGCCAAGAGTGGAGGCTCTCTTCCAGGAACTGACCTCGGCCAAGACGGCCAAGCCACCCAACAAGGATTGGGACTGACAAGTCTCGGTCGAAGCGAAGGGGTGGCTGTCGGCAAAAGAAGTTTTTTCGCCGTCAGTCACCCCTATTATGACAATCCATTTGCCATAATAGGGGTGACGGCGAATTTCTTCATAAAAAATTTATTATACAAAACACCTTTTATTATGAAAGGTGTTTTGTTTTTTTAGGGCTGTATTAGCAGACAGATCTATCCAAGCAAGATTTCTGAAAAAGGTTTGCAAGAAACCCTTGTCAACTATTACACAATGTAGTAGTATATACATACTAAATTAATTTTAATGGATTCGGAAAGGATTAACCACATTTAATTCTTTCTCTTATTTGTTAGTTTATATGAAAAAAAATCTGAGTTTATTAGCAAGTTTTGGCACACTACTTATTTTGGCGGGTGCGGGTTGTGCAGCAAAAAATACCACTACTACCAATGTGCAAACCGAAAAAGAAACTACTACAGAAAATAGAGTTATGGATAATGAAGAGGAGGTTGTAGAAAATAAATCTACAGAAAATACTGGTAACACGACAGAAACCAAACCAGCTACTGAAGTCAAGACAGCTACTTCCTTTACTCTTGCTGATGTTGCTAAGCACAACACCCCTGAGAGTTGTTATATTATTGTAAACTCTTCTGTATACGATGTAACGAAATTTACTGATAAACACCCAGGTGGTTCTGATAAAATTATTCCATTATGTGGTAAAGATGCCACTGCTCCTTTTACCCAAGTTCATGGTGGTCAGCAAAAACCAGCAGATGTATTGGTTGGTTTGCAAATTGGTGTGCTTCAGAAATAATTATTTAAAAAATAAAATTAAAAATAGACCTGTTTACAGGTCTATTTTTAATTTTACTAATTATGTAATTATTTTTGTCTGGCAGCTTTTAGTGCTTGTGCCCACCAGATAAGTTGGGGAATCATGCGGTCTGATTTTTCGGTCATTTTTGCCAACATATCACTAGCTTGTACTTTGCCAAATAATACAGGGAAAAATTCTTCACCAGGAATATGAACTGCTTCACGAATAGGAGCCATTTGTAATTCAATAGCAGTAAGACGGAGTTGTTCTACAGCTCGTGCACCACCCACGCTGCCATAACTCACAAAACCAACTGGTTTGTTGTTCCATTCCTGAGATACCCAATCGATGGCGTTTTTGAGGACTGCAGAAGTGCCATGATTATATTCTGGAGATACCATAATAAAAGCATCGCCCTCTGCAATTTTTGCTGTAAACCTGGCTACCGCTTCGTTTGTATAAGGTGCTGGTTTGTAAGATGGTGTGGCTGCTTCATTAAAAAATGGCATGTCATAATCGCGCAAATCAAGGACTTCTACTTGTAAGCCTGGCTGCTTTTTTAGTTCTTCAGCAATCCAGAGAGTGGCTTTGTCGCTAAAACGACCTTCTCTTGTGCTGCCAGCAATGACTTTTATGGAAAGCGTATCGCTCATATATTTGTTAGGTATAAATAATTAATACTACGATGCGTAGTATATCAGAAAATAAAAAAAACGCAACGGTATGCGAGTGGTTTTGTGGGGGTAAAAAATATGATCTGAGAGCGGTGTTGCCAAGGCACGCGCTCTCAGGTTGGTGGGGGGTGGGTTGCGCACCTGGGTCGCGCATGGGAGCGCGAGGCAGATTAATGCAACCTATTTCTTGTTGCGCAAGTCCGTCGAGAGCGGAACCGATGGCAGGTTCGCTTTCTCGCGTCGTCGCGTTGCGTCCAGAATTGTTCTGACGATAGGATTGCTTGGGGGCAGATCCTGGTCATTCTCTTCGGGGACGCGTGGCTTGGCCTTGTCACTCGTTTCTGACATGGGCGTATTAGCCTTGAAGAAGGGTGGCGATCAGTCCAGTCGCGTACCGTCTTCGTCCAGTCTTCCCACACCATGGACCTCCTTGGGTCCGTAGGTCATGGGTCGATGGGGACGAGAGATGGGCGGCATCGCCTGCACCGAGCTCGTGGCCTGCGGTTGCAGTCCGCCACCCCAGTCGTCGGGTTGGCGGTTCGCAGGAACATACACGCTCGGTAGGTCGGCCTTGTCATCATCGGGAAGAGCCATGGGATCTGAGCCTCGAAGGTTGTAGAGCCTTCAGTAATGTTTTGGAAAGCACTTCCGCACACTATCTGAATACTATTTATATTACACGAGTTTAATTTTTTTTCAAATTTAAAACAACCCAAGAGGAGGGTTGTTTTAAGCAGATGTTTATTAATAGATTTTTATCGGTTTAAATAGGTTATGGTTAGTTGAAGGGTGGTGGCAAACAAAACCCAGAGTAGATAGGGGATTTGTATATAGCTTAGCCAACGGGCGTGTGGAAAAATTGCAATCATGGACCAGATAATAGTGGCAAGGACAAGCACTATATCTATAGAAGCAAGTAGGTTATTTTTAAGTCCAAATTGTAATGGAGTGAAAGCGGCATTGAATAAAAGGTTTAATATAAACGGTAGGGCAACCCAGAAGGTGATTTGTTTTTGCCAGGTCATGATAAATACTTTGCCAAAAGAAATGGCAATAAGGATATATAATAGAGACCAAACTGGTCCAAAAACCCAAGAAGGCGGAGCCCAGGATGGTTTGAGGAGTTGCGTGTACCAGGTATATGTATTCATAGGCTATTTTAAAACTAACAAGGAGAGTGTCCTTGTTAGTGTGGTATGACTATCTTCTTTTTTTAGCAGCCTTTTTTGCAAGCATTTCTCTTTTGGTAGCTAATCTCTTTTTTGTTTTTGGAGAGTGTCGTGATTTAGTTCTTTTTTTAAGTCCTGTAGGTCGTTTAGCCATATGCGAAATGAATGAGGATAATACTAAAATGTGTTTTAGTATTTCCGAGTGAATGAGTATATATGTGACGAAGTCCCTATATGATAGGGACAGTTATATTATTAATAAGTTTATTATACTCTAATTTATAAAATAGTTCAATTTTATTATAGTTCTATCCCAAAATTTTGTAATTCTTTTTTGAGCTGTTTGTTATCCGTAAATAAAATTGGATGATACCCAATCTCGTTTGCCTTTTCGAGACTTTTTTCTGTGTCGTCTATAAAAATAGTTTCATGTGGCAAGACACCTAGTTGTTTAAATAAAACAGCAAATGCCTCTTTGTCTGGTTTTTGAAAACCAGTTTCACCAGAAATCACAACAGTATCTACCATATCATAAATACCCTTTGCTTCCCATTGTTCTTTTACCGATGCGGGCGCATTGCTTAAAATACCCACACTAAAACCTTGTTGTTTTAATCTTGGAAACCACGAGAGGAGTTCGGTATTAAGTCTTTTATTTGTTATTCGGTCTTGGATTATGGATCTAGCTTTGTCTGCTGTCTCTTTGTTTATATTAAAAGTAAAAGCAGTTTTAATAAATACATCTTCTAATTTTTGGTTTCCAACATTAGTTAGATGGTTGTGTTTATAGTATTCTTGCTTATAATCATCTTCTGAAATATTAAATAATTCAGCAATAAATCTAAAAATATTACCAGGTGGGTATAATTCTATTACACCGCCAAAATCAAAGCAGACAGCTTTAATAGTATGTGTCATACCTTTTATGTTAATCGTGCGAGAATAATTTTTCCGTCAGAAATATATTTTCCCGCCACAAGTTCGCCCGTATTAATATGGCGGATATCCTGAATTCTATTTTTTTGTTTGAGGCTGTCTATTATATAATCTCGTTCGGTATCTACTTCTTTGTTTGTTCGGTGCGAGATTTGGTATGTTAGTTTTTTTATTCCCAGACCCATATCTTCGGTGCCAGCTCCAACCCAAATGGTAGATGTGGTAGGGTCAACAGGGTGTTTCTTGATCCAGTATCGTAGATTGCCGAGCTCTGTTTGAGGATCAATATTTGCTGCCCAAAACCTAATATGATGTCTTTTTCTGGGGCTATTGCCTATAGCTTGTTGGAATTCAAAATCTTGTGTGCGTCCAAATAAATATTGTCTGCTAAATGGTGCTTGCGCGTACGGTTTGTTAAGAGCTACACCGTTAATCATTTTCCATGCACTTTTAAGATTAAGCGGGTCGGCTTGGTGCCAACCAATATCTGCAAAGGCCGAACAGAGTTCTCGGGCTGTGCCTGTAAAAATAATATTTACAGGATCTGCCAGTAGCCCATCCATAGCACGTGTCATGTGTGGAATATGGCGTCGTCGTACTATCATGGTGCTAAAACGAATAATTTGAGGCAGCAACAAATAGGCAGAAACAAGGTAGGTTAGAATAAGAGCTACGAAAAATGGCATTCTGTCTTCAAAGCGGTCAAATATTTGTGTAACAATAAGCCAGAGCGTGCCAATGCTAAAGCAAAAAACAAAAATACGTTGAGTCCATCGAATTATAAAATGCATTCGATTTTTGTTGAAAAATTAAAAAGCAGATTCTTTTTTTACATCACTTCGCATAACTCGCAAAGACAATAAGAAACAGGCGCCGATAAGAATGCTGCCAAGTAAAAATGGTAATGGAATCGCAAATGTCGCAATAGCGCCGCCAGCAATAGGGCCGACAATCATGCCCAAGCTTTGGTAGGATGTGTTAAGACCCATAATAGTGCCTTGAGATTTAGCATCAGCCTCTTGGGATAAAATAGTAGGGATAAGTGTTTGTACAATACTATTGAATAACGAAAGAACGGTGAGTCCAACTACAAATGGAATAGTATGACGTGATGCAAACATAATCAAGAATCCTACAGCGGTAAAAATCATGCCAATGTTAAATGCTTTTTTCATACCAAATTTTTTCGAAACCCTACCAACTAAAAATGTCTGAGAAATTAATCCGATAATACCAAAGAGAGTAAAGAGGAGGGCGTTTTGAGAATCACTCATGTGCAGTACATTCATGGTAAACGGTTGGAACCCATAGATAAGGGCGCAAGAAAACGCAAGAAAGAATAATAATGAAATAAGAAAGGTTACCCCAACATTTGGGTCAAACAAGGTGTGCCAAAGTTTTTTGAAATCAAATAGTTTTCCATGCTTAACTTCACCCATGTGCTGATTGGTTTCGGGTAGGTACAAAAATGTAAGTACTGCTGCTAGTAAGGTGATGCCACCTGCAATGATAAAAGGAAGGAATTGTCCCGAACTTACTGTAATGGCTGCAACGGCTGGACCAAAGACAAAACCAAAGTTGAAGGCCGCTCCAATAATACCAAAAGCTTTGGCTCGTTCTGCAGCTGTAGTGGAATCAGAAATTACAGCAAACGCAACAGGGATATTGCCTGCAGTGAGACCGTCGAGGGCACGTGCCAAAAATAAAAATAATGCACTTGGCGCAAATGCCATGAGAAAGAAAGAGAGGGCAGTACCAACTATAGAAATAAGTAGCATTGGTCTGCGGCCGTATTTATCTGAGAGGCGTCCGATAATAGGGGTAGAGATGAATTGACAGATAGAGTAGAGGGCAAAAAGTAGTCCATTTTCAAAATCTGAAAGGCCAAATTTTTTGGAAAAAGAATAAATAAGAGGAATGATAATGCCATACCCAAGCATGTTAACGAGAGCAATAAGTGCAATGATGTAGATATTTCTGTCTTTTACCATAAAAAAAGTTATAAAAAAATCTGCAATGGCTATCACTATAGCAGATTTTTTTATATTTATCCAGGGGTAGCCTGTGAATGAGGTAAGGGTCCTTTTTTAAGGACCACGTTTTCCTTTTATAAGCATTTGGCACACTTTTTCAATTGCCTGCTTACGCACCTCTGGCTTTGTGGCCGCGTCAACCCAATTTGCAAAATCTCTGCGTTCGTTGGGTGCCAAATTGCTCCATTGAGCTTTTGCTTGTGGGTTGGTGCCAAGGGCCTTATACAAATCCATGGGGATTACTGAATAGCAGCAGGGGCGTCGTTTGCCAGCTATAAGTTTTGAACAGGCTATAGCAACTCGACGGCTCCGTGTCTCGGCTTGTTTGGCTGACTCAATCCAGCTAATAAAATCTCGGCGTGCAATTGGTGTAAGATCTTGCCATAAAGCTTCTGCTTTTGGTGTATTGCTGAGGGCACGACGAAGATCTAAAGGCACTTTGGTTTCGGGTTCTTTTTTAGATGGTTTTTGGTTTACTTTGTTCATACGTATTCTAATCTGTTAGGGCTTTATTATTTGTCCGTCAGATAAGTGGATGGTTCGTTCGGTTATGTTACCGTATTCCGATTTATGGTAATTATAATAATCTGCCCTTTTCTCTCCCAGAGATTGTTAGATATAAATCAAAACTGACATTGCCACATTTAATTCTCTTATTTCCACTTATCAAGTACTTCGGGTGTAATAGAATTTAAAATTTCTTGTTCATTATAGGCTAACGAGAAGTTAAGTGTCATTTTATTGGTTGTTCTGTAACCTACTAATTCATTATTGTAGCGTTCAATAACCTTTGATAAATGTATTAAACGTGGTGGCTCGCCAACTTGTTCTTTTTCAATACACCAATAATCTTTTTCGTCCTCAGTTGGTCCTATTATGAGAGAAGAGTGGTAGTCAATAATTGTTCCGTCGTGGTTATCTACATTGATTGCTAATACACGTGGGAATCTGTTATCTCTTTTGAGGAAGCTAGTCAAGTTGCTTGTAGCTAATTGATTATTTTTATTTTTTTCTTCAACATAATCAGGTTTATAAAAGTCATCGAATGATTTTGGAGGGTGCAACCTAACAGTTGAAACGTAGTTTAAACCATCCTCTTTGCTTCTTTGGAAAAAATTATAAGTAAAGGCCCTCCAAAAGGCCTTAAAATTTTTTGCAGCTTCTGGCATGGTGACATTTGTTCTAAGATCCAACTGTTTCTTTACTGCCATTGCCATTTCTGCTTCAGATTTAAAATTTTCAGGCCCCGTATTAGGGGGTGAAGAGGTGAAAGCCCAAACTGTATCATTTTTAAATATGGGGTGGTGAAGCCCTATTTTCTTCAACATTTGAAATAGGAAACTATGACAATCAGTTCCTGATAGCTTACTTTCTTCAAAAAAAGCAAGAACTTCGGGTGCTACTTTCTTCATCTTTTCCTTGTCAACAAGACCGTACTCATTACGAGGTATTTTCTTTATTTGTTCTTGAACAGGAAAATGCTCAAACCCTCTTTCGATGGAAGGTTGTTTATTTGGGCAGCCTCCTTTGAAATGACCAGGCTGGCCGCAGTTCGAGCATGTGAAGATGGTAAGATGGTCTGGCATAATCAGGTTTTGACTATTAATTCTAGAACATTGAAACGAATTATAGTATAAATTCTATTTATTGTCTAAAAATAAACAATAAAAAAATAGTTTATACCCATATTCTAAAACCAGAATAACGAACATTGCTTCATTTGCTCCCTGGGTCGGTTCAGAACCTTTGCGTATCAATCAACCATGGGGTTTCTGGAGGAGGGCTTAAAAGATTTTTGGACGGGAGTCGGTCGGAATCTGGTTTGGCAAAATGAGACACCGCAGAGTGTTTATTTTGTTGTCTTAAAATATAATTAAATCAAGGATTGACAGGAGCTTTAATCAAAGATAGTGTGATATTGGCAATTACGCCAATCAGGTGGAGAATCCCATGTTTAGTTGGGCATTTCGGAAAATCGTTGCATTGATCAACTGGCTCCGTGGCGGTTCACCCCGTCTCGTGATGGTGGTAAGCACTCAAGAGCAGGAGGTCTTGCCGCCTTCGACTGACTCCTGCCTCATCACGGACCAGTCGGGTCCGGAGGTGGAGTACCAGTGCGGACATCGGCACCACGAGCGGTTCATCATTAACATCTTCGGCGAGCCAATCGAGCTCACCGATGAGGCATATGCCAAGCGCGAACGGTGCGCCCAGTGCCGACTCACCCTGATCAAGGAGTGCGTCATCCGCTGCGCTCAGTGCGGCTTCGGTATTCGGCCGGGTGAGGCGGTCGCTCTCTACACCGCGGAATCAGTCAACAGTGCATGGGCAACGTATGTCGGCGAACGCGCCAAACTGGTCATCGGCTGTATGCGCTGGGACTGTTGCCCGTCGGGCGGCTTCTTCGCGGGTCATTGGACGGGTAAGCATTTTCAGGCAGCGTTCGAAGGCGGTGGCACTGCCGCCGCCGAGGTCTTCCGCACTGGTGAGGCAGTCTTCACCACCGTCGGAGGTCCCAAGGAGAAGTGATCGTGAAGCGCTCGTTCGGCGCAACACGTGGAAAGGAGGTGCAGATGCTGAAAGCTCCCTGGCCGTCCCAACCACTATGGCTGTAAAGTTTATTGCTATAGTAGTGACGGTCTTAGGGAAAATATAAAAACACTTCACAGAAATGTGAAGTGTTTTTAATGAAGAGTTAATAAGGTTCGAATCAGCAAATTTTATCTCACTAATTACTATCGATAAACTCAAAGCTGTTGGCAAATAATTTGAAATCTGGATCTTGCATGGCTCCATCTGCTATTACAAATACATGACCATCTCTCTCGATAAATATCATTGTGCTAGTCCAGTTTGGCAGTTCGTTGGTCGTTCCCGTTACTTCTGTACCATGTAAATCCTTTCCGAAAATAATAGGTTTTCTATTTTCTTTTCTGTCAGAAAATTGTTGACCGATTTGTGCAATTACCTCTTCAAGTTTAGATACTTCAAAAATGGTAATACCCCAAATATAACCTTCGCTTGCACTTGAAACCGGTCCAAAGAAAATATCCTTACCCGAGTAATCGTTAGAGTATTCTTTATAAACCCACTCCTTTGGGTATCTGATTTTGAACGAAAAGTTATCATTTGTGTATGTTTGCCAATTTAACAGGGCAGTATCTTCTTGCGAGGTAGTGCTAGAAGAGTTTGCTGTGATAGGCACAGATGATAAGTCAGACTTGTTAGAATTTTTATTTTTTGCAAATCAAACGGCAATACCTGCAAAAATGATCAGTGAAAAACTAAACTTGTTTTAAGTATTTTTCTCATAAAGAATTGAGCTAAAAGCCTATGTACCTATATTTAGGTAGAGATAGGTAAGTAAAATATATTAACATAACTATATCAAATTTAGATAAATTATAGTTAAAGTAAAAATGCACCCTCTCATTTTTTTACCTAAATACTCCTATTTATACTAAGATCTTGATTTTCTTTCGAATAATTTACTGTGTATTCACAGGGTTTGGCAGGGTCTATATTTTGTGTTTTTGCACAAGTAATAATTAATTTTTCTTTTTGAATGCGTATTTCGCCTAAAGGTTCTACCCGATCAATTTGTGTATCAAATTTAGTCCACACGTACCTCGGTTCACTACTAGAATCTACGATCTGTAAAAAAAGACGTCCTTCTGAATAGGTTGGTGGTACGTCTCCTTGGCCAACTCTATACACGCGGTATGATAAATGATTTTCCTGATCCACAACTGTCTTTATTTCGTGAATGTTTCCTAAAGTTATTTTTTCTTCAATATCTTTAAGAGGTAAAATAGTTCTGGTCTCACCAAGGGAGTATGGTTTGGAGGTTGTAAGAAGAGAGTCGAGGTCGGTAGAGGCATTAGCAGAACTTTCATTTACCGCTGAACAATTCTGTATTTCTGTATTTTTACCTGGTTCCAAGCATATCTGGACAGTATTATTTTGTGAGCTATTTTTGTTTGTGGCTTCTTTATATTTCATTCCTACAAAGAAGCTCCCTAAAACCAATACTATTCCAGAAACAACTGCTAATAATTTTTTATTCATATAGATTTGGCCAAATTCTTTTGAAGCGTAGCGTCAATAAATGTAAAAATCAATATCTAGGAAGGGAGAGTTTAGGATATTCGCTTTTTGTAAGAAATGGCTAACGATAAAATAAAACCGACTGGACAGGAGTCGGTCGGTTGCACAGAAAAAATTAGCTCTAGCAATCCGGCTCTAACTCGCTACAGCGCCCTACTTTGTAATAAAGTTTATTCCGTCCGCAATCGGTATGTCTTTGCCGCTATATCTAACAAAGACAGGTTTACATCCATTATAATCATTCCTTCCGCGTTATGATTAAGTTTTGCCACTGTCCCAGCTATAGGCAGCGTAATTTGCGAATGCCCTACTAAATGATCCGAAGAACCATTGGGGAATGTGGCTACGCCAGCAGCGTTGACATAGATAAAGGCAATATTATTTTCTACGGCTCGTGCCAGACAGAGCGCATCCAAATGCTGTTCTTCAGCTTTGCTATTATATTCCAAGCCCTTACCCGCAATTTCTTTATACCAATAACTAGGGCAATACACTATTTGAACTCCGAGCGCATTCATGCGTGTGAAAATTTCTGGGAACATAATATCCCAACAAATAATCAGACCGGCTTTGCCGTATTTTGTGTCAAAAACTGATACTTCGGTGCCTGGGGTTAAAAAATGTCGTTCGGAAAGGTAGAGGTGATTCTTATAGTATTGGCCTAGTACGGCTCCAGTTGCATCAATATAGCTGGCAGTGCTTTTGGCACCATTTGGTGTTTCTTCCATCCAGGAACCGCTCACAATATCAATGTTGTGTTTTTTAGCTAGTGCCTGGAATTGCTTCAAGAAAGTATTATCTCTATCCAGTCGTGTCAGGTCGCCAAAGATAGAACTGGTCATGAAGTCTTCCGGAAATACAATGACCCGTGCCCCTTGTTCGGCAGCTTGTTTGATATACGATTCAGCCCGCGCAAGATTAATGTCTGCCCTCAAATGAGTAATTGAAAATTGAACCAATGCTATTTTGAGATTTTTGAACATACAACATTCATGGTTTTAAAGATATGGTTTGTAAAACTAGGAACTGGGATCGAACCGTTATTCTTCAATAAAATAAGAGGTGTTTTTAGAAAGTACGTTTTTGACGGGAATAGGAAGGAGTTCTGGAGAAACTCATTATTGCCGTATCAAGATAGCTAGAAATTATTATGGTTGAGAGAAAAAAGCTGGTTTGGACGGGAGTCGGTCAGTCTCACCAGTTTTATTGGCTCC
>JAGOQR010000002.1 GCA_017991415.1 Candidatus Magasanikiibacteriota bacterium | reverse complement strand
CGGGAATAGGAAGGAGTTCTGGAGAAACTCATTATTGCCGTATCAAGATAGCTAGAAATTATTATGGTTGAGAGAAAAAAGCTGGTTTGGACGGGAGTCGGTCAGTCTCACCAGTTTTATTGGCTCCCTTTCGTGGACGCATTCAGAACTGCTAATTGGTACAGTATAACACAAGAGCTTCAGTTTAGTGGTATCCTTGGTCTTTTTCCAAAACCATCACTTCAGAACTAGCCCTTGTAAGTAAATGTAAACTAAAGTAAGGTATGGGAATGAAGAAATACACCGATGATTATTTTGAGAAGAAATACAAAATCCTTTTTGATAAACTTATTCAAAAGGAGGGTTTTATTGATGAGATAAAAAGCATAAGGACAGGATTAGGGTTACCAATAAATGGGTTTGAAAATGGGCCAGAACTGGCTGATTTTCTTATTCACAAGATGAATAAGTCAGAACAACAAGCTCTCACCTTTTTTGCTTTTGTTGATGCTTATGCCTACGAAAATAAAATCTTTATAACAGATGAAAATAGAGAAGAAGTAATCAAGGCTTTCTTAAAAAAAGGATATAAAAAAGGGATTGGATTATTACCGATGATGGTTGAATTGGGCGGAAAAATAGAGAACCACAATGTTCTATTTACTCGGTATCATCTTTTTGAAAAAAATAAATATTTGTCAAAACTTTACCCAACTGTTTTGAAAATAATAAAAAAATACTGGGGAGTTGACTTACTCGATGACCACATAATCATTCATTACATAGAAAAATATCTTCTGATGGGCCAATATGGAATAAACCAGTATGTAAAAGGCAAGGTTGCTTGCCATAATTGCAGATACATAGGAGTGGATCATTTTTCTCCTATAAGAGCTAATATGCAAGGGCAAGATAAAGGTCCTTATAGTAAGGAATATATTTTTAATAAGCCGACAGTAGAGAGGCTTTCTGCTCATTTTAATAGTGTATTTTTGATTATTAAACCATACGCAAATAAAGAACTCGTTCTGCAATATATTGAGGACAACTGGGACGATTTGAAAGAACACGTTATTGAAAAAAATAAATTTTATAAACAATATGATGTCCATCCTTCGATAATCAAAGAGAGTGATGGTGAAAAAAACAGGATTGTATATGAATTACACAAGCTCTCGAAGAAAGAACTTTTGAAAAATTATGTAGGGGAAAAAGATTTTAACCATAAGGGTATTTACAAAGAGGTAATCGTATCGGCAATCTTGGATGAAAAATATGGTATCAAAATGACTTCCGATGCTATCAAAAAATCAGCTAGTCGTTTTGCTAAGTCAATAAATGTCCAAAAAGAACCAAAAGATATTAGGGACATTTAGTTTCTCGTTTTTTTAATGTAAGTATCGGACACTTCTTATAAAGTAGAGAATAACCCGTAGATATAATCTATGGGTTATTTTTATGCAGGAAATTGTCATAACACAAAAGCCCCAAAAAGGCTTCAAGATAGACAGCTTACCCCCTGAAGACAAACAAAGACTGGTCGATGCTTTTGCTTGGCTAATTCAGGAGGATAAGAAACAAAATCCTGCACTTTATAAGCCTAATAAATAGATAAAATATGATTGATACAATATGTCTCTTAATACCTAAAGAGAATATGATTTATCTCTCTGGCGTTTCCAGTTGGGAGTTATATTCCAAAACTGACCAGTATGAAAAGTACGTTCGTAATCCAAGCAAAGCCGAAAAAGCAACGGGAAAATACTTTCCCAGACTAACGGGGTATAAAAGACATTATTCGCAAGATACCAATGTCCGCATAGAATTTTCAGCCCCTAAGTTACTGTACTTAAATAACCTCGATGAGCTAGAAGACAAGGACTTCCCAAAGGTAATTGAAATTTTACAGGACAGGCTAAAAACTATGGGCGTAAAGGTTTTTAAGTCTATTCTTGAAAACGCTTCTGTAAGTTCGGTCCATTTTTCAAAGAATATCTTGCTCCAAGACGGCTATACGGCTAACCACTTAATAACCGAAATGAATAAAATAGACCTACGCAAGAGTTTTGATTTTGCTAAGACGAGGTTTATGAATGACGGCCAAAGTCTCTACGCGCATACAACCGCACATCAGTTTGTAATTTATGATAAAATAGCGGACTTAAGCAAAGATAAGAAAAGAGCGATTGATAAGGACCAAACTGGTTACCAAAGAAGTCTATTTGATGAATTAAAAAAAGAAAAAGAAACAAAAGAAGTAATCCGCTTTGAAATTCGCTTAAACCATAAACAAAAATTAAACAAACTCCTTGAAGATTTGGGCTATCAGAAAAACCCAGTTTTTAGAGAAGTGTTTAACGCAGAAATGAGTAAAAAAGTTGTTACCGATTATTGGCGAAGGATTATCAAAGAACGCAATCTCGGACTCTTTTCAATATCAGTAAGCATCAAGGATATACTGCAGACTTTATTTTTGGCAGACAAAACGCTAAAACCTAAACAAGCCATATATCTGCTCGGCCTATTCACACTCGCCAAAGATGAAAATGGAATGAGGCAACTTCGGACAATTGTTTCAAAAAGAGCTCACGACAGGACTTGGTATCGTATAGTAAAAGATATGCAAAAAGCCAGCGAATTAATTACCAAAAATAAGGTCCGAGATTGGGTTACGCAAATAGATAAAACTTTAGAAGATTATAAACCATATAAAATTAAAAATTATGAAAAACAATTTAAGTGCGAATAAGCAGTTTCAGAAAAATATAATGATATTACTAGAACAGCATTACCGTAATACTATTTCAGAAAATGTAAAAAGAGCTTTAAGAAATAAGAAAAAGTTGTCCACTTCCTCAAATTTGATATGTAAAGCAGTGTAAAGTATAATTATAACGTATAATATAATATCTATGATTAAAGAAAAAGACTTTTATAAGGCCGAGGAGTTGGCAAAATTATTAGAGGTAAACATTATGACAATTTACCGATACATTAAAGCGAGTCGACTAACAGCATACAAAATAGGTCGTGAGTTTCGGATTGAGAAAAACGAGTTTAATGCCTTTCTTGAAAAAGTAAGTACAAAATAATTTATGAAAAAAACCTTTAGAGAAGAAGTTATAGATGATATTTTTAAGTTCAGTGAAGAAATGAACTCTTTTGAGCTGATTGAAAAGAAATATCAATCCTTGCTTGATAAAAAAACAATCATAAAAGAATTGATACAAGTTGGAATAATGCCTGAAGTTTTTGACCACGATAGTTCAGAAGAAAAGCTATGGTCTAAGTTCTCTGATGTTGTTTTAGCAAAATCACTTGACCTTATCGGCTTACAGTCAGAAGTTTTAAGAACTAGAGGTAATTCTGCTGATGTTTACTCAAGAGCAAAAGGTTATACACTTGTCAGTGATGCAAAGTGCTTTCGTCTAAGTAGAACTGCAAAAAACCAGAAAGATTTTAAGGTTAAGGCGTTAGATGATTGGCGTAGAGAAGATACCTATGCATTGTTAGTATCTCCGTTGTCTCAATATCCAGCCGACAAAAGTCAAATCTACCCTCAAGCATTTTCTCAAAATGTAACATTACTTTCTTATGTGCATCTTCAGTTTATGATTGAGAAAGGAGTAGTTGTTAGCTTGGAAAAATTGTGGAAGTTGCCAGAATACATTGCGAAGAATTACAAAAAAGAAGACCAGAAAAGAGGTGTTACCTATTGGCACGCTATTGATGCAGTTGTTTGTGAAGCTACAGGACAAACGCCAGATGTTCTGAAACTGTATAAGCAACAGGAAATTGATAAGACAAAAGAAGTTGGTGAAGAAGGGATAAGTTATTGGACTGCAAAAATTAATGAGTTTAAGAAACTTAGCAGAGAACAAGCGATAAAGTTGCTTATCAAATCACAGAAGATTGAACAAAAAATTGAAACCATTAAGAAGGCAATAGAAAAAATATTTGTAATATAAAACAATGACCATTAACCATTATAAAAACAAAATAATACAAGGCGATTGTTTGGAGGTCCTAAAAAACTTTCCTGACGAAAGCGTGGATATGGTTATAACCTCTCCTCCTTACGATAACCTAAGAAATTATAATGGGTATTCTTTTCCCTTTGAAGAAATTGCCAAAGAGCTGTTTAGGGTAACAAAAACAGGAGGGGTTGCTGTATGGGTGGTTGGAGATGCAACTATAAACGGAAGTGAAACTGGAACATCATTTAAGCAAGCATTGAAGTTTATGGAGCTTGGTTGGAACTTAACTGATACAATGATTTTCAGAAAGAAAAATCCAATACCTCAAATATACAGGAAAAGATACAACAACGAGTTTGAGTATATGCTTATCCTTAGTAAGGGTGTAGTAAAGACCCATAATGCAATTATGGTTGATTGTCTACACGCAGGATTACAACTAAATGGAACTACCTATAAGAACTATTCAAAAAATGTACAGGAAAGAAGCAAAATGGCTAAACCAGTTAAGAGCCAAAAGATAAAAGGTAATATATGGGAATATGTTGTTGGAAAAAATAAGGAAGACCAAGAAGCAAAAGGACACCCAGCACCTTTCCCTTGTCAGTTAGCCGAAGACCACATACTCTCGTGGAGCAACAAAGGCGATATAGTTTTGGACCCGATGTGCGGAAGTGGCACAGCACTTAAAATGGCGAAAAGATTTGGTAGAAATTATATAGGAATTGATATATCAAAAGAATATGTAGAAATTGCTGAAAAAAGAGTGCGGGCAGAGCATGGAGATGCTATACCTGCAATAAAGATAGAAAAAAGTGTAACTATAAAAAAACCGATTTTGTTTAATGTATGAAAGCAATAAATGTCTCGCGAGTATCAACAGAAGAGCAAAAGGAAGCTGGAAACTCGTTGCCTGCTCAAATTGAGCGTATAGACAGTTATTGTAAAAAGAAGTCGTTTGATGTTATCAGGTCGTTTAGCTTTGATGAAAGTGCGTATAAGGACAAGCGAGATGAGTTTGATAAGTTGCTTGAGCATGTTCAGGAAGTAGCAAAAAAAGAAAAGATTGCAGTTTGTTTTGATAAAGTGGACCGACTTTCAAGAAGTGTTTTTGATAAGAGGGTGGCAATACTTTTTGAAATGGCTACGGCAGGTAAAATAGAATTACATTTTGTTTCTGATGGACAAGTAATAAATGACCAAATGTCTGCTGTTGAGAAATTTCAATTTAGTATGAGTTTGGGTTTAGCAAAATACTATTCGGATGCTATCGGCGATGCTGTTAAAAGAGCATTTGAGCAAAAACGAAGAGTCGGCGAATGGACAGGAGCAGTCCGTCTTGGATATTTGAATGTTCCTCTTGATGCGGAAAAAAGACTGCGTAAAGGTATAATCATTGACCCAGACCGAGGATATTTAATCCAAAGGATGTTTGAACTTTATGCGACAGACCAGTACTCATTGGAAACGATACGAATAAAAATAACGGAGCTCGGTTTAAGAGCCCTTAAAGGAAATAAACTTCCAAAAAGTAGCGTTGAAAATATCTTAAAGGATAGTTTCTATTGCGGTATCGCAATTTCAGGAAAATATGGTTCTTATGCTCATAAATATCCACGCCTAATAACAAAAGAACTCTTCGATAAGTGTCAGCAAATTCGCACCAAACGAAACAAAAATGTTTATAAAGCACGTTCTAAGGATTTTATATTTAAGGGCTTATTAAAGTGCCAAAACTGCGGTTGTTCAATGACGGCTGAAACAAAAATAAAGAAAAGTGGGCTTATTTTTACCTACTATTCTTGCACTAACGCTAAACGTGTATGTAAACGAGTATATGTGCCTGAAAAAGACCTGCTGAAGCCCGTGTATGAGGTCCTAGAGCGATTTGAGGGCATTACAGAGGAAGCACAGACCGAACTGGTAGATGAGTTAAGAAAGAGTACGGAAGCAGAGGTTGTATTTCATAAGGCACAGATAAATCGCATACGAACTGATTATGATAATTTGAAAGCAAAAGACAACCGACTGCTGGAAGCATTTTTGGACTTGAGTATTACTAAGGACATCTATGACAAGAAACATCAGGAGTATCAGGACCAGATACAAACCCTTGAAATTGAAATGTCAGAACACAGAAAAGCCGATTTTGATTACCAAACCACTGTTGCTACAGTGCTTTCTGTAGCACGCAGAGCAAAAACCATATTTGAAAATAGTTCTGAAGTTGCAGGGAAACGGGCATTTTTGAATTACATACTTCAGAACCCGATTGTTACGGGCAAAACATTGTCTTTTGAACTCAAAAAACCCTTTGATTTAGTGCTAAATCTCGCAAACGAGCAAATAAAAACGACTGCCAATTCTGACAGTCGCCCTTTCTGGCTCCGGGGGCTGGGATCGAACCAGCGAAATCCACGTTAACAGCGTGGCGTTGTACCACTCAACTACCCCGGAATAAATGTAAAAGCCCGCTTGTGGCGGGCGTAGCTTTTTCATCAAAAACTATGCCTGCGGCTAGGTATTGTTGCGATTTGAATTATTATTAATATTTTTCATAATACGTATGATACGTTTTTTATTATCTTCTGTCAATGAAATTTTTAGAATTTTTGTGTTGGCTTGCCAGTGGGGTAGTTGTCCTGTAACATTTTGGTTGTAGCAGTATTATAGTTATATATAACTAATCTAGTATATGGAAGTAGGCGAGGAGCTGAGATTGGTAGCTCAAGTTAAAGCTGGAAAGCGAGAAGCGCTTGCTTTGTTGTGGGATGATATTACGCCGAAGTTATATGGTTATTTATTAAATCAATTACGACACAAAGATTTAGCCGAAGATATTTGTCAGGACACCTGGCTTAAAGCCATGGCCGCGATAGAGAAATTTGAAGATAAAGGAGTTCGTTTTAGTGCGTGGGTATTTGCGATTGCCCGCAACGAATGCAAACAGCATTGGCGAAAAGGAAATAAAGAAATTGCTATAGATCCTGAGCTAGAGAATGTCGATGTGCGGTTGCAGGTTGCTATGAGCAATGATTCTCTGATGATAGAAAGTGCGCTAACGAAATTAACCGAAGAGGAAAAAGAAATTTTGCGATTGCGGTATTTGGCAGAATTGTCCTTTAAAGAAATTGCGGCGGTGCTCGAAATTTCTATGATTGCTGCGCGTGTACGAGTGCATCGGGCGCTTGCTCATGCGCGATCGGTTATTAAATAATACTATGTTTTTTAGAAATCCTTTAGAGGAACAATTAAGAAAATGGGGGAAGGGTAAGCAGTATATGCCAGCCAATGCTTTGGATATGAAAAACAGAGTTTTTAGTTTTGTGCCTGTAGTCAAACCTAAACCAAGCAGATTTTTTATTGGAGCCTTGTCTGGGGTTTTGGCAGTGCTTTTATTATTTGTAGGTAATGAGTTTTTGAAATCAAAACCAACTACTTCCGTACCATCTGCCCCGCAGTATTATACGGGAGGTTGCGGTGCGGGAGAGACGTGTGATTTATCGGCGCCTTTTATGGCAGTAGCCGACGGTGAATTAGGAATTCAAAGTGGAGCCGAAACCGGGCTTGGTGCAAGTGATATTCGCACCTCACATCCTATAGTCGCAAAAGTTGCTGATCTTTTTTCTTCAGCTGCAAACACTCCTGTTGAAATTCAAGATACCCGTGAGTTTTTGCAATACGGCTATCAGGCCAATATTAAAACTCGGAAAGTAAAAAGTATAACAAATCGGCTACAAACAATTGTGCGTGGGTATGGAGGCCGGGTAGACAGTTTTTCATTTAATGATAAGTTCGGCAGTCTACATTTTGTAATTCCTAAATCATCGCTCGATGCGTTTAAAAATGAAGTTGGCAGTTTGGTTAACTACCGATTTTATTCAGAAAGTATCCAGGCACAAAATTTATTACCCGAAAAAATATCTATTGAGCAATCTACAGATGCAACTAACGAATCTTTGTATCGTATTCAACAAGAGTTAACTTCAACCACCAATAATCATAAGGGGGTGTTAGCTAATTTGCAGAAGCAATTAAATAGCACTACCAATCGTATTAATACGCTTCGTCGCGAGTATACTACAAGCACCGTGCGGCAGGAGCAAATTAGTGCAGAGTTATCAGGCTTGTATAGTGCTCAGGCAAGTTGGCAGAGGCAAATAGCTCAGGAAAATCAGGCGTTTAATGCGCGAAAAATATATCTAGAAGGTTTAATAACAGAACGGCAGTCTGAGCTTTCTAATTTAGCACAACAGGATAAGCAGCTGGTAAATACGGTAGAAACGGTGCAGGGGTCTATAGAGGTGGAGTGGGTGCGTGTATTTACTGTGTTTGGTATGTATGTGCCATATTGGTGGGCTTGGCTAATTCTACTTTGCGCCTGCGCATTAGTATTTAATTATTATAGCAAGCGACGAGTGATATGGGTGGAATAAAATAATATTAACTAAAACAAAAACCCTGTACCAAGACGGTACAGGGTTTTTAGTATGTAAGAAGTTTTTATCTTGCTAAATAATTAGCAACTGCTTGTTTGGTAAGGTTTCCATAGAAACCAGTTGCGGTGCTGTTAGCTGGAAAGAATCCAGCAGCTTTAAGTTCGTTTTGTAATTTTTTAACAGCGTTACTCTTTTGACCAAATTTAAGTACAGATACCAATTCGCCCAAAGACATAGTGCCAAATTTAGCGTCAAGGTATTTTTGTACTGCAGCTTTTGTCATAAGACCATAGTAGCGAGTAGTCTTTGCTTTAGCTGGGAAGAATCCAAGTTTTTGTAATTCAACTTGCAATTGATTTACTTGGTCACTAGTAGAGCCAAATTTTAATTGAGCAATAAGTTCGTTTACTAAACTAGTTTGAACACCAAGTACTTGACCTTGAGTAGTAGGGGAAGGAGTTGTTACTACTGGAGCTGTAACTACAGGAGTTGGAACAACTACCACAGAAGCTACAGGTACGCCACCAACAGAAGCAGTGCTTTGTGGAATAGCAGTACCACCTGCGCCGCTACTTACTGGAGTTTCGTTATCAGTAATAGTATAAGTATAGGTTACTGGTGATCCAGACTGCATTTGAGTTGGAACTTTTACACTAACAATTGCAGTTTCGTTTGCTTCAGCAAGAGAATCATCTTTAATTTGGATAGTTACTGGTAAAGAAGTTTGTCCAGCAGGAATAATACGCATTGCGTTTGGAAGATTCCAATCATTGCCGTCGATACTTAAATCTCCCATTTGAGCAGTGCTTTGGCTGTCTATTTCAAGAGTAATTTCTGTTTCTTCAGAGGAAGGATTAGAAAGTGTAATGGCAAACTCGTGGGAGTTAACACCTTCATCTCCAGAAGATCCGTTCGAATTAAACTGTATGGTTGGGGTATCATTATCTACGATAATGTAGGTATGATCCATTTGTGATCCAAACTGAGCATTAGTAATAGGGCTGCCTAAAAGTAACGAAATAGTTTCGTTTTGTTCGTGCAGGGTATCATTTTGAACGCCCAAATTAAGATCTATGTATGTTTGGCCAGCAAGGATTGTTTCGGTCTTAAACGCAATTGGTGCATTAGTAAAGTCGGCTGGGAAAGTGTTGCCACCAAGTACTGTCTCAATATTAATAGCAGTAGCTGGATTATTGCCATCAGCAGTCCATTGAAATTCAACGTTTTGAGCTAAAGGACGAGACAATGTTACTCGCACAAGTCCAGGCTGATCTTCTGTGTTAGCAGAAACAGCGGAGGCAAAATTCACATAAGGTAAGCCAGTGTTATCATCTATGGTAATGGTGAATGTATCACTACTTCCAATACTTGCCTCGTAATTAGCATCTTCTGAGATGCCTGTAAGTGTAACTATGATAATTTCTGGTCCTTCGACAGTGCTGTCATCGGCTAGTGCCATTGGGATAGTTAAGGTACCACTATCCATATGTACTGTACCGCCTGTTACTCCGGAAGTGCCGTTAAATAGAAAATCTGAGTTGGGATCAGCAGCACCAGTGATAGTATAGGATAAATCAGCATTAAAAGTAGGAACCGGGGTCCCCACGTTAGTTGCTTGAATGTGGAGGTATGCAGTATTTCCTTCTGTTGTAACAACTGCGGAAGCGCCTTCAAAACCTACAACTGCTGAAGGTTTCGCGTATGAGATGTTTGCCAAAGGCAAAGAACCCAAGGTTAAGATGGTCACAAGTAGAGCGCTTAGTTTGGCGCCAAAACGATTTTTGTTTGCTTGCATAGACTTAAGCTTAAAAATTAATAAATTAATTAACTAACGAGTATAGCACAAAATTGCTCTTTTGTCAATACCCTCTAGGTAACCGACTGTAGTTATCGGGGAAGTACAGTATAGCCTATATAATAGTACTACACAAGTGGCTGCTCTAAGGTTACATAAAAAAGTTTGCATGTAAGCTAGTTAGGTGCTAAAATAAGCCGATATTATAGATAACTGTATTTTATGTTCAAAGAGAAAGAGGAAAATATAAAAACAACTAGTGGAGAAACTAAGGCTATTAGCAAACGCTCAGAAGATTACTCCCAGTGGTATAGCGATATTATTGAGGTAGCGGGTTTGGCTGAGCATGGACCGGTGAAAGGTACGATGGTAATAAAGCCGTATGGCTATGCTGTTTGGGAAAATATCCAGAAAATTCTAGATGTCAAATTTAAGGAAATGGGTGTGGAAAATGCATATTTCCCCCTGTTTATTCCAGAAAGTTTTTTGAAAAGAGAAAAAGAGCATGTCGAAGGATTTTCGCCTGAACTAGCCGTAGTTACGCACGGCGGTGGTAAGAAATTGGAAGAGCCGCTTGTGGTACGCCCGACTTCTGAAACAATCATGTATAGTACTTTTGCTAATTGGATACATTCATATCGCGATTTACCGTTGCTTATTAATCAATGGGCCAATGTGGTACGTTGGGAAATGCGTCCGCGGTTATTTTTGCGTACCACGGAGTTTTTATGGCAGGAAGGTCATACCGCCCATAAGACACCTGATGAGGCTAGGGATTATGCGAAAATGATCTTACTTGATGTGTATAAATGGTTTGCACAGGAGTGTCTGGCTATTCCGGTACTAGCTGGGCAAAAATCTGAAAGTGAAAAGTTTGCCGGTGCGTTATCTACCTTTACGATTGAAGCGTTGATGCAAGATGGAAAATCTTTACAGATGGGTACCGCCCATGATTTGTCGAATCATTTTGCAAAATCTTTTGGCGTGATGTATCTGGATGAAAACGGTTATCAGCAGTTTGTGCACCAAACCAGTTGGGGCGTAAGTACGCGACTTATTGGTGGCCTGATTATGAGCCATAGTGATGACAAAGGTTTAGTGCTTCCACCTAAAATTGCTCCAATAGAGTTGGTGATTGTGCCTATATTTAGAAATTCCGAAGATGAATCATTACGCGTAGCCAAACAATTGGCAGAGCAGTTAAAAAATTATTTTAAAGTAAAGCTAGATGAGCGAGATAATTTACGAGTGGGAGAAAAGTTTTTTGAATGGGAAAAGAAAGGTGTGCCGGTGCGTTTGGAGCTTGGTCCAAAGGATTTGGCTGCAAACCAGTGTATGCTCGTCAGACGAGATACCGGCGAAAAAATTGTTTGTTCTTTAGATAAGGCGCAAGAAACAATCAAAGAATTATTAGAAAAAATTCAATATAATTTGTTTAACGCAGCGCTTCATCGTAGAGAAGATAGTACGGTTGCAGTTGATGATTGGAAGTCGTTTGAAGCGGCTTTAGAAAAAGGCGGGTATGTTTCTGCTTTTTGGTGTGAGGATAGAGAATGTGAGGCGCAGATAAAAGAAAAAACTAAAGCTACCACCAGATGTATACTATTTGATGCTCCAGAAGAAAAGGGTAGTTACCAGTGTGTGCATTGTCAGCAAGGTGTGCTACAAAACAGACGATGGATTTTCGCACGGGCATATTAAAAATTTAAAACAAAAATCTGTACCAGAACGGTACAGATTTTTGTTTAGTGCTTAGGTTTATAAGTTTTCGTCTTTGCTGCGAACAATTCTCCAGTGAATAAGAAATAGTGGGATGCCAACTACAATCATAGAGATATCGCGCACAATGCTATTTTGTCTGGTGGCAACACGACTTGCAGCTGCTTGTTTTTCGCTTGCTTCGTTTTGAGCTTCGCAATCTTTAATTACCTGTTCTTTAGTCGGGGTAGGGGCTGTTGATCGAGGGTCTGCAACTGGTGTTGGCAACGCTTCGCAAACAGTTCGTCCGCCGTACATAAAATCGTCTGCTTTAGTAAATACCCATGTTTTAAGAGCAGTATTAATGAGGTCTGCACCAGAAAAAGCGATCATCATAAGTGCTACAAAGGAGACGAGGTAGAAGTAGATGCTTTTGATTGTCTTGCCTTTTGACGGTGATGTTGTTGGAGTATCCATATAATTATTAGTTAATAATTTTTTAATTTATTTACAATAATCCTATTTTTGTTTTTACTTCTTCCATTTTTTTCTCTGCAATTGCCCGAGCTTTGGTTGCTCCATCTTTCAAAATTGCTTGTACATTATTATCGTCGAGGGCATTAAATGTATGTTGGAAATTAGAGATAAATTCTGTAACTACGGCAGATAGACCTTTCTTAAAATCTGCATAGCCCTTGCCAGTATATTCTTTTTCTATATGCTCAACGCTTTGGTTTGTGAGTAAGGAATATATGGTTAGTAAATTTGTGAGGGCAGGTCTTTCTGTGCCAGCTTGTATGGTTGTGCCAGAATCAGTCACCGCACGGCTAATTTTTTTGGCAACTACTTCTGGAGGGTCGAGCAGAGCAATATAGCTGTTGGCGCTTGCAGCGCTTTTGCTCATTTTTTTACTTGGATCATCGAGACCCATGATGCGTGCGCCAACTTTGTTTATACGTGGTTCTGGTTCGATAAATGTTTTACCATATAGCGAGTTGAATCGAGCTGCCAAATCTCGAGTAAGTTCGACATGTTGTTTTTGGTCTTCGCCTACTGGTACGACGTTTGTACTATAGAGGAGAATATCTGCAGCCATGAGTGCTGGGTATGCAAATAGTCCTAGGTTTATATTTTCTTTATGCTGTTTTGCTTTGTCTTTAAATTGAGTCATGCGTTCTAGTTCGGACATTTTGGCAATTGTATTTAAAACCCAGGCGAGTTCGGTATGTTGCGGTACATGTGATTGAACAAAAATTGTGCACTTAGCTGGATCTAACCCCAATGCCAAATATGTTTTGGCAGCGTTTAGTATATTTTGTCGAAGTTGTTTCGGATCTTGTTTTATGGTGATAGCGTGCAAGTCAACAATACAATAGAAGGCATCATATTGGTTTTGTAACTCGACCCAGTTTTTGATGGCGCCTAAATAATTGCCAAGATGTAAATTGTTTGTTGGTTGAATTCCAGAGAAAATACGTTGCATACCAAGGGTTATCTAAAGTTAAATTCTGTATAGGTAGTTTACAGAATTTATGATTGGTTGTAAACCATAGCTCTTAATTATTGACCAGCGGGTGTTTTTATGATATATAGATTGGTCCTATGTTGTGACCAGGCGAAGCGTATCTTTGCTTTTGGTTCAATAGGATATACTATCAACTATTATAATCTACCCTTGGTAGAAGGAGGCGTCATGGGCGGGAAAGTAGATACAAAGAATAGTAGTGTGCACGTGCACCTACTTCTCTATGTCTTGCTCAAGAATCAGCTAACGCTCGATCAGGAGCAGATGCTCGATATCGATCCTTTCGATATTGGCAACCTCGCCTTTCTTGTCTTTCAGCCTCACTATATCCCCGGTTCTTCTGGGAAAATGTTTCGAGGCAAGAAATTGCGACAAGCACTGGCGCAGCAAAGAGCTGATATTGCAGCGCTCAAGGTTCCCAAGGGAATGAGTGCTTCGCAGTTTGAAGAGTGGCTTAGTCTCCAGGTAATACGGTTTGGCACGTGGATTGTGGTCAAATCCGAACGTGACAAAGCACGTTGGAATTAGATAGTGGTAGTTAGGTGCGTGAGGCGGTTTGCTTGCAAGCTGTTTCCGCTTTGATTGTATATATCACAGGGTGCGTGGTACATAGAACAAATAAAAAAAGAGCGTATACGCTCTTTTTTTATTTGTTTAATAATGATATTTTTTGCCGCTTATAATTGTCATGGCTCGGTAGATTTGTTCCCATAAAAATACACGCGCCATTTGGTGGGTAAAGGTTAGTGACGAAAGAGAGAGTTTTAAGTTTGCTTGTTTTAAAATGCTTTCGTGCAATCCAAGTGGTCCGCCAAGGATAAATGTAAGGTTGTGAGTAGTATCCGAAATTTGTTTGAGTTGTTGCGCCAAGTTAACCGAAGAAAATTGCTTACCATGTTCGTCCAAAATAATGGTGTAGCTGGCTTTTATTTTATGAACAGCACCCAAAATTTTATTTGCTTCTTTTTGTTTGATTTGTTCTGGATTATTTTTTTCAGAAAAAGATTCTTCCTTTAGTTCGTATATAGTAATTTTTGCCCACGGCTGTAAACGTTTTAGATATTCAGCTTCGGCTTCTTGCCAGAATTTTTCTTTGAGTTTTCCCAAAATAATAAGATGTATATGGATCATAGTAATTTTTTTGCCACACCCTCGACCGTATGGTCGGAGGGTGTGGCCGGAGAGGCTCACTCGCACTTGGGATGTCGAGCGTCACGCCGTAGCTTGCGTCGCTCTTCTGTTCGGTTCGACCGAGGGCGGTGGCGTTGTGGCGTGTGTCGCTTGCCGCCAGTTCTTCGCTGACCGGGGTAGACCACCTCTTGGAGGGGTGGAACCTGCAGGGTCGTGGGGATCGGCGGCAAGGCGCCTAGTATCCAGACAAGAGCAGCAATGAGCTGGGTCATGTGGGCCTCTGGGGTTGGGCAGAAAATCGGCAATGCCGACCATTTGCAACTGGCTAGATAGTAATACTTTTTTTAGTAAAAGTCAAGGGTAGGCTATTAAAATTTTGCTTATTTTAGCTAATAAAAAATCCCCGAAGGGGGATTTTTTATTATTTCCATTTTCTAAGAAGTTCTGTAAAAGTATCTTTTTGGATTGCTTCGCGCGCTTGGCGCATGAGGTCGAGCATGAAATGTAAATTATGAATGCTTGCCAGTCGCATCCCTGACATCTCACTGGTGTTAAATAGATGTTGTAAGTAGGCTCGCGTGTAATTTTTGCAGGTGTGGCAGATGCAGCTCGGATCAATCGGGGTAAAATCTTTTTTATATTTGCTGCTCGTAATATTTATTCGCAACTTGCTGTCTGTTTCGGGATTTACAAATACCATACCGTGTCGTGCCAGTCTGGTTGGGGCTACACAGTCAAACATATCAATGCCGCCGTTTATAGCAACAAGCAGGTCGGCAGGAGACAAACCAATGCCCATAGCATAATGTGGCTTGTCTGCTGGAATAAATGGGTATACCCAGTCCAGAATTTCTCGAGTGGCTTCCATGTTATAGCCAACCGATTCGCCGCCAACAGCGATGCCATCAAAGTCGAGTGAAGAAATATATTCGGCAGATTCTTGACGCAAATTTTTGTACACTGACCCTTGTATAATACCAAACAAAAATTGTCTATAATCATGCGTATTGTGAGTAGATAATTTTTTGTGTTCATCGAGGGATCGTTTGGCCCAGCGATGTGTGCGTTCCATAGCTTCGCGGGCATATGTTTCTGCGGCCGTATCTGGCGTGCATTCATCAAAAGCCATAATAATATCAGCGCCAATTTTGTGTTGAATTTGAACTGCTATCTCGGGGGTAAATCGATGAGTACTTCCATCTATATGAGATCGAAATGTAACACCCTCTTCGTCGATTGTGACCATCTTTTTATTATTAATCGTCGCATCTTTTTGTAATCCCAAACTAAACACTTGAAAGCCGCCACTGTCCGTAAGAATTGGTTTGTTCCAGTTCATGAATTTGTGTAGTCCGCCAGCATCATTTATAAGATCTTCACCTGGCCGTAAATGCAAATGATAGGTGTTGCCCAAAATAATTTGTGCAGGCAAGTTGTGTACATCAGTTTGGTCTAGAGTTTTAACAGTCGCTTGTGTGCCTACAGGCATAAAAATAGGAGTGGTAATATCTCCATGGTCAGTATGAATAATGCCAGTTCTGGCACGGGAATTTTTATCTTGATGAGTAAGTTCAAAAAATGACATATGCCATCATAGTAAGCTATTTTGTGCAAACAATCAAGGTATGGTAGTATGTGGTTGTTTAGTAGATAAAATATATGAGTATGTCAGGAGAAAAATCAGGGTATAATCCAGACGCCTACGATGATGGGGCAGATTTAACTGCAGAAGAAAAAGCAGATTTAGATAAAGCGGCTGCAGAAAGAAGGGCTGCAATGTTAGAGGAAAGAACTCAGCAAAAAAAAGCAGCTGCGCTTCAAAAAAAAGAAGTTGTTGAGCCGAGTGATCCAAAACGAGGATCTAGTGCTAGAAAAGGGTTTGGCGTTCATTATAGAGGCCTTACCGAGAGCGATCCTGCTCAAGCAAAAGCTGCAGATGTAAAAAGAGGTGATGCTGCTGTTGAAGCGGGGTTAAATCGATCTGTAAGAAAATTGCTTGATAGTTTTGTGGGAGAATTTAAGTTTGATTTGGTGCCTTTGGGAGATGGAAAAAAATATATATTAAAATTGTTTGTTAAAAAGGGTCAAACATTTGACGTGCACAAAGAGTTTCAAGGTCCCTTTCCTAGTATTATGACCCAGCTCAATCAACATCTAAATACTAATTTTTCAAAGAAACAAAAATTGGCATAATTAGGTGGTGTGTATTATTTGATTATGATTAATTTTTCGGCTGAACTCAATTCCGAACAGCTCGAACCAGTCTTGCACGGTGACGGGCCGTGTTTAGTGCTTGCTGGAGCGGGTAGTGGCAAGACACGCGTGATAACGTATCGCGTAGCATATTTGCTCGAAAAAGGTATTGCTCCAGAAAATATATTGCTCGTTACGTTTACCAACAAAGCCTCCGACGAAATGATTCGTCGCGTGCAGCACCTTACTGGTTCGGCCAGTAGGTTGCCATGGGCAGGAACTTTTCATCATATTGCCTATAGAATTTTGCGTATCTACGCGCCGCTCCTTGGTTATAAAAATAATTTTTCTGTGCTTGATAGTGATGATAGTGAAACGATTTTGAAATTATGTGCCAAGCCATTTAAGACAGATACGGGCAGGGTCAAATTTCCTTCGGCCCGTGTTTTGCAGTCGCTTATTAGTTTTGCTCGCAATTCGGAGACAACCGTAGAAGATGTGCTCGACCTCAAATATCCGCAGTGGATGATTTTTGCAGATAGTATCAAAAGTATTGCGCAGGAGTATAGTGTAAAAAAGAAAGAAGCCAATGCTATGGACTTCGATGATCTGCTCGTCAATTTTTCGGCACTTCTTAATCACGAGCCAGCGCTCAAAAAATATGCGCAGCAATTTCAATATATTTTGGTAGATGAGTATCAGGATACTAATAAAATTCAATCTTCTATTATTAATAAATTGGCGTCGATACACGGCAATTTATTGGTCGTAGGCGATGACGCCCAGAGTATTTATTCGTTTCGTGCGGCCGATATTTCTAATATTTTACAATTTGAAAAAAAATATCCTGCTGCCAAAATTTCCAAACTAGAAACAAATTACCGATCCAGCCAGGAAATTTTGGAAGTGGCCAATGATGTGATTAGTAATAATGCAAATCAATTTAAAAAACAATTAAAAACTATTTCTAAAAGTGGAGAAAAACCAACCCTGCATCCCAAGATGGATCAAGCCGACGAAGCAGAATTTGTCACAGGAAAAATTTTAGAATTAATAGATAAGGGTGTGCCTCCAAACGAAATTGCCGTACTCTTTCGTGCGAGTCATCACTCGCAATTGCTTGAAATGGAACTCGTAAAAGCGGGGATCGAATATGACTATCGAGGAGGCTTACGTTTTTTTGAACGCGCACACATAAAAGATGTGTTGGCTTATTTACGAATTATAAATAACTTGGCAGATACGGCTGCGTGGATGCGGGTGCTTATGCACGAGGAAGGAATCGGACCTGTGGCCGCAAGCAAAATTATAGAAGCAGTTAAAAAAGCTGAGAGTGTAGAAGAGGTCAAAATTATTGGCCAAAATATGCTGGGAGAAAAAGCAAAGCAGGGTTGGAATAATTTTGTGCGAATTTTGGAAAGCATGCTGGTCAAAAGTCATAACGACCCTTCTGGTTTGATAGATGCTATTTTAAGTTCCCCATACAAAGACTATCTCGAGGCCGAGTTTGTTGATAGTCGTGATCGAATAGAAGATGTCGTGCAACTGCAAGTATTTGCCAAAAAATATACCGAGCTAGAAGAGTTTTTGGCCGAAGCTAGTTTGCAAGAAGGGTTTGGAACAAAGGGTAATCAGCAAAGAACCAGTTCTGGCCTGCCTACCGGACAGGCAGGCCCAAGGGTTGTGCTTTCCACTGTGCATCAAGCCAAAGGGTTAGAATGGTCCGCTGTTTTTATTATTAATTTGGCAGCAGGCGCTTTTCCAAGTGACCGTAGTCTCAACGAGCGTAACGGCCTAGAAGAGGAGCGTCGGTTATTGTATGTCGCTATTACACGTGCCAAAAAACATCTACATCTTACCTATCCTATGGTAGGCGGCGGCTTTGGTGATTCACTATCTGGCCCCAGTATATTCTTGGGAGAAATTAGTTCTCATCTATTAGATGATCATTCTTTGTTATCAACCAGCAGTGGCCTTGTTCTTAATGACGAAGAAGCTGGTGTGACATATATTGACGAGAATAAACCCTTAAAGATTAAGCCAGGTAGCTTTTTGCGAAGTCTTGATGATCTATAATTTATATATTGTTTTTATTTATGTTAAGAGAAATGAGGTATGGAATTGGTGAAAAGAAAGATTTTTTTAGTAATAAAAATTTTTTACAAATCGTTTTAGTAGTCGACAATATATCTCACAATTTAATGGATGCTCGTGGCAATAAAATAATAATAGATCGCGAAGCAGTCGTTGAAGCGCAAACAATATTTGAGCAAGGAGGAGTGGTTGCAAAAGCAATTATGGAAAGAATTACACCAGCGCTTGGGCTGCGAGAGGCAATTGTGAAACTTATGATGCCTGATTTTTCTAGTGACAACAGTTTTGAAGAAATTTTGGTGCGACTAGAAAAAACTGCTCAACAAAATAAGGAGTTGCAAGGATTGGGCGATAAGGAAGGTGTTCAGGTATCTGTTTTAAAAACTTCTAAGGGTGGTTCTCTTGATTTTGATTTATGTATTGATGAATTAAAGAGAGTAATCGCTTTTCTGCAAGAGTTTAAAGGTACATCTGAGTATCCCAGCAAGCTCAAAATGGTGAAAGTTAATTTTGGACAACGGGTAATTTTTACAAGAAATGGAGGGTTGCGAGAGGCTGTGTACAGGGCTTTAGAGAATGAATTTTTAAAGAGTAAACAAATAGTCTTAAGTAGAAATTTTGATCAAAGTCAGGTTGACTTTTTGGTGATTTTTTGGTATAATATACAGGTTCTTTAGCTATAATTTTTTCTATGGAAGGTGTATCCCCACAACAATATGAAAGAAACGGCAGAGAAGTGCCGCCCATGTTTAAGATTCCCATAGAATCGGGTGTAAAGCCCGAAGTGGAAGGGGAAATTAATAATAAAGAAGATGAAGAAAGTGAAGAAAAACCTCTTGATACTGCCAGTCAAGAGCAGGTGGCCATGAAAATGAAGGAGAAAGATTTTACTGATGTCGATATTGCCTTAAGAAAATTACTAATAGAAGTTTCTGGTGCCCAAGCCTTATCAGAGCCAGAGGCAAAAAATTTAATAAAAAAAATGCAGGATAAAGCCGCAGAATTCGCTTTTCATGATGGCATCTTTTTAGATGAGATGAAAGCCGCTGGTAGACCGCTTGTTGATACCAAAAGATCAGTTAAAATTACAACTGCAGCAGGTAAAGAAGCGGTGCTTAACATAATGCTAAAAACCGATACAGGAGAATTTAAATTACAGGGGGACGTGCTTGATCCAAAAGGCAAGTATGCTGAAGATTTATTAAATTAATTTTATATGACCGAGAGAGTAAGAGGTGGTTGGGAAGGAAAAGAAGGAAAATTGCCATATTTTGATGATGCAAAAAATTTCGATGAAATTATTAATACATTCAATATTCCTGCTTTAGCGAATATTAAAGAGATAAATCCTGTAATGGTTTTGCAAGCTAGAGCAGAATATTTTAAGGGCTGGGTTTTGTCACCTGCAACAATTGCCGCTATACCCGAAGATTATGGTCTGCGCGAAGCAGTGGTGCGAGCAATGGCTCCAGATTTTTCTCAGGATCAGGATTTAGAACTTATAATGAGGAGGTTAAGTTTTGTATTAGAACAAAATAAGCCATTTGTAGGTTTGCAAGATAGAAAAGGATACCCGTTAAGTGTTTTTAAAACTAGCTCGGGTGTTCCGATAGCTGTAGAAAGTTATATAGCATCCTTGCAAAATGTTATGGCTTTTTTAAATAACCCAAATACAAAAAATCACGCAGATGCGTACGATATGGTCCAAACCTTCGGCCTTACCTCAAGCGGTGGTTTTAAGGATGCTGTAAGTAGGGCTGTATTAAAAGTTTTGGCTCAGGCAAATGAAAGGACGGGCCCTATTCCAAAGATATAGCCTTGACATTTTTTTGCTATTCCTATATACTCGTCTTTAGAACGTCCCCGATTTGGGGTTCTCGACAAATTCGAGAAAAAGACTCGTGGCTGAGCACATTTCGTTCAGTTTTTTTGTTTAATTATAAAATTTAGAAATTTAACATACCGTATGCCAACAATTAACCAGTTAATTCGCAAAGGCAGAACCAGCAAAGTGCGCAAAAGCAAAGTGCCGGCTCTTCAGTTTACCGTAGACAACTTGCACAGACGCAAAACCATTTTTGCCAAAGGATCCTCTTTTAAAAGAGGCGTTTGCACCAAGGTGTATACAACTACTCCTAAAAAACCTAACTCTGCGTTACGTAAAGTAGCCAAAGTACGTTTGTCCAATGGTATGGAAGTTATTGCCTATATTCCAGGAGAAGGACACAACTTACAGGAGCACTCAATCGTATTGCTTCGCGGTGGTCGTGTAAAAGATTTACCAGGTGTGCGCTATCATATCGTACGTGGTGTTTATGATGCCCAAGGTGTAGAAGGAAGACGCAAAGGCCGTAGTCTATACGGAGCAAAGAGACCAAAAGCTAAGAAATAATTTTTGGCATTACATAACTCAACCTAATACTTTAATTTTATGCGCGGTGGAAAAACAGATTATAAAAGAGAGATAGCTGCTGATCCAAAATTTGGCAGTGTAGTACTCGCAAAATTTATTAACCATATAATGATGGGCGGTAAAAAAACAGTTGCACAAACAATTGTGTATTCTGCTTTTGATAAAATTGTAGCTGCTAAAAAAGATCCAATGAAGACTTTTGAAGAAGCTATTAAAACAGTACAACCTCAGGTTGAGGTTCGTTCTCGTCGTGTTGGTGGTGCTAACTACCAAGTGCCTATGCCAGTAAGTGTGAGTCGCCAAAATGCGCTTACGTTCCGCTGGATTGTAGAGGCAGCTCGAAATAAAAAAGGCCAAGCAATGGCCGACAAATTGGCTACCGTACTTATGGACAGTGCTCAGGGTGTAGGCGATGCTATCAAAAAACGTGATGACGTTCATAGAATGGCCGAAGCTAATAAAGCGTTTGCTCACTTTGCCAGATTTGCGAAATAAAAAGTTCTCACTCTACATATTTACTCCTTCGGAAAAGTAAATTTAATTTATTTTTCTTTCAATTATTATCGTAAATAATTTTAAATTGTATGGCTCGTGAATTTCCCATAGAAAAAACTCGTAATATCGGTATCATGGCCCACATTGATGCTGGTAAAACTACTACTTCCGAACGCGTATTGTTCTATACTGGTAAAAAACACAAAATTGGTGAAGTGCATGAAGGTGAAGCTACTATGGACTGGATGGAACAGGAAAAAGAACGTGGTATTACTATTACCTCTGCCGCTACTACTTGTTTTTGGAAAGGCCACCGCATCAATTTGATTGATACTCCTGGTCACGTAGACTTTACTGTAGAAGTAGAGCGTTCTTTACGTGTGCTCGATGGTGCTGTTGCAGCTTTTGACGCTTCCCAAGGTGTGGAGCCACAATCTGAAACTGTTTGGCATCAGGCTGATAAATATAATGTGCCTCGCATCGTATTTATTAACAAAATGGATAAATTGGGAGCTGATTTTTATGCGAGCCTCGATTCTATCCTTGAACGTTTGTCTAAAAATGCTATCGCTATTCAATTGCCAATTGGATCTGATAGTACCTTTTCTGGTTTGATAGATATCGTACAAGAAAAAGCTTTCAAATTTGAAGGAGCTAAAGGTGAAAATATTATTGAAATCCCTATTCCTGAAGACATGAAGGAAAAAGTTGCAGAGTATAGAGCTAAAATGATGGAAAAGGTAGCCGAAGCTAGTGATGAAATGATGAATAAATATCTAAGCGGTGAAGCTTTTTCTGTTGATGAAGTTAAGGCTGGTATTCGTAGCTTAGTAATTAAAAGTCAAATCTTTCCAGTATTGTGTGGTTCGGCTTTGGCAAATATTGGCGTCCAGCTCATGCTTGATGCCGTGGTAGATTATTTACCTGCGCCAACTGATGTGCCAGCTATTAATGGTACTAACCCTGATACTGAAGCAGAAGAAACAAGATTGCCAGATGACAAGCAGCCATTTTGTGCGTTGGCCTTTAAGATTGCAACTGATCCATTTGTAGGTAAACTTATTTTCTTCCGCGTATATTCTGGTGTCGTTTCTGCTGGTAGTTATGTATATAATTCCAGTACTGGCGGTAAAGAACGCTTAGGCCGTATTGTGCGGTTGCATGCTAATCAGCGTGAAGACGTGCAAGAAGTGTATGCCGGTGAAATTGCTGCCGCTATTGGTCTTAAAGAAGTAAGTACTGGTGATACTTTGTGTGATGAGGATAAGCCAATGGTTTTGGAACGTCCAACCTTTGCTGAGCCAGTTATTTCTATGGCCATTGAGCCAAAAACCAAAGCTGACCAAGAAAAAATTGGTATGGCTTTACAAAAATTAGCTGAAGAAGATCCAACATTCCGCGTGCATACCGATGAAGAAACACTCCAGACAATTATTGCTGGTATGGGTGAATTGCACTTAGATATCTTGGTAGATCGTATGCGCCGTGAATTTAAAGTGGAAGCCAATGTTGGTAAGCCACAAGTAGCGTACAAGGAAACAATTAAAATTTCTGCTGAAGCACAAGGAAAATATATCAAACAATCCGGTGGTAAGGGTCAGTACGGGGATTGTTGGTTAAAAGTAGAACCAAAAGAGCAAGGTGGAGGTTATGAATTTGAAGATGATACTAAAGGCGGGTCTATTCCTAAAGAATTTATCCCAGCAATTGAAAAAGGGGTAAAGAGTTCGCTTACTCGTGGTATTCAAGCTGGTTATCCAGTGGTAGATTTAAAAGTTACTGTATATGATGGTTCATACCACGAAGTGGACTCCTCTGAAATGTCATTCAAAATGGCAGGGTCTATGGCTTTCCAAGCTGCTTGTAAAAAAGCAAATCCAATTATTATGGAGCCTATCATGAAGGTGGAAGTTACTACTCCAGAAGCATATATGGGCGATGTGATTGGTGATTTAAACTCTAAACGTGGTCAAATTCAAGAAATGTTTGATCGTGGTCAGATTAAAGTTATTAAAGCTATTGTGCCGCTTGCAAGTATGTTTGGTTACGCAACCACTTTGCGCAGTGTGAGTCAGGGACGTGCCAATTACTCAATGGAGTTTGGGCATTATGCTGAAGTACCAAGAAATGTAGCTGAAACTATCATTGCTGGCGCTCAAAAATAATAATCTTCTAACTAAAAAACCAACAAGAAAACCTTGTTGGTTTTTTAGTTGCCTAAAAATTATCCACATCGGTGTTTGTAAGTAGTTGGTTGCAGTTTTTTATGGTATAATAATATCAAATAAATATAAGAGTTGTGCTGAAGCCAAGGTAATTTTTTTCCTTCCATTTTTTGGGTATATGCGAAAAGAAAAATTTTTTAGTTTTTATCCCACTCTTCTTAAGAGAAAGTTAAAGAGGTTGTTTTTTTCGTTTCGATTTCAACATCATATTCGTCATATACTTGGTAATAAAAAATTTCGTCCTGCCATGGCCTGGTTTTTGTTGCTTGTTATTTTGGTAAATATATTTCAACCCCAATCTGGGCAAATAGCTCAAGCTGCAACCTATACTTTTGTGCAAAATGATTGGAGCGGGGGAGTCAGTACAACCGTGATAGAGCATCCTGCCAACCAAACAGGCTGGACTAATTTTTCAACAAGTACCGATGCCTTTACTACAGGTACTACTACAGTTTCCATTGTAAGTAGTAGTTATAGCTCTACTGATGATGGAACTTTTTCTTCGACAGGAAGTGCCACGGGCGGTGGTTTTAGTAACGGTGCAGTCTCTTCAGCTGCAGTTGTGGGAAGTGGTCTGTCAGCCACTGTTAAATTATCAGGTAGCACTCAGACGATAAATCGAGTTACCGCGACATCTACAGCGAGCGGTGCGGTTTTTCATGGTGCAGCTCAGATGGTGGGTGCAGCAGGTTCAGATTATTTATATGTTATTGAAGGTTCAAACGATACTGCTCCGTTACGTCGCTATTCTATTTCTGGAAATTCATGGACAAACCTTTCAAATTATACTCTGGCTTATTTCGGTGGTCAGTTACTATGGAACGGTTCTGATAATTTTATATATTTAGCTCGCGGCCAGAGTACTGCTTTTGATAGGTATTCTATTTCTGGAAATTCGTGGTCTTCGATGGCAAGTATTCCTGCTGCGCTTCCAAGCAGTATTGCCCAAACAGCGGCATTGCGTTATGGCTCAGAAGATTATATATATCTTTTTAGAGGGAGTGGTCAAACTGATTTTTATCGATATTCAATTAGTGGTAATAATTGGGATAGTTTAACTTCGTTACCTGCTGCAGCAGATGTAGGCATTCAGGTTGTTCGAGATGGTGCAAGTGATTACATGTATATTGTCAGTGGAAACGGCACTAATTTTTATCGCTACTCTATTTCTGGGAATTCTTATACATCAATGGCTTCTTTGCCAGTATCTATTAGTGGTACAAATTCAGGGGTTGTTCATGATGAGGGAAGTGACTATATTTATCTGTTAGCTAACAACGGTTTTTATCGTTATTCAATCACTGGTAATTCGTGGGCAACTATGGCCAGTGCAGCTTCTGTAAATCCAGATTATGGTTCAACCTTAATTCATAGCGCAGGAGAAGATATAATTTATGTAACGGGGGAATGGGGTTGTTGTTCGCCAGTCATAGTATGGGGGTACTCAATCAGTGGTGATAGTTGGACTTCATATTCAACAGTAACAGGCCATAACGGTGGATACGGATCACCAAACAAAACAGCTTTTCGAAGACCTGGCGATGAAGTTTTTTATTTTTTAACTGCTAATCATGACAGTGAATTATTCAAATTTACGGTGAGTCAAACCATATATAGTTCTTCTGGTAATTTTACTTCGGCTACTATGGATTTAGGCGCGGCGCGAATGAAATCCCTTTCTTGGGCGAGTTCAACACCGTCAGGGGTTGGTTCAAATTCTATAAGGTTTCAATTAGCTGCCAATAATGATAATAGTACATGGAATTATGTTGGTCCTGATGGGACAAGTGGTACATATTTTACTACCAACGGCACTACTTCTTTCCCAACCTCATTACAACAAAATTTACGCTATTGGCGTTATAAAGCATTTTTAAGTACTGCTGATACGAGTGTCTCACCATCACTTGATAGCGTGACGCTTTTGTATTCTTCCTATGCCACATCAAGCTCTCTCATTTCTTCTATTTATGATGCGGCTGATCCAACTAATGTAGTTGCAAGTATTGCTTGGAATCCTGCTGGATTGCCAACAAGTACTACTATTAAGTTTCAATTACGAACAGGGTCTTCCACATCCAGTGTGAGCGCTGCTACTTGGGTAGGTCCTGATGGCACTAATTCTACTTATTTTACAACGTATACAGGAGAGTCAACGACATCGACTATGCGTGATGGTTCGGGTGATAGATATTTTCAATACAAGGCATATCTTGCCACTACAAACCCTGCATTTACCCCAACCTTGAGCAGTGTTACGGTAACCTATGTAGTTAATGCAAGCCCAGAAGTTCAAAATGTTGTTGCTAGTCAAAATGCGGATGGCACAGTAACTATCGCTTACCAAGTGCGTGATTCAGATACCGATACTGGCACTACCAATCCAGGCTATGTAAGTTCTACATTTGAATATCTAGATGCTGCAGGTTCGTATCAGGCAATACCTGCTAACCAACTTTCTGCTGGCGCTACAACTAACATTGGTGTGAGTACAGTTAACTGGACTACTTCTACTGTTACTTGGAATGTGCCCGCTGGATTAAGCATCGCAAATAGTAGAATACGCGTTACGGTAAATGATAATGAAGCTGCAAATAATACTGCGGCTACAACTTCACCTACTTTTCAAATAGATAGTGTGGCTCCTGCTGCAGGTACGATAATAGTAGATGGTTCGCAAGTGCCAGCGCTTATTACCCTTACGGCTGTAGATAGCTCTACTTTATATATGAAAGTTTCGGAAAATAGTTCTTTATCCGATGTATCAAGTTGGTCTCTGTTAACTCCTACTACTACTTTTGCGCTTACAACTAATCCATCTACCGTGTATGTGCAGTTTAAAGATGCATATGGTAATACGTCAACCATAGCTTCTGCTACTACCCCACAAACACCTTCGAGTACTATAGTTCAAGATATTTCTAATGTTTTAGATGGAGCAACAGATTATCGTTTGTTTGTAGCTTGGAAAGTTGTCACAGCGCCTACACCAGGATTTGCAAATTATAGAATTTATAGATCCCTTGATCAATCTGTTTGGACACCGATTGCGACAAGTTCATCTATTACAGACAACTATACTGCTGATAGCTCGATAACTCCTGATACGCTTTATTATTATAAGGTAAAAACAACTGATTCGGCTGGTAATATTTCGGTATTTTCTTCGGTTGTTAATGGTCGTGCTAATGGTGCTCAAGATGCAGGTGAGGGTGGTGGGGGAGAAGCCCAGGCAACGGATCCGACAATAACTGCCGTAGCTACTTCTTCGCCAACTCCGTCCTCAATTACGATTACTTGGAATACAGATATTTTATCTAATTCAATTGTTGGTTTTTCAACTACACCAGGTAATTTTACCGACAATGTTGTTACGGTAGCATCGATGGTAGACAACCCTTCCGGTTTTATTGGACAACATTCTGTAGTGTTAGGTGGTCTTTCTCCTAATACTACCTATTATTTTAGCGTACGATCAGTTGCTGCAAGCGGCGCATCATCTACTGCAAACAATGGTGGAGATGGGTACTCATTTACCACACCAGCTGGTTCAACTATCACTGGTGTCTCTGCAGTTGAAGTCTATAATACGTTTGCTCGTGTTATTTGGAATACTTCGGAGAACTCGGATAGTACCGTAGTTTTTTCTACATCTACTTCACTAACAAATCCTATTACCACCACCACTTCGCAGCTTGGTACATTCCATGATGTAACGTTAACAGGCCTTACACAAGGAACACATTATTATTTTTATGTTCAGTCAGTAAATGAGTCGGGTATAACATCTACAGATAAAAATTTAGTAAATGGGAGTTTCCAGTATTTTAATCTTGCTACCACTCTAGACAGCACCGCGCCAACTATTTCAGCTGTAGCCACTACTACCAGTGATAGTTCGGCAAATATTACATGGACAACAAGCGAGAACGCTGATTCTCAGATTGTGTATGGTCCTACCACTGATTATGGTACGACAACGACCCTTGATAGTACATTTACGGTGCAGCACTTGGTAACGTTATCAGGACTATCTTCTTCCACGCTGTATCATTTTAAAATTTATTCAAAAGATAAAAATAACAACCTCGCTTCTTCTGCCGATTATACGCTTGGCACCGCAAATGCTGCAGATGGTACGCCCCCTGTTATTTCTGCAGTAGCTACTTCAAGTGTTTCACTTGTCGGCGCTACTATTACATGGACAACGAACGAGCCTGCGTCATCAATTGTGGAGTATGGACTTAATACTTCTTCGTACACTAATTTAGCTGGGTCAAATACTGAATCTGTAACTTCTCATACAGTTTCACTCACTGGTTTAAGCGGTAATACTAATTATTATTTCCGAGTTCGGTCAGCCGATTTTGTTGGCAATTCTGCCACTGATGATAATAGTGGTAATGGCTGGTCATTTGTTACCATTGCAGATACAGTCGGCCCAACAATTTCTAATATTAGTACGCTGGTAAATAATAATTCAGCTATTATTACATGGAATACAAACGAAGCTGCCACTTCTCAGATTGACTATGATGTAACTTCAAGCACCTTTGCCTTCACTAATTCAAGCTCTACTCTTGAAACTTCTCACGCTATCACCATTACTGGTTTAACAAATAATACAGTGTATTATTTCCGTGTCAGATCTGCTGATTCAGGGAATAATATAACTACAGACGATAATAGTGGTGCTAGTTATAGCTTTACTACGCTAGAAGCGCCAGGTTCGCCTGTGACTATTATAGTTGGGGGCAGCCGTCCAAATACATCAGATACAATTCCTCCAATTATTTCTAGTCTTGATATAACTGATATTACCCCGAGCTCGGCAAGTGTTTCTTGGCGAACTAACGAAGATGGTAATTCGCTGGTACGATTTGGGCAAAATATTCAATATGGATTTTTAGTAGGCAATGATTTGGAATTAATCGTAACAAATCATACTGTTAAGTTGTTAAATTTAGAACCTGGTCGTACATACCATCTAAAAGCTGTTACCTATGATGCCTCTGGAAATCGTACTGAATCGGATGACAGAAGTTTCACAACCCTTAATATTGATGGCACCGAAGCAGTTCCAGACAGTAATCCAGAAGATGTGCCAGAAGATAGTGCACCACCAGAGTCACAGTTTATTTCAAATGCATTACAAAAAGCATCAAGTAAATCCTTGGAGAAGTTTTTAAATGATATTGCAACCAATCCATTGCTCAAAGATATTCCAGAAGATAAGTTTATTCAGGCGCTTCTTGAAATGACCAGTAAGGTAATAGAAGCTCCAAGTATTGTGGGTATCAAACCAACCGTAGAGGTAAAGGGAACTACTGCCATCATTAAATGGTCTACAGATAAGCGATCTTCTTCGGAGGTAAATTATGCACGTGAAAGTGAATATAAGCCAGGTAGTGGCAATCCGTACACTAATGCAGCGGTTAGTCCAGATGAATTTAGTCTCAATCATACGGTAGAATTAAGCGGTCTTGATCCAGCTGTTGTCTATCATTTCAAAGTAATTTCTAAAGGTTTAATTGGTCCAGAAGCATCAAGCGGTGATTTTACATTCCAAACCACTGGTGACCTCCCTGTTATTTCTGATATTCGTGTAACAAGACCTTCTGATTTACAATCATCAATTACGGTAAGTTGGAAAACCAATGTTTCGACCGACGGTACGCTTGAGTATAAGAATACTAAGACAGGTCAATCGTTAACTCAGGGAGAGCCAACTCTACTAATCAATCATGAGGTAACGCTCAAAGGATTAGAAGGTGGTGTAAATTATACGTTAGTTATTAAGGGTAAAGATGAATTTAATAATTCAGTTTCAAGCTTACCAATAACATTTTCAACTACCCTTGATAAAGCAAGTCCAACATTATCTAAACTCTCTTCAGAATCAACATTATACCCGGGTAAGGATTCAAAAGTACAAACAATTATTTCTTGGGAGACAGATGAGCCAGCTACCTCACAGGTTTTCTATCAAGAAGGTTTGTCAGGTGATAATGTTATTTCGTTGCCTTTTGATGCAAGTCTTAATACGCGACATATTATCGTAGTGACTAAATTTAAACCTGGAACCGTTTATAAATATTGGGTTGAATCAAAAGATTTAGCAGGAAATTCTGGAAAATCTGAGACGTTCTCTATACTTACTCCTCAAGAAAAAGAAACAATCGTTGATATTATTATTAACAACTTCCAGTCTGTGTTTGGTTGGACAAAGAATATAGGTATTTAGGGTTGGAGCGTGCTCCCACGTATATAAATGTTTTAGCATGGAACCAATTATTAAAACTGAAAACATCAAGGTTATATATAATAAAGGGCAAGATAATGAGTATATTGCCCTTAATAATATTAGTATTGAAGTATATCCAGAAGAGTACCTTATTTTTTTTGGTCCATCTGGGTGTGGAAAATCAACGCTTCTCTATACTATCTTGGGTCTCCAGCGATTAAGTGAAGGTAGATTATATATTAAAGGACGAGACAGTGCCTCTTTTTCAGAAGTTGATAAAAGCGCGATGGTTTCTCAGTTTTTTGGCATTGTTTTTCAGAATTTTAATCTTATTTATTCGCTCAATGTTACTGATAATATTACGCTGCCTCAAGTTTTCTTAGAGGTGGAAAAAGAAAAAAGAGCTGAAAGAGCCAAGGTGTTACTTGCTCGTTTTGGTATTGAAACCAGAGCAAAAAATTTGCCAGCCAATCTTTCGGGTGGGCAGCAGCAGCGTGTAGCAATTTGTCGTTCGCTTATCAATGATCCGATTGTGCTGCTTGCCGATGAGCCGGTAGGAAACTTGGACAGCGAATCTTCGCGAGTGGTGATGGAGACGTTATATGATATTAATAAGAAAGATAAAAAGACTATAATCTTGGTTACTCATGACCCTAGTTTTTTGCCGTATGCCGATCGTATCTGTTATTTTAAGGATGCGAAATTAGAAAAAATAGTTAAAAATGACCATCCGCAAAGACCAAACCAGCCAGTTAAGCCTAAGGACGAGGAGAAGGTAGATGAACCGAAAGATAATACACCACTTGGTGAGCTTGAAAAAATGGCACGCTCTCATCAGTTTATGACGGTGCCACAGCTTAAGGCATGGAGCATGACCAATTACCTCACCGATGAATTTACTATAAACCAGATAGAAAGATTGGAAAAATTTATGGAAGGCATGTTAGCAGGTCAATTGAGTGAACACGATTTTTTTGAAAAATTAAATTTACCATATGGCGATGGTGGTGTAGGGTTATATAGGGGAACGGCTATTAGGTTTACTAAAAAAATTAGCGCAGTTCTAAAAGAGGTAGGAGTATTTTTAAAGAGTGCGAGCACGATTGATCATTCTGAAAAAAGTACTCATATGATAGACATGCTGAGAAGGTTTTTGTTAGATGAGTATCATGGGAGTCTTAATAAGGACCAGATTGAGCGGTTAGAAAAAGCTATTTACGATCGTTTGGCAAAAACAATAAATACGCCTCAGTTTAGTAATGTGCTTGATAGGCCATTTGCTCAAGGTGGCGTAGGTTTAAACTTGGCCACCGCACAGCGACTAGCAGAAAGATTTGAAATTATTTTGGCTCAATCGTATGAAGTCTCTTGATTTATTTTCATTATCAACCAGAATGTTTCGGACCAATCCATCTCGTACCTGGCTCACGGTGCTCGGTATTAGTGTTGGTATTTCTGCGGTTTTATTTTTAGTTTCCTTAGGTTACGGTCTGCAAAATGTTATTTTGCAAAAAATAGTTTTTAATCAGGCTCTGCTTAGTTTGGCTATTACGCCAAGCAGCGATCTAATTATATTAGACGATAAAGCCTTAGGCGATATTTCGCAGATCCCTGCTGTAACTGATGTTACGCCGCTTGCAAAGTTTACTGGGCAGCTATCGCTTGACGGTATAAATGGTACTGTAGATATGAGAGTGGCAGATGCAAATTATTTTAGTTACTCTGGTACAGCGGTAAAGTTCGGGAGCCTATACGAAAGTGGAGATGAGAATCAGCTTATAATCTCTGAAGCAGTGTTAAAATTGTTTGGTATCACGGACCCCAATTCTGTTCTAGGGAAAAAAATTAATGTAAAAATTTTTACTAATAAAAACGTACTTGATAATGAGCAGCTAGAGATTTTTGAAGTGCCAGTAAGCTATACGATCAAAGGTGTTATTGAAGATAACCAGGAAAGTTATGTATTTTTACCTCTCAAAGAGGTTTCTAGTTTTATCAAAATCAATCATTATGAACAGGCGCGTGTAAAGGTAAATAGTAGTCAGGACTTAAATTTAGTAAAAGAAGAGGTTATAGAGCGTGGTTATCAAACACAATCATTGTCCGAGACAATTGATCAGGCTAACAAGATTTTTCGAGTAATTCAAATCGTATTGGGCTTGTTTGGGGCAGTTGCTTTAATCGTTTCTTCTATCGGCATGTTTAATACAATGACAGTAACTCTTCTGGAACGTACCAATGAAATTGGTATTATGAGAGCTTTGGGAGCAAGTAAAAGCAATTTGCGAAATTTATTTTTGAGCGAGTCCATTATTATTGGATTTTTGGGCGGTGTGGTAGGTACATTGATCGGTATTCTTCTCGGTCAGATTTTTAATTTTGTGATTAATAGTCTAGCCTCTAAGTTTGGAGGTGCTAAAACAAACTTGTTTGTGTATCCAATTTCATTTTTACTTATCATTATTTTTTTATCAGTTTTTATCGGGTTTTTGTCTGGTATATTCCCAGCTCGCCGTGCAGCGGCAATGGATCCGCTCGAGGCATTACGGTATAAATAAAGAAACGCTTAATAGCTACATAGCTATTTTAGTTGCGGTATACTGTTTCTAGTCTCGGAAGCGATAGGTAATTATGTGTTTTGGGCAATACAGGGCTCTTAATAATAGGGGAGCCTTTTTGCTTTTTTAACCTCTAAATACCTATATGGAGGTAGAGTTGACTTAAATTTTTTTAATGGTAAACTATAAAAAGTTATAAATTAAAACCGAAAGAAATATATGAAAAATTCTCAGATTGATAGAGTTATAAAGTTGGTTCGCCGAACAGGGGATAAGGTTGTTTTAATGGACAATGAATCAGACGCAGTTATGATGCTTATGGAACTTGGTTCCTATGAAAAAATGCTTGCAAATAGCGAGGGCGTAGAAAAATTAACCGAAGAAGAATTAATGGAAAAAATAAATCGAGATGTAGCTATTTGGCGTGCCTCTAACGACCGAGAGCGCCTCGAAACATTCGATTCTATTTTGGAAAAAAGCCCTATTTCTAGAGAAAATTCAGTTGTTCCGCCAGTTACTGCCCCAGCCGACCGTTTTGCCCAAGAGGCACCAGAGCCGTCATTTTCTACGCCAAAACAGCCTACAAATATTAGTAGAGAAGAGTCTGCTTCCGATATTATAGCAGAAGAGGACGAAGAAAAATTTTATTTAGAGCCTGTAGAATAAAAGACGGCCGAATCTGTAGTAAAAAGTAGGGGCGGAACCTTGCTATCCACAATTTATCCCTGTCTATCGACAGGCAGCCCTTGCAATTTTTTTAACTACCTGATATAATCGTTGCACTTACGCTTTAATAGCGAAAAAATACATTTTTTTAAAATAACAATAACGGCTGGACAAAAATCTATTCCGACCACTCGGTAATAGTGCCGTGTAAGGACTAAACTTATGGCTGAGTTTATTAGAAACAAGCCACACGTAAACATTGGTACTATTGGTCACGTTGACCATGGTAAAACTACCTTAACTGCTGCAATTTTGTCAGTTTTGCGCAGTCGTGGTGGAGCTGCTTCAAACAAAGGTGTAGATGATTTGGATAAATCTCCAGAGTCAAAAGCTCGTGGTATTACCATTTCTACTGCTCACGTTGAGTACGAAACAGACAACCGTCACTATGCCCACGTAGACTGTCCAGGTCACGCGGACTATGTAAAAAACATGATTACTGGTGCTGCTCAGATGGACGGCGCTATTCTTGTTGTTTCTGCTGCTGATGGTCCGATGCCTCAGACTAGAGAACATATCTTGTTAGCTCGCCAGGTAGGTGTGCCTTACATTGTTGTTTTCTTGAACAAAGTTGATCAAGTTTCTGATCCAGAACTTATCGACTTGGTAGAAGCTGAAGTTCGTGATTTGCTTAAAAAATACGAATTCCCAGGCGACACCACCCCAATTATCCGTGGTTCAGCTCTTCAAGCTTTACAAAACCCAACCGATGAAACAGCTGCTAAGCCAGTTATGGATCTTATGAAGGCTGTAGATGAATATATTCCTCAACCTGTGCGTGATACTGACAAGCCTTTCCTCATGCCTATTGAAGACGTATTCTCAATCGAAGGTCGTGGTACTGTAGTTACAGGTCGTATGGAACGCGGTATCGTTCATATCAATGACGAAGCTTCAATTGTAGGTATGAGTGAAGCTATCGGCAAGACTACTATTACTGGTGTTGAGATGTTTAACAAGCAATTAAAAGAGGGTCAAGCTGGAGATAACGTAGGTTTGTTGCTCCGCGGTACTAAAAAAGAAGAAGTAGAGCGCGGTATGGTTATTGCCAAACCGGGTACTATTACTCCTCACACTGAATTTGAAGCTCAAGTTTATATCTTGACTAAAGAAGAAGGTGGAAGACATAAGCCATTCTTCAAAGGTTATAAACCACAGTTCTATATTAGAACTACCGATGTAACTGGAGAAGTAGAATTACCAGCAGGAACTGAAATGGTTATGCCTGGTGATACTATTAGCTTCGTAGTTAAACTAATCACTCCTGTAGCCATGGAAGATAAAATGAACTTTGCTATCCGCGAAGGTGGTAAAACAGTAGGTGCTGGAGTTGTAACTAAAATTATTAAATAATTCTTAATCCTCCGTCCTGCCCCAATGTTTATTGGGGCAGGGTCGGAAGACTATATTGCTCCTTATGAAAGATGCTCAGGCTCACAAAAAAACTGTCGAAGAAACCATTAGCCGAATTAGAATTAAAATTCGTGCTTATGATAACAAAATCATAGATCAGGCTACAAAAAATATTATCGAAACAGCCGAGAGACATGGTGCTCAAATTGTTGGTCCTATCCCTCTACCTACTGAAAAGACCAAATTTACTGTTAACCGATCTACTTTTGTACACAAAGATGCTCGTGAGCAATTTGAAATGCGCGTACACAAACGTTTAATTGATATCGTTAATCCTACTGCCAAGACTGTTGATGCTCTTATGAGTTTGCAAGTTCCAGCTGGAGTTGATATCGAAATAAAAATGTAAGGGTAAGCTCTTGACAAACAAAAAGTAATATAGTAAAATCAGAGTACTTAAAAAAAGTTGATTCAGACTAAATAAATAAGATCCAAGTCCCACTGACACACAAGAGCGTTGGTAGGGTCAAAGGAAAACATTTATAAGGTCCGAAGAAGCTGGAGAAAAAATATTGAAATTTTATACAGATAAGCCAATCTAAGTTAAGTCGCCTCTGCTCATAAAATGAGCTCTGGCAGAACGAAGAAGGCTAGAAACGAGAACGCAGATTAAGTAGGTGAGAAGCACGGCTAGAAATAGCTATTTACAGATGCTCAAACTACTATTAATTTCGCTGTCGTTTCTAGTTTTTATTTACAACAAGGACGAAATAAAAGTAATGCAAAATCCGTAACATTATATGAAATTTATTTTAGGAAAAAAAATCGGCATGACTCAGGTGTTCTTGCAAAGTGGAGAAGTAGTGCCAGTCACCAAAGTCCAAGCTGGTCCTTGCCAAATTACAGAAGTGCGAGAAGATAAAAAGAATGGGGTAAAAGCCGTTCAGGTTGGATTTGGAGAAACCAAAGAAAGCCGATTATCCATGCCTCAAGTTGGGCATTTAAAAGATCTAGATAAAGTAAGAAACTTGCGAGATTTTAAAATTGATAGTAGCGCAGTTGTAAAACGAGGCGATACTATTACAGTAGAAACGTTTGTTCCTGGCGACAAAGTGCTTGTGGTTGGTGAATCAAAAGGTAAAGGTTTTGCTGGTGTAGTTAAGCGTCACCATTTCCGCGGTGGTCCTGCTTCTCATGGTCATAAAGATAACTTGCGCATGCCTGGTTCCATTGGTGCCGGTGGTGTACAGAGAGTTTTTAAAGGAATGAGAATGGGTGGCCGAATGGGTGGAGACAGAGTAACTATAAAGAATTTAGAGATTGTGCAAGTTCATCCAGAATCTGGAGAGCTTTATATCAAGGGTGCAGTACCTGGTGGTCGCAACGCTTTGCTACTTATCAGTGGCGAAGGTGAATTAAAATTAAAAACTGAAAATCTAGTTGTGTCCGAGATGGTTCCAGAAACTGTTGTAGAAGAAAAATCAGAGAATCAAACAGCGTAATCTAAGTGTCATTTCTTAAAAATATTATGAAGGCAAAAGTTTACAATCTAGAGGGAAAAGAAACCGGTGAAATGAATCTTTCTGACAGTGTTTTTGGAGTTAAAATAAAACCAGAAGTTGTTCATGAAGTTTTTGTTGCATTACAGAACAACCAAAGAGAACCTTGGGCTGACACCAAAAATCGTGGTGAAGTACGAGGTGGTGGTAAGAAACCTTGGCAGCAGAAAGGAACTGGACGCGCTCGTCATGGTTCCATTCGTTCTCCTATCTGGAAAGGCGGCGGTGTGACTTTTGGTCCATTGTCAATCCGTAATTATAAAACAAAAATTAATAAAAAAATTAAACAGTTGGCTTTGCGCATGTGCTTAAGTGATCGCGCTGCCAATAATGATTTGTGGGTATTTGAAGATTTTAATTTTTCTGAACCAAAGACCAAATTATTTGTTAAGTTTTTAAGTTCATTGCCAAAGAAAGCAAAATCATTTTTATTACTTACACCAGGAAAAAATGAAAATGTTATTCGTATGACTAGAAATTTAAAATCAGTTAAAACAGTGCGAGTAGAAGATGTGAATGTTATGGATTTATTATCAAAATCAGTTGTGCTTACCAATAAATCAGGCGTAGAAAAATTGGAAGCTTCACTAAATAAAGCTTAGAATTTATTACTATGGGTTTAATCAATAATTGGCTACATAAGAAAGATAAAGATCAGTTAAGTAAAGCTGGCGAGAAAAAATCTCCAGCTGGAGTTGTGGCCAAAAAAGAAAAGCCTCAAGCTCTTGATGTTGAAAAGAAGAAAGTAGTAAAGAAAAAAGAAAAAGAGCATGTTCATACAGAAGAAGCTAAAACTGTAAAATCTACTGTTAAGGTAGCTACACATAGCATTGCATTTAAAGTTTTGGTAAAACCACTTATCACAGAAAAAAGTGCTATTGCTGAAAGTAAAGGAAAATATAGCTTTATCGTATCGAGAACTGCAAATAAAGAACAAGTAAAAGCAGCAGTTGCCGAAATTTATGGCGTAAAACCAGTAGGAGTTAATATTGCTAATGTAGAAGGACGTGCTGTACGTTTTGGCAGGTCTCTTGGCCGCAGAGCCGACTATAAGAAAGCAATCGTTACCTTGCCAGCTGGCAAGACTATCGATATACACGCTGGTGTTTAGAAATTAACTATTTAGAAATTGCTGTAAGAGCAGTCATTAAACAACGTTATGCCTATCAAGATTTACAAACCAACAAGTGATGGACGACGCCATTCAAGTGTGCAATCTTTTTCTGATGTTACTAAAAAAACACCAGAGAAATCCTTGATTGTTTTTCTTAATCAAAATGCTGGACGCAACAACCAAGGTGTTTTAACAGTAAGACACAAAGGCGGCGGCGTAAAACAATTTTATCGTTTAGTTGATTTTAAATTGCAAAAATTTGATATTGAGGCTACAGTAACAGCTATCGAATATGATCCTAATCGAGGACCACGTATTGCCTTGGTACTGTATGCTGATGGTGTAAAATCATATGTATTAGCTCCAGAAGGAATGAAAGTGGGAGACAAGATCATGTCTTCAAAGAAATTGATTGAAGCTAAATCTGGTAACCGCATGCCGCTTGAGTTTATTCCGGTTGGTATGTTTGTTCATAATTTAGAACTTACACCAGGTAAAGGTGGTCAATTGGTACGCGGTGCTGGTTTGTCTGCTCAGTTAGTAGGAAAAGAAGAAGGCTACGCTTTGGTAAAATTACCATCTGGAGAAGTAAGAAAAATTTTAAAAGAATGTGCTGCTACTATTGGTACAATGGGTAACGCAGATTACGGCTTGATTCGTTGGGGTAAAGCAGGAAGAAATCGTATGCGCGGTATCAGACCTCGTGTAAATGGTAAGAACATGAATCCTGTAGACCATCCACACGGTGGTGGTGAGGGTCATAACCCAATTGGTCAAAAACGAGGACCTCAAACAGTATATGGTAAACCAGCACGAGGTGTTAAGACTCGTAAGCCAAGTAAATGGAGTGATAAATTTGTGGTTAAATCACGTAAAGTAAAATCTGAATAAGATACTAATAACTAAAAAAGCTACAAGCAAATTATATGTCTAGAAGTTTAAAAAAAGGCCCTTACGTTGATCCGAGAGTTTTAAGTAAAGTTCTCAAGATGCAGGCCAGTGGAAAAAGACAACCAATTAAAACTTGGTCTAGAGCCTGTGTTATTTCACCGGAAATGGTAGCTGTAACTTTTTTGGTTCACAATGGAAAAGATTTTTTAACTGTTCTGGTTGATGAAAATATGGTAGGTCACCGTTTGGGTGAATTTGCTCCTACTAAGAAATTTGTTCGTCACGGTGGTAAGATGGCTAAAGATCAAGAAGGCGCAGCAGCAGCTGCCGCTGCACCAGCAAAAGCAGCTCCAGCCCCTGCAGCTAAAAAGAAATAAATTTGATTTATTACGAATCAATCTTAAAAAAATATGACAGAAGTAACAGCAAAATTGAGATTTCTAAGAATGGGCCCTCGCAAGGTTAGGCTTGTGGCTGATATGATTCGTGGCAAAAAAGTTGTACGAGCTATCGATATTTTATCTGTATTAACAAAAAGAGCCGCTCGTCCAGTTTTGAAATTATTAAATTCCGCAGTAGCTAACGCTAAGCATAACCACTCGCTTGCTGTTGAAGATCTAATTGTTTCTCAAATCTATGTAGATGGCGGGCCAGTACTTAAGCGTTCAATGCCAAAAGCTCATGGCCGAGCTACTCCGATTAGAGAAAGAACTAGTCATATCAATTTAGTTCTGTCTACATTTGAAAAAAAAGTTAAGAAAGAAAAAGTTGTATCTGAACCAAAAGCAAAAACTAAGCCAAAAACTAAAAAATCTAAATAATAATTTCAAGTTTTAAATAAAATTATGGGACATAAAGTACACCCAAAAATTCACAGAATACCGACCATTTACTCTTGGGATTCAAAATGGTTTGCAAGAAATGATCAGATGCCTTTGTTTTTAAAGCAAGAAACTGCTATCAGAGCTTTGCTTGCCAAAAAATTGAAGGATTCTTTAATCGATAGTATTAGTATTGAAAGAACTCCAAAAGATTTGACTGTTTATATCCTATCTGCAAAACCAGGAACTATTATTGGTCGTGGTGGTCAGGGTCTAGAGGGTTTATGTAAAGAAATCGAACGTAAAATTTTACAACAAAAATTAAAAGTTAAAATTAACGTGTTGGAAGTACGTCAGCCAGCACTATCTGCTCAAATCGTGGCTCAAAATGCAGCTACTGATCTCGAAAAACGTTTTCCTTTCCGCCGTGTTATGAAGCAGCTCATCGAACGAGTAATGAGTGCTGGAGGTTTGGGGGTAAAAGTTTGTATGAGTGGACGTTTAAATGGTGTAGAAATTGCGAGAACTGAAAAGCTTGGTGCAGGAAAAATGTCGCTTATTACATTACGCAGCGATGTAGATTATGCGCTCGCCGAAGCTCAAACTTTATATGGGAAAATTGGTGTAAAAGTTTGGATTTATAAGGGTGAAGCATTTAGTCGCCGTGATAAATTTGCTAAAAAAGAAGAAGAAACTATTAAAGACGATAAAAAGAAAAAATTAACTAAATAAAATTACCATTTAGGACTTAGGATTTATACTGTATGTTGTTACCAAAAAAAGTATTACATAGAAAATGGCAAAAAGGCCGCCGTCGCCAAATGGGAGTAGCCACTCGTAGTAATTTTGTGGCCTTCGGTGAGTATGGTATTAAAAGCCAAGAACATGGCTGGGTAAGCAGTCGTCAAATCGAAGCTATTCGTCGTGTTTTGACTCGCTATGTAAAAAAAGGTGGAAAAATTTGGATTCGTATATTTCCTGATAAGCCAATTACTAAAAAAGGTAATGAAACCCCGATGGGTGGAGGTAAAGGTGCTCCAGATCATTATGTGGCAGTGGTAAAACCAGGCACCGTAATGTTTGAAATGGGCGGTATTCCAGAAGCAACTGCAAAAGAAGCGATAAAAATGGCTGGATTTAAAATAAGTGTAAAGACTAAATTTGTTGTTAAGCACTAATTACCAGGTAATTCAAGATTTATACTGCCTAATTTAAAAGTATGCAATGGGAAGATTTAAAAAATAAAAGTAAAAAAGAGCTGGAAGAAATGCTTACTGAAACCAGAAATGAGCTCAGAAGTCTGCTTTTTCAAACACACAGTCGTCATTTGAAACAAGTTCATAAAATTGATGTAGCTAAGAAAACGATTGCTCGAATAACTATGAAGTTAAAAGGCGAGTCTAGGAAAGATATATAAAATATATGTTAAAAACAAAAACCAAAACCAAGCCAACAACTCAGCCAAAAACTCAATCAGCCAACAAGAGAAATTTTGAAGGCCAAGTAGTTTCTACTGCAATGAACAAAACTATTGTTGTAAGAGTTGATACCATGGCCATGCATTCAAAGTATAATAAGAGTTATAAAGTAACTAATAAATATCCTGTTCATGATGAGAAGGGTTCCGCCAAAGTAGGCGATAAGGTAGCTTTTGAAGAATGCCGTCCAATATCAAAAACAAAAAAATGGAGATTAACAGAAATTTTAAAGTAAACGTATAAAGTAGAATAAAGCCAAAGTATATGATTCAACATCGTTCAATGCTGAAAGTAGCAGATAATACTGGAGCAAAAAAATTACAGTGCATCCGTGTTTTGGGTGGTTACAAAAAAAGATATGCTATCATTGGCGATATTGTTACTTGTTCCGTAAAGGAAGCTGCGCCTCATGGTTTGGTAAAAAAAGGTGAGGTAGTGCATGTAGTAATTGCACGATTGCGCAAAGATACTCGTCGTATTGATGGAACCTACATTCGTTTTGATGATAACGCTGCAATTATTATTGACCGCAAATCAAAAGAACCAAAAGGTACTCGTATCTTAGGTCCAGTTGCCAGAGAATTGCGCAGTAAAGGTTTCCAAAAAATTATTTCTTTAGCCCCGGAAGTATTATAATATGAAAATAAAAACAAACGACAAAGTAAAAGTTCTCAGTGGAAAAGATGCCGGTAAAACCGGAAAGATTATTCAGGTTTTTCCAAGAGAAGGAAAAGTGGTTGTAGAGGGTGTAAATGTCATGAAAAAAACCATGAGAGCAAATAAGAAAGGTGAGAAGGGTCAAGTGATTGAATTGTCTGGCCCCTTGCACTCAAGTAAGGTAGCGCTCGTTTGTTCCAAGTGTGATCAGGTAACTAGAGTGGGTTATAAAACAGATACAGAATCTAAAAAACGCGTTTGCCGAAAATGCAAAGAATTAATTGATTAATATGTCTGTTATTTTATACGAAAAATATAAAAAAGAAATTGTACCAGCTCTTATGAAAGAGCTCTCCTTAAAGAACGTAATGGAAGTTCCGAAAATAAAAAAAGTAGTTCTTAATGCTGGTATCGGACGTTTTGTAAAAGAGCCACGCTTTATTGATAATGTAGAAGCGACACTCAGTAAGATTAGTGGTCAGAAACCAATGCGCACCAAAGCTAAAAAATCAATTTCTAACTTTAAAACAAGAGAAGGTATGGAAATTGGGGTTGCAGTTACATTGCGTGGTGTAAAAATGTATCAATTTTTGGAAAAATTAGTTTCTATAACCTTACCTCGTGTACGAGACTTTAGAGGGTTATCAGAAAAAAGCTTTGATAAGAATGGTAATTACGCTATCGGCTTTAAAGAAAATCTAGCTTTCCCTGAAATAAAAGCAGAAGAACTAGAAAAAATCCATGGTTTACAAATTATTATAAATACTACGGCAAAAAATAAAGTCGCCGGCAAAGCGCTCTTAACCCATATCGGGTTGCCCTTTGTAAAATAATCACTGACTAAACTAGAAAAAATTATGGCCACCCAATCACAAATTGCAAAATCAAATAGAAAACCAAAATTCTCCACCAGAATTGTTAGACGTTGCTGGAAATGCGGCCGTGTGCACGGTTATATGGGAGAATTTGGACTATGCCGAATTTGTTTTCGTGAATTAGCTAACCAGGGAAAGATTTCGGGTGTACGTAAATCAAGCTGGTAATTAATTTTTAAATATTATGATGACGGATCCTATCGCTGACATGTTAACCCGTATACGCAACGCTTCTTTAATTAATAAAAAAGAAGTTGTGTTGCCATTTTCTAAAATCAAGTTTGGTATTGCCAATCTTTTGGTTAAAGAAGGATATTTAAAAAAAGCAGAAGAGAAAAAGGATGTGCATCCATACATCTTGTTGACCTTGCAGTACCATGGTGGCACTCCAGCTATAACCCATATCAAAAGAATCAGTAAGCCAGGTCATAGACGGTATATCAAAAAGGATGATATTGAAAAAGTGCTTAGTGGATTTGGTGTAGCGATTTTATCAACTCCTAAAGGTTTGCTTACTAATGAAGAAGCTCGAAAGCATGAAGTAGGGGGAGAATTAATCTGTGAAGTTTATTAATAATCTAAATCTGCCAGTATTTGGCAGAACTACAAACTAAAATAATATGTCTAGAATTGGCAAAAAAAAGATTACCTTACCAGCTGGCGTTACTGCTGTGGTAGAAAAGAATCAGATGGTAGTAAAAGGGCCAAAAGGTGAATTAAAACTAAGTTTGCACCCTAGAGTTGTTGTAGTTTGTGATAAGAATGAAATTACTACACAGGTAGTAAATGAAAATAATAAACAAGATCAATCTTTGTGGGGTACTTTTGCCAGTTTGATTATCAATATGGTAAAAGGCGTAACTGAAGGTTTTAAAAAAGAACTTGAAATAAACGGCGTAGGTTATAAGGCTGCTATGAAAGGCCAAAATCTTATGCTCGAAGTGGGTTTTTCTCACCCAGTTGAAATGAAGCCAATGCCTGGTATAAAATTTGCAGTTGAAAAAAACATTATTACTGTAGAAGGTACAGACAAGCAGGTGGTGGGAGAGATGGCTGCTCAGATTAGAAAAATTAGAAAACCAGAGCCGTATAAAGGTAAAGGTATTAAGCATGTTGCAGAAGTTATTCAACGCAAGGCTGGTAAGACGGCTGCTAAAGGCGCTGCTTAAAAAAATTATTATAAAAATGTATGAAGCGATTATTTGATAAAAATAAAAGTAAGCTAAGACAAGTTAGACATTTGCGAATCCGCAAAGTGTTGAATGGTTCAGGTTCTGAACCTCGCTTGTCTGTTTTTCGTAGTTTAAAAGGGATGAATATTCAGTTAATTGATGATGTTGCCCGCAAAACTTTATGCTCTGTTAATGCTAAAGAGATAAAAGAAAAAAAGGCAGAAGATAAGACTGGAAAAGTAGCAATAAGTTATTTGATTGGGAAATTACTTGCAGAAAAAGCAAAAGCAAAAGGTATTAGTAAGGTTAAATTTGATCGTGGTGGATATAAATACCATGGACGAGTGAAGGCTTTGGCCGACGGTGCTCGCGATGGAGGATTGATTTTTTAATAAGTTAAAATTAGAAGCAAAGCTTGCGAAAATCGTTAAGCTTCGCAAATAAGAAAATACATTTTCTTATTTGATTCAACTTTAGAAATTATGAGCAAACCAATGGGAAGAAGAGGCGATAAACAGAAAGAAAAACCTGAATTTGATCAGTATATCTTAGATTTGAGCCGCGTTACTCGTGTAACTAAAGGCGGAAAACATATGAGTTTTCGTGCTGGTGTTATTCTTGGTGATCGTCGCGGAAGAGTTGGTTTTGGTTTAGCTAAAGGAAAAGATGTACAATTGGGTGTAGATAAAGCTGTTCATCAAGCTAAGAAAAATATGATTACCGTTCCGATTATCAACGAAACTGTTCCTCATGCTGTAGTTTGTAAATTTAAAGCTGCAACTGTTTTCTTAAAACCAGCGCCAAAAGGATCTGGAATTATTGCGGGTGGAGCAACTCGTGCGATGCTTGAACTTGCTGGTATTCCTAATGTTTCTTCTAAAATTTTAGGTAAAACAAAAAATAAAGTTACTATCGTAAAAGCCACTTTTAATGCGTTGCAGATGTTTAAAAAGGGTCATAAGAAAGAAAAAGAAGTTGAAGTGAAAGAGGTTCCTGCAGTATAAAGAAACCCTCTAACACGTGATTAATTATAAAACAGAAATTTATGTCTTTACATATTCACACTATCGGTCCAGCAAAAGGATCAAAATTTGCCCCTAAAGTTGTAGGTAGAGGTAATGCTTCTGGTCTCGGCACAACTGCTGGCAGAGGTGGTAAGGGTCAAACTGCAAGATCTGGTGGAAGTAGCGGTATGGTTCGCCGTGGTTTTAAATTTCAATTACAATCAACTCCAAAATTGCGTGGTTTTACTAGTTTAAATACTAAACCAGGAGAAATTTATTTGTCAGATTTAGAAAGTAAATTTAAAGATGGTGAAGTAGTAAACATTGCTTCCTTGAAAGAAAAAAATCTCATAAATTCTTATACAAAAACCGCTAAAGTTTTATCTACTGGAGATATTACTAAAAAATTAGTTCTCGAAGGTGTCGCCTGTACTAAAGGCGCTGCCGAAAAAATAAAAGCAGTAGGCGGAGAAGTGAAATAGTTTTTACAGTTACTGCGACGGTACACTTTAAACATTGTAACTTCATTCTATGTGGGAAAAATTACAGCAAGTTTGGGCAGTTAAAGACATTAGAAATAAGATTTTATATGTTTTGGGCATGCTGGTAATTTTTAGATTGGTAGCCCATATTCCAATTCCAGGCGTTAATCTAGATAATTTGCGCCAATTTTTGGCAGGTAATCAGATTTTTGGACTCCTCGATGTGTTCTCTGGAGGTACCATGAAAAATTTCTCTATTGTCATGTTAGGTGTGGGGCCATATATTACTTCCTCAATTATTTTCCAATTGCTTGCGATGATCGTGCCGAAGTTGGAGGAACTCTCTAAAGAAGGAGAGTCAGGTCAGCAAAAAATTAATACCTACACCAGATTTTTGGCAGTTCCTTTGGCATTTTTGCAATCGTACGCCATGATTAAATTATTAAATAATTCTGCATTACCAATTATTACAGATTTGTCATACTTCCGTTTGGCTACCATTATGATGACAATTACCGCTGGTACTATGTTCTTGATGTGGATCGGTGAACTAATCTCAGAAAAGAAAGTTGGTAATGGTATTTCTTTACTTATCTTCGCTGGTATCGTTTCTAGTTTCCCAGGCTCTCTCCGTAATTTTTTTATCAACTATAATTCCGCAGATTTTTATATCTTCTTGCTGTTCGCTTTGGTGGCGCTCCTTACTGTTGTAGGCGTTGTTTTCATCAACGAAGGCCAAAGAAATATACCAGTAAATTATGCCAAACAAGTGCGTGGTAACAGTATGTACGGAGGTAGTAGTACACACTTGCCATTGCGCGTAAATATGTCAGGAGTTATTCCGATAATTTTTGCTATTTCTTTAGCAACATTTCCTTCTTTAATTGCTCAGTTTTTCACACACGCTAAAACTCTTTGGTTGGCAACAGCAGCGGTAAAAGTAATTACTTTATTTCAAAATCAACTATTCTACGGTATTATTTATTTCTTGCTAGTTTTTGGGTTCACTTATTTCTATACTGCTGTTATTTTCCATCCTCAAAAAATGGCGGAAAACTTGCAAAAGCAAGGTGGCTTTATTCCTGGTATTCGACCAGGTTCTGAGACAGAGAAATATCTTGGCCAAACCATGAATAGAATTAATCTGACTGGTGCGTTATTCCTTGGACTAATCGCAATTCTTCCATTGCTTGCTCAGTACTTTATGGGTACTCAAAATTTAGCTATCGGTGGTACTAGTTTACTTATCGTGGTTTCGGTCGCTATTGAGACAGCTAAACAGATTTCTGCTCAGCTAACAATGCATGCATACGATACGGTATAGAGTTGAAAATATAGATATAAAATGATAAACTAAGAAGGCTGAAAAGCCTTTTTTAGTTTCGCTATGTACGCTCGTTTCGTTTATATGGGCTAAAACCCATATAAACTCATTCGCTCAAAAATATTTGAGCAAGCTCAATATTTTTTCACTCATTTCGTTTATGAAAAAAATTATTATTATGATGGGGCCGCCAGGATCTGGCAAGGGCACACAAGCAAAAAAGATCGCTCATAATTACCAGTATGTTCATATTTCCACAGGTGATATGTTGCGTGCGTTGGCAACCGAGCCTCAGTTGAGTGCTGTTGAGCAAGAGGCGGTGGCGCAAATCAAACAAGGGCAACTTGTCTCTGACGAACTTATTTACCGTCTTGTTTTTGATAAAATTGAAAAAGAAATAGCATCTGGTCGGGGAGTTGTCTTAGATGGGGTACCTCGTACTCTAGATCAAGCCAAGAGAATACAGCAATTTTTTGAAGAAAAAATGTTAGTGTCAGAGGTTTTTGTTTTAGAAATAGCTCTTTCCGACGAGGAGGCACTGCAGAGATTATCGGCTCGTCGCGTGTGCGGTAGTTGTGGAGAAATTTTTCCTGCAAACATTGCTTTAGCAAGCTGTTCTAAGTGTGGTGGGGCTCTTACGACTCGCGCAGATGATGCCGAAGAAATTATTAAGCAACGAATTGCTAAACAAGGTAATGCGGCACTCGCACCCATAATTGATTTTTATAAAAAATTAGATGTTCTGTCTGTGGTGCGTGGTAGTCAAGGTATAGAGTTGGTAGAAAAAGATATTGCAGCGATTTTGGCAGATTAATTTTACTATTATATTTGAAGAGATGCGTGTATGTTAATTAAAACTCCAGAAGAAATAAAAATGATAAAAGAAGGCGGCGAAATCATGGGCAGAATCTTAGAAGATCTGGCCAAGATGTGTCGTCCCGGCGTAGAAATTATTGCTGTAGATAAAATGGCAGAAAAAATGATTATAGAAGCTGGTGGTAGACCAGCCTTTAAAGGTCATAAAACAAGATTTGCAGACACTGCTTTTCCAGCCACTATTTGTGCTTCATTAAATACAGAGTTGGTGCACGGTATTCCAAAAAAAGGTGTTGTCTTGAAAGATGGTGATATTTTTACCATCGATATTGGTATGGAATGGCCCGCTCCAGTAAAAGGTAAGAGCCGAGGTTATTACACGGATACAGCAGTGACTATCCCTATTGGCAAAGTTCCAGCTAAAACGAGAGAGCTATTACGTGTAACGCAAGAATCTTTGGAAGAAGGAATACGGGCAATTAAGCCTGGTAATTCAGTTGCTGATATTGGTAAGGCTGTAGAGGAGTATGTAAAATCACAAGGCAAATATGGAATTGTGAGAGATTTGGTAGGTCATGGTGTTGGCCATGAAGTTCATGAAGAGCCAAGTATACCAAATTATTATAATCGTAATTTAGACTATATTATCCTTAAACCAGGAATGGTTATTGCAGTAGAGCCAATGCTTTCTTTGGGCGGGTGGAAAGTGACTACGGCAGATGATGGTTGGACTATTGGAATGAGTGACGGTTCGTTGTGCGCTCATTTTGAGCATACAATCATTATTACCAAAAGTGGACATGTGGTAGCTACCAGAAGACCAGGCGAAAAATAATAAAATTTGTATGTTGAATTTGTTAGGCATTGATTATGGCACTAAAAATATTGGCCTTGCAAAAGCAAATTCTGCTGTATCAGTTGTTGTGCCTTTTGGTATTGTAGATAATACCAATCATGCCGAAGCATTAAAAAAAATAGCTGCTATAGTACGAGAATATAAGATAGACAAAATAATAGCTGGGTTGCCACTCGGGTTAGATGGCAGTGAAAATAAAAATACAGCTCGCGTTACAGAGTTTTTTGATGATTTAAAAAAAGAAATCGGTATTCCTCTCGAATTTGTTAATGAAATTTTTTCTTCGCACGCAAGTGATAGAATGAGTGGAGGGGCGAGTCGTGATGAAAAATCTGCTATGATAATTTTACAAAGTTATTTTGATAAAATTAAATAAGAGTTAAGTGGGATTTTAAAAATTATATGCTTTTTTTTAGTAATATTTTAGGAGGCGAAGTCCGTGATCAGGCCGATACAATTATTGGTAAGGTGCATGATGTGGTAATCAAAATAAATAACGAGGGCTTTCCTTCGGTATTTGCCATACAATATGTAGATAAACGTAAGGACAAAAAAATGGTGCATGCGAGCGAGGTAGAAACGTTTGGTAAAAATTATATAACATTAAAAAATATTATTTCTGATGTTACTTTTTTGACGTCAGATGAGAAGGGGCTGGTCTTTTTACGAGAGACAGTGCTTGATCGTCAGATAGTAGATATGGCTGGTGTGCGTGTGGTGCGAGTAAACGATCTTCAGCTCGGCATGGTTAAAGGGTTGATGTGTTTGGTGGCGCTTGATATTGGCAAGCTCGGTTTGTTGCGACGACTCGGTTTTGGCGCTTCAAAGCTGTTTAGTTTTTTACAGCCCGAATTATTAGAGTGGAAGAATGTAAAACTTTTGGGTGATAAGTTGCAGCTTTCTATGAGTGGTAAAGAGCTGGTTAAATTGCATCCAGCAGATATTGCAAATATTATTGAAAAATTAAATCTAAACCAGGGTAGCGAGCTATTGCAGGTATTAGATAAAAAAACAGCTGCTCAAGTTCTGGAAGAGCTAGAACCAGAGTTGCAAAAGATTTTGGTACAAAATTTAGGCTCTGAAAGAGCAGCGAGTGTGATGCAAAAAATGTCTATTGATGAGCTGGTGGATTTGATTCAGATGTTACCAGATTACAAGTCCAAAGAAATCATGCAGAATTTACCTTCTGATAGTAAACAAAAAGTAAGAACTATTTTGGAGTATAACGAAGATACTGCTGGAGGTCTTATGACCACAGAATATATTTCCGCAGTTCTTGGTACTACGGTGCAAGAGGTTGTTGAAGAGATTAAAAAATCGTATCATATGCACCGGGGTATTTATTTTGTGTATGTTACTGATGAGGATAATTTTTTTAAAGGTGTCGTATCTGTCCGTAAGTTGCTTGTTTCCGAAAGAAATCAGACAATGAAAGAGCTTATCGATGTAGAGAAAAAGATAACAGCTACGGTTGGGCAGACGGTTTCAGAGATTGCGATTTTGATGACTAAATATAATTTAACAGCCTTAGCAGTACTTGATGAGGAAGAAAAATTGTTAGGGGTAATTACGGTAGATGATGTGATGAGGCATTTTGTGCCTCATGCGTAGGTTTAGTTTCAAGAAAGTATTAATTTAATTACTGACCAGACTCCTTTCAGTCGCCTCTGCGGAGGTGCGATGGCCAGTAATAAAATTAATACTTTCTTGAAAGCGATATAAGTTTTTTGTATGTTTACTAAATCGAAACATTTTTGGCCAAAGGTAATTTTCTTTTTTAGTGTAATTGGTCCAGGGATTATTGCAGCGAATGCTGATAATGATGCCGGGGGGATAAGTACATATTCTTTGGTTGGTTCGGAGTTTGGCTTTAAAATGCTGTGGGTTCTGTTACTTATTACATTGTCCTTGGCTATTACACAAGAAATGGGAGTCCGTATTGGACTAGTAACTCGTCAGGGACTAGGAGGGGTAATTAGAGAAAATTTTGGTTTGAGATGGACAGCTTTTGCTATGCTCGCCATGCTTGTGGCTAATCTCGGTACGATAACTGCTGAATTTGCAGGTATTGCTTCGTCTTTTGAGATATTTAATATTAGCAAATATATTACAGTGTCTATTGCGGCTTTGGTCGTCTGGCTAATCCTTTATAAAGGATCTTTTAAAACAGCTCAAAAGGTTTTTCTTATTTTTTCCGCTTTTTATATTGTTTATATTATTAACGGTTTTATTGTAAATCCAGACTTTGGTGCTGCGTTCAAAAGTTTTGTCCATCCAACTATGGAGTTCAATACTCCGTTCCTTCTGGCTATGATAGCGCTTATTGGTACTACCATAACGCCATGGGGTCAGTTTTTTATTCAATCATTTGTGGTGGATAAAGGTTTGGATCTAAAACATTATAAGGTAGAAAAAGCCGAAGTTTTTGCAGGGGCTTTCATTACTAATATTGTAAGTTTCTTTATTATTATTAGCACAGCCACTGTTTTTTATAAGCATGGTCTAAAAATTTCCGATGCCAAAGATGCGGCTATGGGCCTTGCTCCGATTGCAGGTCATTTTGCGCAAGGTTTATTTGCGTTCGGCTTATTTAGCGCTTCTATGCTTGGTGCTTTTATTTTGCCAGTAGCTACCGCCTATGCAGTTTGTGAAGCATTTGGTTGGGAATATGGATTTGATACTACCTGGCAAACGGGAAAGATTTTTTATAGTATTATTTTATTTTCAATAATAGTGCCAGTAATTTTTGTGTTGGTACCAAAAATTTCTTTGCTTAAAATTATGGTTTTGTCTCAGGATATAAATGGAATTTTATTGCCATTTATTCTAATTTTTGTCATGAAGATTATTAATAATAAAAAAATAATGGGCGAACATATTAATCGTCCGATAGGTAATGTTATTTCTTGGCTTACTATTATTGGTATTATTGTGGCCACTATTATTTTAGTGATTTCTTCTTTTGTATAGTTTTGTATGCTCTCTATTGTTTTGTCTCGTCATAATATGAGAGAGTTTGATCAGATAGTATCGTTATTTGTTTTGGGTCAAGGTAAAATAGAAGTCCTTGCCAAAGGTATCAAAAAAATTACGAGTAAGAATTCTTCTAATTTAGAGATTTTTTCGGTCGTTGATATAGAAGTTGCGGAAGGTAAAGAGATAAATCATCTTACCAAAGTGCAGTCAGTCAGATTTTTTAAAAATATTTATAATGATTTGGATAAAATTTTTTTAGCTGGTTACGGGGCTACGCTTGCTCATCAGCATATCTTGGTAGGGGAACGTGACGATAGGGTGTTTGATTTTTTACGTAGTTTTTTTGAATTTTTAGATTCAGCAGAAAAAATTAATGCTACCCATTTGGCCACAGCCTTTATTCTTAAATTATGGCATTATCTGGGGTTTAGTGTAGAGGATCCGCGTTATTTATTTTGGCTGGAACGTGATTGGGGCAGTGTAAATAGTCTTGTATTGTCCGAGGTGCAGACGCGAGAGGCCTCTGAGTTTGCTCACCATTTTGCTCAAATCCATTCTGGTGTTAAACTTGCCAAATTTATAGAAAGTGATAGGATTGGTAGATAACTCGATAAGATTTAATATACAATTATGCAAACATTTATTAAAAATTTATCATCACTCGTCGGCCAAGAAGTTGAAATTAAAGGCTGGCTCTACAATAAACGTTCTTCTGGACCAATTGCTTTTTTGGAGTTGCGTGATGGTTCTGGTTGGGTGCAGGCAGTAGCCGCTAAAGCCGAACTAGACCCCGCAGTTTGGGAAGAGGTAGAAAAAGCGACCCAAGAGACATCTGTGATTGTGACTGGTAAGGTTGCTAAACATCCAAAGCGAGAAAATGTATTTGAATTACAAGTAACTCGTTTTTCTATTATTCAATTGGCTCAAGAATATCCAATTGCCCATAAAGAGCATGGCCCAGATTTTTTGATGGAAAATAGACATCTATGGTTGCGAAGTAAAAAACAATGGGCAATATTACGCGTACGAGATGCAATTATTACTGCTATTAACGAATACTTACATACAGAACATTTTATCAAAGTAGATTCACCAGTGTTTACACCAAATGCGTGCGAAGGCACTACCACCCTCTTCCCGGTGCCATATTTTGATTTAGGTACAGCTTACTTATCTCAGTCTGGTCAGCTTTATATAGAAGCAGCGATTGCGTCGGTAGGCCGTTGTTATGATTTTGGACCAGTATTTCGAGCAGAAAAAAGTAAAACCAAAAGACATCTTACAGAATTTTGGATGATGGATGCAGAGGCGGCATTTGTAGAGCACGAGCAAAATTTAAATATCCAAGAAGGGTTGGTTCGGTATATTATTCGGTATTGCCTTACCAATTGTCAGGAAGAATTAAAAATATTAGAACGAAATTTGGAACCTCTTGAAAAAGCTGATAAGCCATTTACTCGGTTGAGTTATGACGAAGCAATTGCCAAATTGCACGAACTTGGTTCGGATATAAAATACGGAGAAGATCTGGGTAATGATGATGAAGGCTTGCTCACCAAAGATAGTGAAGTGCCTATTTTTATTGCTAAATGGCCAAAGAGTATTAAGCCATTTTATATGAAACGTGATCCGCAGAATCCAGAGCTCGTTTTAAATGATGATCTGATTGCGACGGAAGGGGCAGGAGAGTTGATTGGTGGAAGTCAGCGTGAGGATAATTTTGATTTATTGGTAGAACGAATAAAGCATGAAGGGTTAAACGAAGCGGAATATGATTGGTATTTAGATTTGCGTAAGTATGGTAGTGTGCCTCATTCTGGTTTTGGTATTGGTCTAGAACGCACCGTACGTTGGATAACAGGAGTAGAGCATATTCGTGAAGCAATTCCGTTCCCTCGAACGATTGGCCGTTTGAAGCCATAGTGACAATACGAGATTAATTTCAATTTAAAACCCTACTTGAGTAGTGCTCAAAGTAGGGTTTTTTGATTAAAATAGTGGGTTAGAAGTATTGACAAAATGGTGTGATTTTGCTACCAATACTTCTATAGCTCTTTCTTGTTGTGCGAAGTGCACCAAGAGAAAAGAGCTTACAATGGAAAAAGGTTGGGAGACCGCGCCACAAGCGCAGTGGAATCTCCCAGAGAGGCAATGGTCATGGTGAAAAATCCTGATTCTGCCCTGGGAGAAAGGGCTGAGGCGTTTGGTGAGGGTGCTGAGACGGTTCGTACTCCTGTGCCGGCAGAAATATTGGTTCAGGATGTGCCGATGCAGGTTGATGCAGAGTCAACCGAAGCCAGCAGCTTGCCGCCGACGCCGGGTGGTCCGTTGCGGCCTCCGAATAGCACGTCGCTTGATGAGCTCCTCTCCCTTGGGGGAGGTGTCATCGGCTCCTTTGATGACGATACTCGTGATGCAGTGAACAGCGGTGCTGTCGTAGCGGTGTTGGACGATGAGGGTCATACGAATCGTATTCGTGATGAAGATCTCAAGCCCGCCCGTCGAAGGACACTGCTGTTTGTTGAAACGCCGCCGCCTCCCAGTCCTGCATTTGCATTGCAGACTGTGCGGTTTGCAATACCAATCTTGCCAAGTAAGGAGGCCAGTATGCCAACCGTTCAGGTGGCACTGGAACTTTCTTGGCTGGGATTTCTCGAGGAATTGAAGCGCCTCCTCGATGAAGCGGCGCCAGACGGTGCTTGGACCACGACCGTAAACGATAGTTCGGAGGGCTCGCTCGTGGTGAAGGTGAATTGGCAAGATCTGTGCCTTCACGCACTCGCCAAGACGAATGTGTGGCGAGATGGATTGCCGCGCTTCCCCGAAAAGTTGCGGAAACTTGTTCTGCTCATCTGGGTGGACATGCAGCACCATATCGGTGCTGGGGCTCACTACCTGTGCGTGAGAGGGCGGTTGCCTGATCATGTGCTCTGCGAGCCGACTTTGCCCGCGCCTGTTGAGCAGCTTGAGCAGCCTAGCCGATTCAATCGGTTGGTGCTAATCGCTGGCGTGGCGCTTCTGGTCACTTCGCTAGCTTCAGCAGTGCTCTTTGGTTTGGTGTAGAGGACAACAATTTGGCGCGTGCAACCACGACGCGTGCCAAGCAAGAGGTTATCGTGGACTTTATAAAGTAGTTTATTATAATAAACTACTTTATTTTTTTTATACATTTTTATTTTTTGAATTTAAATCGGACGTGGTTACATTGACAAAATGGGTAAAACGTGGTAAGACTACTATTAGTTTGCAAAGTTGTTCAAACCAACCCGTGTGAAATAGGGGTGCTTCGTCGCATCCCAAGGAAGTGTGCCATGGGCTACGACAAGCTTCAGGACAGTGGTACGGCTTCGGATGATGCGGCGGACACTACTCGCGACACCTCGCACCGTGCTGGTGCGGGTGGTTCGGCGCGGCGGCGGTCGTCGTCGGCTCCTGGGAAGCGTACGCTCACCCAGGGGCTTCCGCCGAGGAAGCAGCCCGTGACGGCTAGCTCGCGCGAGGTCACGATGACCGGCGACGGCTACGTCGATGCGGTTGACCCCTGTGGTCCCAACGGCTCGCAGGGTGATACGGACGAGTGTTCGCTCGATGCCGAGCAGGCCGCGAACCTCACGGACAAGATCATCCTGCAGTTGGGTCTCCTGGGGCAGCGGGTGCACGCGGCCTTCGTGCGCATCCGGATCGGTCGGATCCTCGAGAAGATGCATCGGCAGCGCTTGCTCGATGGGTTCGCCGACATGATGTTCCTCGGAAGTATGGCGTTCTTCAAGCCGGTCGTTGCCTCCTGGGCCAAGGCGCTCGAGAGCGAGGCGTGGCATATTGCCACGGTCGCGCCCAGGACTGCCGGGGTCATCGTGGATGTTGCGAGTGGTATGGAGCAGGTGGTGGCGATCGGTGGTCAGGTGTTGCGTACGAAGTTGCGCGATGTGCGCCTGCCGAACGGGGAACACCCCGAGAACAGCCAGGTCTACCTGGATGTTCTCGAAGGGGGTGTCTCCGACATGATCAGCGTCATGTTCGACAGCATCGGAGGTAAGACCCACAACTGGAAGCGCGCTTTCTTGGAGGCGATCCAGGACAAGCAGACCACCAGCATCGAGGCGTTCGTCTCGAATGTGCAGTGGCTCCTCGAGCAGTTCGAGGCGTGTCGGCTCGGCGAGGTTCAGAAGGACCTGCAGTTCGGGGAGGACATGGGGCAGTACCGAATCGTGGAATTCAAGCCGGGTGAGCGGATGGTGGTTCTCCTCGAGGGCTACGTCGCTCGTCGTTCTCAGCTCGAGTTGAACGGTGCACCCGAAGGGACCACTCCTGAAACGCTGCGGTTCATCAGGTTCGTCCCCGCCGCCATGCACAAGATGGCGATCGCAGAGATGGAGGCAAAGCGAGGTAAGGAGTCCGTGTCCCATGTCATCAAGTTCTACGGGGCTGACAACGAAAGTGCGTCGACCCCCTGGCGCGGCGATGCCGGCGATGCGTGGGTGAAGCTCAAGCACAGCAGGGACGAGGAGCTGGCTGACTTCGTGGACGATTCGCAGAAGAAGGAAGACCAGAAGAAGAAGGATCAGAAGGAGAGGGAGAAGATGATGCGAGGCATGTTCGTCATTCCGGGTCTCGAAGGCAATGAGCGGGAGGACGAGTCGTGAAGACCGTCTTCATCGTCACGGCCATCGTGTCCCTCGTTGCTGCGTGCTCTTCGGGCGCCAGCGACAACAGTGCCAAGCAGCAGTCGGAGCTCGTCAAGCTCCAAGATCTGCAGAGCAAGGTTCGTGTGTTCTGCGATCATCTGCCTCAGTGGGCGGAGAATCAGTTGGCCTACACCGACGAGGTGATGGCCGCCGCCGCCTTCGAGGCGTCGAACTGGTTTCAGGAGCTGTGTCCTGGCATGGAGGGGGTCGCCAAGACCATTCAAGATGCCAAGCTCAGCTCAAGTCCGAGTCGTCATCAGACGATTCGCCAGACGCTCAAGGCGCTGGGCGAGCGACGCTGAAGAGTCGCACGGAAGGAGGGGAAGGTCACCTGGTCGAGATCGCAAGGTCTGGTTGCAGGTGCGGAAGTTCTGCCCAGCGTGTCACAACGCTGGGTTCATTATTTTTATACCCTAGATTGACAAACAAGTAAGCCTAGATTATAATTTTACATACATAGAAATAAGCCGAAGTGGCGGAATTGGTAGACGCACACGACTCAAAATCGTGCGGAGAAATCCATGAGAGTTCGATTCTCTCCTTCGGCACACATTAAAAAACTCACTATCAAAATTGGTGAGTTTTTTGTTTTTGTTCTTTGTGGTATAATATTTTTACTATTTGTTATAGATTTTTATTTTGGTATGACTCAGGTAATTTCGGTAGTGAATCAAAAAGGTGGAGTTGGAAAAACTACCACCGCGGTAAATTTGGCCGCTGCTTTGGCGGAGACAGGTAAATTTGTGCTGCTCGTTGATCTAGATCCTCAGGGTAATGCTACCTCTGGTTTAGGAATTAAATATCAAGAATTAGAACAAGGCTTATACCATAGTTTATCTGGTCAAGCGCGCTTACACGACGTGGTATTAAATACTGGGCATGCAGGGTTGCGCGTAGCACCTGCTACACCAGATTTGGCTGGAGCAAATGTAGAGCTGGTAAATGTAGAAGGTCGTGAAAAAAAACTAGATGAAATTTTGTCCGAAGTTGCTCATGCCTACGATTATATTATTATCGATTGTCCGCCATCACTTGGCGTCTTAACGCTCAACGGTCTTATTGCTGCCGATTATATTTTAATTCCTGTACAAGCAGAATATTATGCGCTGGAAGGTTTGGGGCAATTGCTCAAAACAATAGAATTGATTCGTAGTAATCTAAAACCAGAATTAAAAATTTTGGGAGCAGTGCTTACTATGTACGATGCTCGCAATAGTTTGTCTGCCGAAGTTATGAATGAGCTGTATAAATTTTTTCCAGATAATATTTTTCGTTCAGTAATACCTCGTACCGTACGACTTGCGGAGGCGCCAAGTTTTGGTCAGAGTATTTTTCATTACGATCCAAGCGGTAAAGGTTCCAAAGCATACGAGCGACTTGGAAAAGAATTTTTAGACAGGTTTGAATCAGAAAACAATTAGGTTTTTTAAAATAGAATTAAAATTGTATGGCTTTAGGTAAAGGTTTGGGAGCATTAATCTCCAGTAGTCCAAAACAAAAATTAGAAGCCAGTTCTGATATGAGTAATCAAGAAAGAATTTGGCATATCCCAGTTACTTCGATAGTGGCTAGTTCTCAACAGCCACGCCAAAATTTTAATACCATTGATTTGGAAGAACTTAGTAACTCTATAAAAGAACATGGTATTTTGCAGCCGCTTCTTGTTACCGAACGAGCAGATGGCGGGTACGAATTGGTAGCTGGAGAACGTCGTTGGCGTGCTGCCCAGATGGCAGGGCTTGCTACGGTGCCAGCCATGATTAAAAAATTGGCAGACCAGCAGCGCATGGAAATTGCCTTAATTGAAAATATTCAACGAGAAAATTTGAGCCCAATAGAAGAAGCATTTGCCTACCAAAGACTCATGGAAGAATTTAATTTAACGCAGCAGCAAGTATCAGAAAAAGTAGGGAAGAGTCGATCGGCAGTGGCCAACTTTATTCGCTTGTTGCAGTTGCCAGAAGAAGTTAAAGCAGCATTGGCTGATAAAAGAATTAGTATGGGGCAAGCGCGTGCACTCTTGAGTCTTGACACGTCTGCCAAACAAATTGATATGCTCTCTTCTATGCTGGGCCAGCGTATAACAGTGCGAGAATTGGAGCGAGAAGTAAGCAAGCAAGGTAGTGGTAAAAGCCATCGAGATCCAAATTTGTCTTACCTTGAGGATCAGTTGCGAGCAACGCTTGGTACCAAAGTTTCAATTACTAAAAAGGGAGAAAAAGGCAGTATTGTTATAGATTTTTATTCAGAAGAAGAGTTTAAGCGTCTTCTCAAAACAATCAATCAAAATTAATTTATTTAAAATAAAATAACCCTTTATATTAAAGGGTTATTTTATTTTAAAGTTATGATTTTTTTCTGGGCATAATAATTTTGAGCCAGCTATTTTTTTCTGTTTTGAGTTTTTCTTTTATTTTAGTTTTAGCCTGATGAGTTTTGACATGTTTTAACCAATCTTGGCTTGGGCCTTTGCGATTTTTATCGGTAAATATTTCTACCACATCACCACTTTTGAGAGGGGTAATAAGACTTACTAGTTGGTCGTTTACTTTGGCACCATTGCACTGGTTACCAATGTCAGTATGAACGGTATAGGCAAAATCAACAGGGGTAGCATCTTCGGGCAGATCAAAGACATCGCCTTTGGGCGTAAAAACAAAAATACGATTTCTAAAGAAGTCGACTTTTAATTCGTCGATATCGGATAGTTTTTCTAGGATAGTTTTTTGAATGTCAGCTAGTTCTTTGGCCCAGAAAATATCTTTGGCTGGTAAACGTGAGCCTCGTTCGTCATAGTGCCAATGAGCGGCAATACCGTATTCTGCTTCGTTATGCATATCTCGATCTCTAATCTGAAATTCTACAATCTGCCCATCTATACAAAAAACAGTGGTGTGGAGTGACTTATAGCCGTTAGGTTTTGGTTGGGAAATATAATCTTTAATACGTCCTTTGAGGGGGCGCCATAATTTATGGATGATGCCGAGGGTTGCATAACAATCCGATAGGTTTTCTACAACTATACGAATCGCAACTACATCGTGGATTTGTTCAGTATTTTCCCAACCACCTTTGGTAACTATTTTTCTATATAAACTGTAGAGTGTTTTTTCTCGGCCGTGGATACTTACAACATTTATTTTTGAGTTCTGTAATTCGTTTTTAGTTACATCCATTACGTTTTGTAAATATGCTTCACGTTCTGATACAAGTGTTTCGCGTACGGCTTTGGTTTTTTCGTATTCTTTTGGTAATACGTGAGGGAATGAAAGATCTTCGAGCAGACTTTTAAATTCTCCGATACCAAGACGGTTGGCAATCGGGGCGTAGATCTCTAAACTTTCGAGCGCAATACGAAATTTTTTCTTTGGAGGCAGAGCGTCTATAGTAGATAGATTATGAACACGGTCAGCAAATTTGATAATCATAACACGAATATCTTCGGCCATGGCCACAAACATTTTCCGTAAATTTTCTATGTATCGTTCTACGCCGCGATATTTTAATTTTCCTAATTTGGTAATACCTCGAATCATGGCTGCAATATCTGGGCCAAAGTTTTTTTCTATTTCTTCTAGAGTGACAGCCGTATCTTCGGGGACATCATGGAGTAGAGCAGCCACAATAATATTTGGATCAATACGCATGTGGGCCAAAATCATGGCGGTGGCTACTGGGTGGATAATATATGGTTCGCCAGATTTTCGCATTTGGCCACGATGGGCTTTTTCAGCAAAATCATAAGCGAGCCGAACCATGTCGGTATCTTCTTGGTGGTAATATGTTTTAATTTCTTCCATTAAATCCGCAATATTTGGATTTTTTGGAATTATATCTGTGTAAGGCATAGATAAATAAATAGTATCGTATTTTTATGATTAAGGCAAACAAAATAAAATAACCCCTTTAAGTGGGGTTATTTTATTTTGTTATTTTTTTACATGAGTGTGACGCTGGCAACTTTATCGCCATCTTCTTTAAATCTCATGAGGCGAACGCCTTGGGTGGCTCGGCCAGAAGAGTTGATAGATCCAAAGGGTAGACGGATAACTTGGCCTTTGGCAGACATGATGAGCAAGTCTTTGTCTTTAAGTTCTACGGCATCTACGACTTTAGCAAAAGTAAGATCGCCAGTTTTGGCGGTGATTTCGGCGGTCTTGATACCACTACCACCACGTCCTTGTACTTTATATTCATCAAGTTCGGTACGTTTTCCAACACCATTTTCACCAACTGTAAGGAAGGCTAAACTTTTGTTTTTTGGATCTACGATATCCATGCCAATTACTTCGTCACCGCTTTTGAGTCGCATGCCGCGTACGCCGCTGGCGGTGCGTCCCATTTCACGAACTTCTTTTTCTTTGAAGCGGATAGCCTGGCCTTGTTTGGTAGCAATCATAATTTCGTCATTGCCATCACTTGGTTTTACCCATTCCAAATTATCGTCGAGCTTCAATTTGAGAGCAATTAAACCACTGCGACGAACATTGGCAAAATCTTCCACAGCAGTTTTTTTGATATTGCCTTTGGTGGTGGTCATTACCAAGTATTTGATACTGGAAAGGTCATTCATGCCAAGTAGGGCAGTTACTTTTTCGTTTGGAGCTAACTGCAAGAAGTTGATAAGAGCCTGGCCTTTGGCGGTGCGGCTAGCCTGAGGAATGTCGTAAGCCATGAGTTGGAAGACGCGGCCACGGTTGGTAAAGAATAAAATATTGTCGTGAGTATTGGTTGCTACCAAATTTTGTACGCTTTCTTCTTCTTTGGTAGTTGTACCAATTACACCTTTGCCGCCACGGGATTGTTGGTGGAACGTATCTGGAGGAAGGCGTTTGATGTAGCCATCGGAAGTCACCATGATAATGGTTGGTTCGTTCGGGATAAGATCTTCGGTGGTAAATTCTTTAATACCATGAGCGATAATCTGAGTGCGTCTTGCTTGGCCATATTTTTCTTTGATGGCAAGTGTTTCGTCTTTGATAATTTTCATTATTTTGGCTTTGGAAGCAAGAATAGATTCAAGTTCTTTTATAAGAGCCATTTTTTCTTTGAGTTCGTCTTCGATTTTTTGTCGTTCGAGGTTGGCTAATTGTTGTAATCTCATTTCCAGAATAGCTACAGCCTGACGGTCAGAGAATTTGAACTTTGAGATTAAGTTAGCTTTAGCTTCGTCCTTATCTTTGGAAGCGCGAATAGTTTTGATAATCAAATCAATTTTATCGAGCGCCATTTTGAGGCCTTCGAGTATATGGGCGCGATCTTTTGCTTTGGCCAAATCAAACTCAGTGCGACGGCGGATAACTACCTGGCGGTGTTTGATAAACTCTTCTAAAATATTTTTGAGAGTAAGTACACGAGGTTGAATACCATCTACCAGTGCTAACATGTTAAAGTGGAATGTAGTCTGCAGTTCGGTCATTTGGAATAATTTGTTGAGCACTTTTTTTGGATAAGCATCTTTTTTGAGATCAATTACCACGCGAACACCATCTTTATTTGTTTCGTCGCGCAAGTCTTTGATGCCTTCGATTTTTTTCTCTTGTACCAAATCAGCAATTTTTTCGAGTAAAGTTGCTTTGTTAATATTGTAAGGTACTTCAGTAATAATAATTTTAAATTGATCGGTCTTGCCTTCTTGAATTTCGGCTTTTGCACGCATGACAATGCCGCCTTTACCAGTAGAGTAGGCAGCTAAAATATCTTTTTTATTATAAATAATACCGCCAGTAGGGAAGTCTGGACCCTTTATGATTTCGGATAGGTCTTCGATAGAAGTTTCTGGGTCTTCGATAAGTTTGGCAATACCTTCGCACAGTTCGGTAAGGTTGTGTGGCGCAATAGAAGTCGCCATACCTACTGCAATACCCATAGTACCATTGAGGAGTAAATCTGGAAGACGAGCAGGGAGTACGGTTGGTTCGTTATGAGAGCCGTCGTAGTTAGGAATAAAATTAACAGTATCTTTTTCAATATCAAATAACATTTCTTCGGCTACGGCGGTGAGTTTGGCTTCGGTATAACGCATGGCAGCAGCGTTGTCGCCATCCATAGAGCCAAAGTTTCCCTGACCGTGGACGAGCGGGTAGCGCATAGAAAAATCTTGTGCCATACGCACCATAGCATCGTAGATAGAAGCATCGCCGTGTGGGTGGTATTTGGCCATTACCTCACCAACTACGTGGGCAGATTTGCGAAACTTGGCAGTATGACGCAAGCCAATATTCCACATAGCGTATAGCACACGACGGTGTACTGGTTTAAGTCCGTCTCGGACATCTGGTAAGGCGCGAGAAACTATTACGCTCATTGCATATTCCAAATATGATGTTTGCATTTCGTTTACCAAAGAAGCTGGTGTGATAATTCCTATTTCTTGGGGTGCTAATTCTAGTTTATTTTGCATAGTATTAATTATTGTGTAGATGAGGTGGTTGAGGTGCTACCTATTATATTAGCTGAAGTTGTAGTGATGGTGGTGGAGCTGGTAGTTGAATTTGTCTCCGTAACCATTTTACTGATTATGCTTTGAAGTTGCAAACGCATCTGTTCTTTTTTTATTTTGGCGGCTTCGTTGTTAAATAAATCATTCCAATTATTTTTGCTTGATTCAATGAGTTGTTTTTCTGGTGTTTTTTTCCAGCTAAAAGAAGATAATGTTATTTTGGTAGCCCAACCCCATAAAACTAGAATGATAGCGGTAAATATACCCACCCATACCCAAAGCCATTTTTTGGCTGCAGGGTTGTATGTATATGGAGGAGGGGAGATAGGAGCTGGTTCGGGAGCAGATTGTTTTTTTCTCCTTGGCATACGATTCCCGGGTTATTCCTTTTCCAAAATAATTAATTTTGTATCTTCTTGTGGTAAATCTTTTTTCTTAATAATTAATTTTTTTTCTGTGACTTCGGCTTTTAGACCAATTTCTTTGATAAAAGCAGTGAGCGGCGCAGCATCAGGATCAGTATCACAGTTGTAGGCGATAGGGATTATGATGCGTGGTTCGAGTGTGTTAGCAAGTTCGGCAGCAGCTTTGGCATCGAGATATTGTGTCCCGCCGCCAACAGGGATAAATAAAATATCAGGACTCATGATTTTTTCTATATGGGCATTATCGAGCGGTTTTTTTAATCTACCAAGATGTACTATATTCAAATTTTCGCCATTTAATTTGTAAATTACTTGACCTTCGCTACTTGGCACAGCATAGATCATTAAGTTTTTTACTTCCATTTCGCCAAGAGAGCTAACCGTAAAAGTATCCTGAGACATGGTTGCGGTTTCGTCTAGTCCGCTGGAGAATAGCGCTACATCGGGGCTAAAATTTCGAGGAAAGTCGCCCTTTTTTGGTTTGTAAGCATCAATTAAAATGACCAAGTCTTTATCTTGGTTTTTGGTCTGCAGTTTGATACAGGTTTGTCCGAGCCAGCTTATATGCATATAGAGTTTTAATGAAATCACCGCCTGGTTAAGGGGTGAGAGGCTTGATAAAAGTATCCATATTTTAGCACCCTATTCTTTGGGGCGCAAGAGGGAAGGGTGTTGCATATTGACGTCAGGTAGATTTTTTGCTGGTCCTATGTTAATATTTAACAGTTCTTAAAATTCTGCTAAAGATAGGTTAAAATATTGGTAACTTTAGAGGTTTCTAGGGGTAAGTGTATTTGTACGACCCCAAAGGGGTTGACAAAAGGCCAAATTTATGGTATAGTCCACAGTTAAATTTTAATTAAAAATTAAGTATAAGCTTTTAAAAATATGCAAAAAGTAAGAACAAAAGCGAAAAAGTTTGTAAGCGGCCTCATGCTGCTTGCTTTGGTTTTTGGTTTAGGTGCTAGTGTTGTACCAAACGTGGCTAAAGCTGCAACAGGCGATATTCATGTTGATTTTCGATACCAGGCTAGCCAGACGATGGAAACTTATAGTCAAGGGTATCCAGTGGTTATCCGTTTTACGGACGATACAAATCAAAATGATGTGAGTCATGGTGCTATGACCATTAATTATGAGTTTGTTATGGATCAGTCTCCTGCTGGCCAGATCAATGCTGACCCTATGAATGATTTTGTTTTTAACAATGCTCCTTCGACTACTGTAGGAACTATAACTGTTCCAGCAGGCAGTGGAGATATAAGTGTAAATTTAATCCCAGTTAATGATAGTTTAAATGAAGGTAACGAATTTGTAAGAATTAGAATTACAAGTGTTACATCAAGTAGCGGTGAAAACTTGTTTATAGGTACTCAAGGTACATTCTATTTTGATATTTATGATGATGATGATAATACACAGAAGCGAGTTGGTTTTGTAAATGGTGCTGCAGGTATACAAGAGGGTAATGGATTTACGGTTAGTCTTAATTTTTTTGATGAAGATTTTCTTGATCTAAGTCATGGTGATGTTCAGATTGATTATGAGGTTGCAGTAAGCAGTACTGCAGATGCTAATACAGATTTTGTCTTTAATAACACGCCTTCAACTACATTAGGAACTATTATTATTCCTGCCGGTATAGGTGAAGTTGATCTTCCTTTTCAAACTGTTCAAGATACGATGGTTGAAGGTGATGAAAGAGCAATAATTACTATTACCGATGTTCGTCACAGTGGTCCAGAGGTGTTTGAAGTTGTTCCAAATGGCAGAACTATTGCTTTGACTATTATAGATAATGATGGTGTAAAAGAGCTAAGTTTGCAGACAGCAACTAATGGTGTGGTTGAATCAGACGGGTTAAATCGTGGGTTTAGAGCTTATCTTAATTATGCCTCATTTCAATCAGTTTCTTTCCAATGGCGTATTGCTGGTGGTACTGCTACTCAAGGTGTAGGCGCTGATTTTACAGCTGGATCTTCTACAGCCTGGACTACGGTTACAATACCGTCACTTCTTAATTTTGCTGATGTTAACTTAGGTATTCTCAATGATAATATTGATGAAGCCAACGAAACTATTAATATTGAAATTGCTAACCCAACAAACGCAGTTCTTGGTCCTATTACCAGTCAAGTATTTACCATTTATGATGATGATACTTCTGTTATTAGCTTTGCGTCTAGCTCTTCTGTAGTGTCAGAAAATGTTACTAGCTTGGCAATTCCAGTTGTGCTATCACGACCAAATGATCGTACAGTAACTGTGGAGGTTGGTGTAGATTTGCCAAACAGTACCGCTGGTCAAGATGATCATAACTATGCATCTTCAACCTTATCTTTAACTTTTGCTCCAGGAGAAACTAGTAAAAACGTAGAGCTTGTGTTAACAGATGACGCTCTTGTAGAATTAAATGAAGTTTTGAGGCTATATATTATGGATTTGCCAGTTGGCGGTAACGGTGAAATTGTAAGTGGTGATGCCCGCCGACATGCTGTTACTATTTTAGATGACGAAAATCACGATCCAATCCATGCTGGTTTTGAAGTAGAAACCGCTTCTGCAGAAGAAGGCAGTGGAGTAAGTGTTAAATTAATTTCTGATGCATTGGCTTTGGGTAAAATATCTGCTCATTATATAATTTCTGGATCAGCTAATAGTTCAGATTTTACTTTCAATGGTAGCACCTCAACAACTGGAATGTTGGAAATACCTTTTGGTAGCACTTCAACTGTATTTCAACTTCTTACAACCGAAGATGTTGGTGTAGAAGGAAATGAAACAGTAGTAATTTCTATCGATGTAAGCAGTGTTGATCCAAGAGTTTTGCCATCTTCTAGTACTGTCTATACATTTACTATTTTAGATGATGATGCTGTTGTTACTCCTCCTGTTTCTGGTGGTGGTAGTAGTGGCGGTTCATCTGGTGGCGGCTCAGCTATCCCTACAGTTATTTTGGGATCAGGAGCTTTTGAAGGAGAGAATCTAAGTGTAAAGGTAGATAGTCTTACTACTGTTGGTGATATGACATTTGCTAACTTGGTATTAGTTGGCGGCACTGCAACTCGCATGTCTATATCCAATAATGCTAGTTTTGAAAATGCTGTTCAAGAAGCATACAAAACAACTGCTATGTGGAAGCTTCCTTCTGCTGCAGGAGAAAAGAAAATTTTTGTTAAATTCTTTAATAATGCTGGCACTGCTTCTGTGGTAGTGAGTACTACTGTAGATACTGCTGGCAACCTTGGTGGACAAGTTTTGGGTGTTAAAACAACCTTGCTCGATGAACTTATTGCTGAATTAAAACCAGGTACAATAAGTGATGAAGTAAGGCAGTTGCAAGTTGAATTGCAAAAAGCAGGCTTCTTTGCCAAGACCTTCAAGCCAACTCGTTTGTATGGCACTATGACCAAAGCAGCTGTTGCAAAATATGTAGCAAGTAAGAATGCTGTAGTGTTGTCTTTTGATGAGCTTGTAAATACCCTTACTGTAGGCAGCAGAGGTGCCAATGTAGCTCGTCTTCAAACAGAGCTTAAAAAACGTGGTTTCTTCCCAGCTAGTATAGCCGTTACTATGTACTATGGTCCTATGACCAAAGCAGCAGTAGCTAAATATTTGGCTTCCAAATAGCGTGTAACATATATACACAAAAAATCTCCGAGAATATCGGGGATTTTTTGTGTATACTTTTTTTATTCATGTAGTTGACAAAACTTGTATGCATGCTAGTGTATCGGAACGTTATACATGATATTTTTTTTAATTAATTCTAAATTTTAGGTAATAAACTTATAACATATGCAAGTAAAAAATAGAAATAGGGCAGGGGTATTTATAGCAGCGTTTTTAGCACTTGGCGCTATGGCTTTTGGTGTAGCACAAACAGTGCAGGCAGCCACACTAAATGATTTTATAATCACGGTGAAGACCGATAATCCAGGTTCTTCATCATCCACTGCTTTTACTATTCCTACAAACGGTGCAGGGTACAACTACAATGTAGATTGTGATAACGATACTATCGATGAATTTTCTGCTCAAACCACAGCTGTTACTTGTGTATACCCAGTTGCAGGTACTTATACGATTGTAATTAGCGGTACGTTTCCTCAGATATTTTTTAATTATGCTGGTGATGTAGAAAAGTTATTATCAGTTGATCAGTGGGGAACCAATGTCTGGACATCTATGGCCTTTGCTTTTGCTGGAGCTGTTAATATGAATGTTATCGCAACTGATGTGCCAAATCTAAGCTCAGTAACCAGTATGAGTGGCATGTTTAATGAAGCGGCTGTCTTTAATCATGATATCAGTGCTTGGGATGTGTCGAATGTTACCGATATGTCGGGTATGTTTTCAGGAGCTTTGGCTTTCAATCAGAATATTGGTGGTTGGAATACAAGCAATGTAACAAATATGTACGCTATGTTTGTGGCCGCTTTGGCCTTTAATCAGAATATTGGTAGTTGGGATGTTTCCCAAGTTACTGATATGAGCTACATGTTCAAAACAGCCTCTGCCTTTAATCAGAATATCGGTAGTTGGAATACTGCACGGGTTGTTAATATGAGCCATATGTTTGAAATGGCAAGTAATTTTAATCAGAATATTAGCGCTTGGAATACAGCAAGCACTACAGATATGAGCAGGATGTTTTATAAAGCCTCTGCCTTTAATCAGAATATAGGTAGTTGGAATATCGGACGCGTTATAGACATGACTCTTTTGTTACAAGATTCTGGCATGTCTACTGCTAACTACGATCTGGCGTTGATTGGCTGGTCGAGTCAAGTAGTTGAACCAGATGTCCCTTTAGATGTGGGTGCCCTTACATACTGTGCAGTCGGTGCTCATAATACACTTACAGCTCCACCAAATGCCTGGACTATTACTGATGGTGGTGTAGCTTCGCTTTGTTCGTCAGCAAATCGGTATGTTGAATTTTCTGTTGAAACAGCCGCTTCTACAAATGAAGCAGTAGCGGATAATTTTCCATTATTATTAGTAGACGGTATTTTTGCAGATCCAGCTTCTGTAGTAGTAACTATTACGGGCGGTACGGCAGTCAACGGAACAGATTTTGTATATCCAGTTACCACAACAGTAACTATTCCAAGTGGTACCTATGATGGCACTACTTCTACCGCAATTGCTCTGCCAGCTTTTGCAATATTAAACAATACACTAGTTGATGGTAATAGAACCATTATATTTTCTTTAGCGAGCTTGACTAGTGGTGTGACTGTAAACGATGCTGATGGAAACGACAGTGTGCAAAGTGGTCATACTTATACTATTACCGATGATGATGTGTCAACTGGCGGTAGTTGTACGAATAACTGTGGTGGTGGAACAGCATTCCCAGTAAGCAGTGCTTCTCAAGGACCTTTGCCAGTACCTGTGATTCCGGTAGCTCCAGTGGTTGTACCTACACCTACCCCTGCAGGTGAAGTATTAGGTGAAAAAATTTCAATTATAGATGAGTTAATTTTGAAATACGATTGTTATACCTATGCCGATGGAATCAGACAGCTGCAAATCGAATTGCAAAAACAAGGGTATTTCCCAGCAGATTTTGTGCCGACCCGATATTATGGCAATATGACTCGAGCTGCAGTAACTAAATATCTTGGTGATCAAGCACCATCTATGACCGTGGATGAGCTTGTTAAGTTTGCCTTCAAGCTTGGTCAAAGAAATGAGGCTGTAAAGCGGTTACAAACAGAACTCAAAGCTCTTGGTTTCTTTCCTGCCACTGTCCCGGCAACTGGGTATAGAGGCCCTATTACGAAGGCAGCAATTGCAAAATACAAGGCTGCACATAAATAGACTTTAGATATTTGTTAAAATAAAACTCCCTGTAAATTTACAGGGAGTTTTATTTATTTTTACTTCAGAAAAATTTGTTGACGTACTATATATTTTATGATAACTTTATCATCTAGATTTTAATTCAGTAATTCATACGTATGAATATAAGCAAGCAGCAGGTAGGTAAGAAGGGGGTAGTATTGGGGCTACTAATAGTAGGGTTGATAGCTTTTGGTTTGGTTGGGCAGGCAAAAGCTGCGCCAACACCAGTCACAGTTCAGTTTACAAGTGTTGCTGAATCTTCACAGGAAGATAATGGGGCAGTAGCAGCTTTTTTAAGTTTTACCAACGCATCTGGCGTTAGCGTAAGTCATCCTAAGCTAAAACTAACATACCAGATCACTGGTACAGCCAGTGCTTCAGATTATGTGTTTAATCATGCGCCTGGGGTAGTAAATGGCATAATTGACGTAGCGGCTGGTACAGGCAATGTTGCGGTTTTGTTTGGGCATCTTGCAGATACGCTTGATGAGCCGAATGAAACAGTGATTGTCAAAATTACAAGTGTGTCTTATACAGGAAATACGCCAGTGGTTTTGGGGGCAAATAAAATTTTTACCGACACTATTTTAGATGATGATGCGCCAGTATATCATGTGCAATTCCAAGCTCCGGTTGCAGTATCTGCTCCAGAATCAGCAGAATCATTAGTCTACCTTACATTTACCGATGAATTTGGCAATAATGTTGCTCATGAAGATGTTGATGTGCTGTATGAGATTACAGGGACTGCGGACAGTTCAGACTTTACCTTTAACGGCTCATCAGCAATGAGTGGTACTTTGTTGTTACCAGCTGGTAGTGGGCCGTATGCATTTGGTTTGGGTAAGGATGACGATGAGTTTGAGCTTGATGAGAATTTAACTATTACAATTACTGGAGTAAAAGATAAGGATCCAAATACACAGTTGGTTATCGGAGCAAATAATACATTTACTCGAACAATTCTAAATGATGATTTTCCGCAGTATGTTCAGTTCGATACTCCTTCTACCTATGCGTCAGAATCTCAAGCAACATTGGTAACACTAAAATTAACTGATGCGCTTGGAAATAGTTATAGTCATCCGGAAATGTATGTGCATTATCAACTCACAGGCACTGCCGATAGCTCTGATTTCACATTCAATGGTTCTTCAGCTCCAATAAATACAATTATTATCCCAGCAGGTTTTGGGCCATATATTACCTTTTTTATCCCTGTTGACGATTCTATAGTAGAGCCTGATGAAACAGTAGTTGTAACACTTTTAAGTGTTAATGATTCTGATCCAGCTACAGATTTGCGTATTGGTGCTCAAAATACATTTACTCGAACTATTGCAAATAATGATATCCATAGACTAGTGCAATTTAGAGATTTGTATACAGTGTCAGCAGAAGATGCTGTGTTCGGTTCAAATGCCCTTATGTTTACTGATGAGTATGGAAACACGATAGGTCGCCCAGCACTGGATGTCTATTATGAAATTACTGGCACCGCAAGTTCTTCAGATTTTAGTTTTGAAGGCAGTTCGACTCAATCAGGTGTTATTCATGTAAGCTCCGGCGGTAGTAGTGATTTAGTTTTGAATATTTTAAATACCGTAGATGAGTTGGTGGAAGATGATGAAACAGTTACAATAACTATTACTGATGTACGATCGTTTGATCCAGATTTTGTTTTTGAGATAGGTGTAAATAATAGTTGGAACCACCGAATTATTAATGATGATACTCAGTTATATCTACAAGTAGAAAGAGCTGCTATCTCAAGTGTAGAGAACCAGCCGACCTTGGATGATTTTATCTGGATGAAATTAGTGGATGATAATGATAATTTTTATTATGGTCAGGATCCTATTACAGTAAACTACCAATATTTTGGTGGTACTGCTAATCCAGCCAATGATTTTACGATTGACGGCATTAGCTCTGCTTTAAATGGGTCTGTAACACTGTTCCCATCCCAAGGAAAATACGCCTTTCCGTTGGCACAGGTATATGATGATGTGGTAGAGCCGGATGAAACTGTGCTAATTAATTTGGTTGGTGCCGTAGGAGAAAATAATCCGAATATAGTTATATCTCGAGGTGAGAGCAATTCGTTTACCTATACTATCGTAAATGATGATATAAGTTCTTCCCCAGCTAAACGTTAACGTACAACAAAAATCAACCTCCTACAGGGGGTTGATTTTTTGTTAATTTTATGGTATAGTAGAAATATCTTAAGGAGAGATACTCATGAAAAAAATATTCAAAAAATACTTCATTCCTCATCGGGCGAATAACTATCACCCTCATATTTTGCATACCAAGCGTGCCATCTTCTATAGCTTGGTTTTTTTATTAACAAAGGGTATTCTGGTTTCTTTTGTGCTGTTTTTGCCGATGAGCGCTTTTGTGTTGCCAGATGTATTGGCTGAAGAGCAGCGTCAAATTGTAGAGCTTACTAACCAAGCACGTGCCGAAAAAAACCTGCCGCCTTTGGTGGTGGTTTCTAAGCTCGATCTGTCTGCCCAAAATAAAGCCGAGGATATGGCTCTCGGTCAGTATTTCGCTCATACCAAAGATAATAAAAGCCTTTCTAGCTGGTTGCGTGGGGCAAGTTATAATTACGAAGTTGCTGGTGAAAATTTGGCAGTTGGGTTTAGTACTGCTCAAGGTATTGTGCAGGCCTGGAAAAAAAGCCCAACCCATTATGCTAATTTAATTGACCCTGATTTTAAAGATCTGGGCGTTGGTTTGGCTGGGGGAGTGTACAATGGTCGTGCGACTGTATTTATTGCGCAGCATTTAGGTGCTCCTATTTCGGAAAAAATTCCTGCAAAAAAAACAGTAGGTAAAAAATCTTCAAGTGTAGAAGTAAAAGAGGTTGCAACTGCTGTGGCGACCATTTCTTCTTCTCCCGTTACAACAAGTTTGGCACAGGCCAGCTCATCGGTATTAGCTGGTAAAATTAAAAATTCTGATGAAGATGAACCAGTTATTGATCTGAGCCAGCCTACACCAGTTGATAAATATATCCATGCCAAAAACGTGCTTTCTCCTTTAACAAATATTTTTGCAATTTCTCAAAATATATATATTGCTGCTATGGTCTTTTTTGCGTTCTCACTTCTGCTCAGCTTGGCCGTAAGTATTCGCAAACAGCGATATCATATTATTGCTCAAACGGGAGGGCTTATTGCTTTGCTTTTTATTTTTTGGAAGTTTTAGCATTGACAAAACGTTATTTATAAGCTAGTTTACCCCTATAAGAACCGAGAAATCGGCGATTTTGCATTTTTATTAAATTTTTTATGTCTTTATTCAAGTTGCATTCAAAGTTCCAGCCAGCTGGTGATCAACCAGAAGCCATAAAAAAACTTATGGCTAGTTTGGGTGCTAGCAATCGTTACCAAACACTTTTGGGTGTAACTGGCTCGGGAAAAACATTTACGGTAGCCAATCTTATTACCCAATTTAATCGGCCAGTTTTGATTATGGCGCCAAACAAAGCACTGGCTGCTCAGCTGTATCGTGAATACAAAAATTTCTTTCCTGAAAACTCTGTAAATTATTTTGTCTCTTACTACGATTATTATCAGCCAGAAGCTTATTTGCCAACCAGCGATACGTATATAGATAAAGAATCAATGATAAATGAAGAGATAGATCGCTTGCGCCACCAGGCGACCAGCGCCCTTATGTCTCGTCAGGATGTGATTGTGGTAGCCTCAGTTTCTTGTATCTATAACTTAGGGGTACCAGTTAATTATTTTGATTCCGCAGTGCACCTAGAGATTGACCAGCCTATGACACGTGCCGACCTCATGCGACAGTTAATAAAAATACAATTTGCGCGTACACCAGGATCGTTGGAAAGAGGTAAGTTTCGGGTGCGAGGCGATGTCTTTGAGATTGCTCCTGCTTCGGAGAAGTTTATATACCGAATCGAAATCATAGGGCAAAAAATTGCAGAAATTGGCATACTCGATGGAACAACGAGAGTGATAAAAGAAAAATTAAAAGATGCTGTTATTTTTCCTGTTAAACACTTTGTTTCTTCCGAGCCGCAAATAAAAGAAGCACTTAAAGAAATTAAGGCAGAGCTCAAAGATCAATTGCAATATTTTAAAAAAAATAAATTATATTTAGAAGCTGAACGATTGGAGCGTCGCACCAAGTATGATATGGAAATGATTTCGACGCTTGGTTTTTGTCATGGTATTGAAAATTATTCTCGTCATTTGGCTGGAAAGTTGGCGGGTGAAGCACCTGATACCTTGTTGTCCTACTTTCCTTGGAAAAAAGATGCGCAGGGTAAAAACATTCCAGATTTTTTGACGATTATGGATGAATCCCATATTGGTTTGCCGCAAGTGCGTGGTATGTACGCAGGTGATCGGAGCCGTAAGCAAACCCTTGTTCAGTATGGATGGAGATTGCCATCAGCTTTGGATAATCGGCCGCTTAAATTTGATGAGTTTGAGAAGAGGGTGGGTCAAGTGGTGTTTACGTCGGCAACACCTGGTGATTTTGAAATGGCTCATTCTGCAGCGGTGGCTGAGCAAGTTATTCGTCCAACTGGTCTTATTGATCCGCCAATAGAGGTGCGTCCTGTATTTGATAAAAATACAAACAGGGGACAGGTGGACGATATAATTTCCGAGATAGAAAAAATAGTGAAACTTGGTGAGCGGGCAATTATAAATGTACTCACTAAAAAAATGGCCGAAGAATTATCTGAGTTTTTGAAACAAAAGAATTTTGCGGTGAATTATTTACATTCAGATGTGAAGACGCTTGAGCGTACAGAAATTTTAACGCAATTTCGTCAAGGGATATTTAACGTGCTCATTGGTGTAAATTTGTTGCGTGAAGGTTTGGATTTACCAGAAGTAACGCTCGTGGCAATTATGGATGCAGACAGAGAAGGGTTTTTGCGTAGCGAAGAGTCCTTGATGCAAACTATGGGGCGCGCAGCAAGAAATGTAAAAGGCACGGTAATTTTGTATGCCGACACAATTACTAAATCAATGAAAGCGGCTATGAAAGAGGTAGATCGCCGTAGAAAATTGCAGATAGCGTACAACACAAAGCATGGTATTACGCCGCAAACAACTAATAAAGAAATTGAGCAGTTTTTGGATATTCCAGATGCAACGGTAGGCCCTGTTGGCAGGGGAAGTGTTAGTATAGAGCCAGATCGCCCAGTTAAAAGATCAAGAAAAAAATAAAAATTAATTTCCTCATTTATATGGAAGATAAAATTGTTATCAAAAAAGCCAGAGTGCATAATCTAAAAAATGTATCTTTGGAGATCCCAAAAAACAAGATGACTGTTTTTACAGGGGTATCGGGTAGTGGTAAATCATCACTTGCTTTTGATACTATTTTTGCCGAAGGGCAGCGACGATATATCGAATCTTTGTCTCCGTATGCCCGACAGTTTTTGGGGCAAATGGAACGTGCCGATGTAGATGAAATAACTGGCTTATCGCCAGCGATTGCGATTGGTCAAAAAGCGCTCAGTCATAACCCGCGTTCAATTGTAGGCACACTCACCGAAATCTATGATTATTTGCGTGTGTTATATGCACGACTTGGAGAAGTATTTTGTCCGCAATGTGGAACAAAAATTGAAAAATTATCCCCCGAAGAAATGATTGATATTATTTTGGGAATGGCTAGTGAGCTTAAAGAAAAGACGGTTACTATTTTATCTCCGGTAGTTCGTGGGCGTAAGGGTGAGTACTATCAAATGTTGTATGACTTTTTAAATGAAGGTTTTGATCGAGCTCGTGTTGATGGGAAGGTATATTCATTACACGACCGCATAGAATTATCTCGTACAAAAACTCATAATATAGATATTATTATAGATAAAGTGCTTATAAGCGATGAGAGTCGTTTATTCGAAGCAGTTGAAAGTGCTTTGCAGCATAGTAAAGGGCTTGTGACTGTTTTGTTTGGTGAGCATACCAAGAACCCAAGTGAGCGACTATTATCGAGTCATTGGTCGTGCCCTGCCGACGGATTTTCTTTTCCAGAAATTGAGCCACGCCTTTTTTCTTTTAATAGTCCAGCAGGTGCTTGTGCGGCGTGTGGTGGTTTGGGGAAAGCAGAGGCATTTAGTAAAGAAATTTGTTTGGAATGTGAAGGTAAGCGACTAAAACCCGAAGCGCTCTCGGTGCGTATAAAAGAAAAAAATATTTACGAAGTTTCGGCGCTTACTATCGAAGATTGTCATCTTTTTTTCAAAGATTTTGAAAAAAAATTAAACGAACGCCAAAAACTTATTGCTCATAATGTAGTCAAAGAAATTAATGATCGTCTTACATTTTTATTGCAAGTTGGTCTTGATTATATTACCTTAACTCGTGAAGCGCACACTTTGTCTGGAGGAGAAGCGCAGCGAATTCGCCTTGCTTCGCAAATTGGTTCGCACTTATCCAACACGCTCTATGTGCTTGACGAACCAACTATTGGTTTGCACGAACGCGATACAGAGCGTCTAGTCAACACGCTCAAATCATTGCGTGACGAAAATAATACGGTCATTATTGTGGAACATGATGAACGAACTATAAAAGAATCAGATTATCTGGTCGATTTAGGTCCTAAAGCGGGAGAGCTCGGTGGAGAAGTGGTTTATGTAGGGCCAACTAAAGATATTAAAAAAGAAAAAAATAAATCATTGACTTTACAGTATTTAACTGATGAAACAAAAATTGAAGTACCAAAGAAGCGTCGTTGGAAAGAAACAGAAGAGATTTCTATTGTTGGTGCTCGGGCTAACAATTTAAAAAATATCAATGTTAAAATTCCATTGCGTAAACTAGTTTGTATATCAGGAGTTTCTGGTGGGGGTAAATCTTCTTTGCTATATGATGTCTTGTACGAAAATATAGCTCGTATAAAAAGTCGATTTAAAAAATTAGAAAATGTGAGCAGTATTACGGGGACAGAATATATAGATAAGGCAGTAATTGTTGATCAGTCTCCAATTGGGCGTACGCCGCGTTCTAATCCTGCAACGTATACAGGTATCTTTAGTCCAATTCGAGATTTTTATGCCAGCCTCGAAGAGGCACGGTTGCGTGGATATACCCATTCTCGTTTTTCTTTTAATCGTCCTGGTGGACGCTGTGAGTCGTGTGAGGGCGCAGGTTTCAATACAATCGAGATGCACTTTATGCCCGCTGTAGAAGTGCCGTGTGAAGTTTGTCATGGTAAACGGTTTAGTCGTGAAACATTGCAAGTAAAACATAAAAATAAAAATATTGCTGATGTGTTGGAGATGACGGTAACCGAAGCGGTGAAATTTTTTGAACATATTTATCAAATCACTGACAAGTTAAAAGTTCTGCAAGAAGTTGGTTTGGGCTATTTACGATTAGGTCAAAGTGCTACTACCTTGTCTGGAGGAGAAGCACAACGTATTAAACTAGCTCGCGAACTCACTGCGCCACTTGGTAAGAAGAATTTGTATCTTCTTGATGAGCCTACGGTTGGGCTGCACTATTATGATATTGAACTTTTGTTAGCAGTGCTTAATAAATTAGTAGATAAAGGTAACTCAGTAGTGGTAATTGAGCATAATTTACATATTATAAAATGCGCTGATTATATTGTGGACATGGGTCCAGAAGGTGGTGCAAAAGGTGGTATAGTAGTGGCGAAAGGTACGCCCGAAGAGGTAGGTGATAATCCACATTCATATACGGGTATGTATTTAAGACCGTATTTAGATTAAAATACATTTATTAATTATTTAAATATACATATGACTAAAAAAACAATTTTATTATTAGTGGCTTTGCTTGTAGCGGTTCTCGTTCTGGCCATTGTCTACAGCTATAAATATAGTGCTCCTAAAAACAGCGTTAATACGGTTTCTCCTGCTCCTTCGGAAGAAGTTGTAGAAGACGAAGTATCAGCAGGCCTGGTAATTACAACGCCTGCACAAAATCAGGTAGTTTCTTCGCCACTTAAAATTACTGGCTACGTAAATGGAAATGATAATTGGACAGCTTTTGAAGCCCAAGCGGGGACAGCTCGACTATATGATAATCTTGGTAATTTATTGGTAACTGGGCCACTTATGGCCACTGCAGACTGGATGACCAGCACAGTACCATTTGAAGCTAATTTAATTTTTGCAACAGCTGCTCCTACGGGAACTTTAATATTTAAAAATGAAAACCCAAGTGGTGAACCGATCAGAGATAGAAGCGTGACTTTTCCAGTTACATTCTAATAACCATTTTGAATGAAGTTTAACTTGTATTGTATGAAAAAACTACTTCCAATTGTTGTTATGGTTTTAGCGCTTGGTGTGGCCTCTTTTTTAAGTTGGCATTATTTTGGAAATCGTTCTGCAACAAACGAATCAACTCCTGTTGAGTTAAAAAAAGGGTTGGTTTTAGATAACGTAAAAGAAAATGATACAGTTGGTTCGCCATTTAAAATTACTGGTTATACCAATGGTGAAGGCTGGGGCGGTTTTGAAGGGCAGGTAGGTAGTGTTAGTTTGTATGATAGCAATAATAATATTTTAGATATCAAACCTCTTACCGCTACTACAGAATGGATGACTTCCACGGTATATTTTGAAGCAAACCTAGAGTATATAACAACTGCCCGAGAAGGTAGGATTGTTTTTAAAAATGAAAATGCAAGCGGTGAGCCTTCAAGAGACAAAGAAGTTTCCTTTAAAGTAAAATTAGTGCCTACAAATGATGTGATAAATGTTCAAGCTTACTTTAGTAATAGTAAACTTGATCCAGAAATTACTTGTGAAAAAGTGTTTGCAGTAAATAGGGTGCTGCCTAAGACTGTGGCTGTAGCAAGGGCTGCTTTGCAAGAATTATTAAAAGGCCCAACCGCAGCGGAGCAGTTTGATGGCTATGTTACAAATATTAATGAAGGTGTGCAGATTAATAGTTTAGTTATTGAAAATAACGGAGTAGCCAAAGTTGATTTTAGTGACGAGATGCAAAAAGAAGTTGGTGGTGCTTGTCGCGTAACTGCTATCCGTGCGCAAATAGTAGAAACACTGAATCAATTTCCAACAGTAAAAAGTGTTGTTATTTCTGTAAATGGTAATAGTGAAGATATTTTGCAACCATGATTCTAATTGATCAAGCCAAACAATTCCCTCTTAATCCTGGTGTCTATATTTACAAAGATATAGAAGGGAAGCCCCTATATGTCGGTCGTGCAACTTCGTTGCGTCGGCGTGTTTTGCAGTATTTTCGTAAAGATATAGATCCTCGTATTGGTGAAATGGTTTCTTTGGCTCATACAGTTACTTATATACAAACTGACACCGTGCTGGAGGCTATTATTTTAGAAGCAAACCTCATTAAAAAATATTGGCCAAAGTATAATGTAAAAGATAAAGATAATCGTTCGTTTGTTTTTTTAGTTATTCCAAAGGCAGATTTTCCCAAACCAATTATTGCTCGAGGAAGAGAATTAGAAAGTTTTCCTGCTTCTGCTGCCAAGATTTTTGGGCCATACCAGAGTCTTACTACTATTAGAAATGCGTTAAAAATTATTCGTCGGATTTTTCCGTATAGTACTTGCAAGCAAACTGGCAAGCCATGTTTTGATTATCAAATTGGGTTATGCCCGGGCGTGTGTGTGGGTAATATAACTAAAAAAGATTATCAAAAAAATATTAATAATATAATTTTGTTATTAAAAGGTGAAAAAAGTAAACTGTTAAAAAAATTAACTACCGAAAATCCGCATGCTGCTCTGGCACTCAAGCATATTCAAGATGTAACTCTTATTGCAAATGATGAGGTTGGTTCCAATTCTCATAATTTTAATCGTATCGAAGGGTATGATATCTCCCATTTTGCTGGTAAAGAAACATATGGCTCAATGGTAGTTTTTACTGACGGTAAACCAGATAATACGCAGTATCGATTATTTAAAATAAAAGATGCCCCTGCTAACAATGATTTAGAAGCTCTCAAAGAGATGTTGGAGAGACGGTTAAAGCACGTGGAATGGCCAAAGCCTGATCTTATTTTGATAGATGGCGGTAGGCCTCAGATAGAATATCTTGCCAGGACTATGGAAAAATATCAGTTCAAAGCACCATGGCTCGGATTGTCCAAATTGGACGGCGATCATTTGGTATATCCTTCAGGGACAAAAAATGTGTTCAAAGAATTAGCTGAGACTATAAAAAGAACATTGCAACAGGTGCGAGATGAAGCGCATCGGTTTGCGAATCGCGGACGCAGTCGCAGATATTTCAAAGATAACTTAAAAGATGCTTCTTGACCAAAGCATCTTTTTTTGTTATTAATGAACTGTTTGTAAGCGTGATGTCAGCCTATTTTTAGGCTTATATTCCTTATAAATTATTTACAATGAGCTAGTGCGACCCTATTCTATGAACTTGGAATTTTAGAATACCTTATGATAGATATTCTAAAATTCCAAGTTCATTTTTCGACAATGAGATTGTCGAACCCATTTTGGTAACTGCGCTTGTGCGCAAGGAGCTGTTTATGCGGATGCCGCTTTCTGCTGCTCTTGTGGCAGATCTCAAGAAGCTGTTCCCTGATGAACCCATATGCCGAGGAGGAGCATCTCTTCACCAGGCTTTGAGCAACTCCACGGACAATGACCACAGGGTCTCCATGTTCTTGCAGGGGAAGGTGTCCTCGTGTCGCGGGCAAGAGCAGGTCGACGCACAGGCGCTCCTCAATCGGTTCCTGGCTGAGTGCCTGGTCAACTGTCAGCCGGGCTTCGGGTTCACGTGGCCGAGTGAGGAAGGGTGGTTGTACTAGTGGGAGCGGCGTCGTGTACGCCGTTCCCGCCCCGTGTTAGGTTTGGGGGCATGTATTGACAATTTGTTGGTTATAGAGTATAATGAGCATATAAAATTTAACAAATTAAGTTCTCCCAATTTAGAGGAGGACACCCATATTGATTTAGTCAGTAGGGATAAAAGAGTTTTTTTGTTTATATATGGGCTAAAGCTCATATATACTCATTCGCTCGGAAATAATCAAAACATTTGATTATTTCTCTCGCTCATCTCGTATATGGAAGATTTTAAAACATTGCTGCAGTCTCATCCGCTTACCATCCCAAAAGAAGGGGATGTGGTTAAGTGTAAAATTATCTCAATCGATAAAGGTGAAGTGCACGTAGACATTGAAGGTTTAACTGTTGGTGTAGTTCGTGGCCGAGAATTATTTGCTGAGTCAAAAGAATATACTGATCTAAAAGTTGGTAACGAAGTAGAAGCTACTGTTCTTGATTTAGAAAATGAAAATGGTGAAATGGAATTGTCATTCCGTATTGCTGGTTACCAGCGCGCTTGGAACAATGTTAAGAAATGGATGCAAGACAATATTACTATCAAAGCAAAAGTTCTTGCTGCTAACAAAGGTGGTCTGATGATGCAGGTAGAAGGCCTTGGTGGTTTTATGCCAGTATCTCAACTTAACCCAGATCATTACCCGCGAGTAATGGGCGGCGATAAAAATCGTATCTTAGAAAAGTTGCGAGAGTTAATGAATAAAGAATTAGAAGTAAAAGTAATTGATGTAAATGAAAAAGAAGAAAAATTAATTGTGTCCGAAAAAGCAGTTTGGGAAGATACACAAAAGGCTGTGCTTGAATCTTACAAAGTAGGTGATACCGTAGAAGGTGAAATTAGTGCCCTTACTTCTTTTGGCGCCTTTGTAAAATTTGGCCAAGATTTAGAAGGTCTCGTTCATATTTCCGAAATTGCTTGGCAGCGTATTGATCATCCAAAAGATATCTTAAAAGTTGGTGACAAAGTAAAAGCACAGATTATCCAATTAGACAGATCCAAGATTTACCTCTCTATCAAACGTTTAGTAGACGATCCTTGGAAGTCTGTAAAAGATAAATATAAAGTTGGAGACAAAGTAGAGGGTAAGATTTTGAAGATCGAGCCATTTGGTCTTATGGTAGCGCTCGACAAAGATATTCACGGCTTAGCGCATATTTCCGAGTTAGCTGACGAAGGCATTAGCAATCTAAACGAGAAGTTCAAGATTGGCCAGAGTACGGATTTTGAAATTGTGTCTTTGGAACCACCAGAACACCGCCTTGGTCTCCGATTATTTGGAGTAAAAGGTAAGGTAAAAAAGACTGAAGAAAAAAAGGAAGAAAAAGATGAAAAAGAGGTAAAGAAAGAAAAGAAAAAGGAAGAAAAAGAAGCCAAATAATAATTAAAAAAAGACGGCTCACCTTATGGGTAGTCGTCTTTTTTGTTTGGGACAAAGCCTTGCTTTTTTACTGGGAAAATAGTATTATCTAATAATGGTATTAGAGCTATTTATAGCGAAAAGCTCTGAGCTTACTAACTAAAAAATACTATGAAAAATTTCTTAAAAAACTTTATTATCGTCTTCATCTTTTTATTTTTAGTGGCAGGAGTTTTGGGTTATGTAAAATCAGAAAAAAATAAAGGCCCCGAAACTATTAGTATTTCCAAAATGATTGAAGAGATAAATGCAGGCCAAGTAAAAACAGTAATTATAAAAGGAGATACTCTTAGTCTGCAGCTCAAAGATGAGAATGCAAAATTGCAGCAAGTGTTAAAAGAGCCAAATGGAACTTTTGATGAAATTGTAAAAAATTATGGTGTTGCCACCTCGTCTTTGGCTGGTTTGTCTGTTGAAGTTAAAAATGAAAGTTCGTGGAAGTTTTGGGTAGGAAACTTGTTGCCTATTTTATTGCCCCTTGTTATTTTTATATTATTCTTCTATTTCATGACTCGTGGCGTGCAAGGTATGAACAACAAAGCAATGGGCTTTGGTCAAAGTAATCCGCGTCAAACAAATCCAGATGATAAAAATAAAAAAACATTTGCCGATGTGGCTGGTGCTAAAGAGGCAAAACAGGAGCTGGTAGAAATAGTAGATTTTTTGAAAGATCCAAAGAAATTTACAGAGATGGGTGCAAAAATTCCTAAAGGTGTTTTGTTAGTTGGTAGTCCTGGTACAGGTAAAACATTGCTTGCTAAGGCGGTAGCTGGAGAAGCTAATGTGCCATTTTTCAATATGTCTGGGTCCGAATTTGTAGAAATGTTTGTAGGTGTTGGTGCTTCTCGTGTACGAGATTTATTTGGTAAAGCTAAAAAAGATGCGCCAGCAATTGTGTTTATCGATGAGATTGATGCTGTTGGTCGTCGTCGAGGGGCTGGATTGGGCGGAGGACATGATGAACGAGAGCAGACCCTCAATCAGATACTCGTTGAAATGGATGGCTTTGAACCAAATCTTGGTGTGATTATTATGGCAGCTACCAATCGCCCCGACGTGCTTGATCCAGCTTTGCTCCGTCCTGGTCGTTTTGATCGTCGCGTAATGCTTGATTTGCCTGACATCAAAGACCGCGAAGAGATTTTAGGAATTCATGCAAAAAACAAACCGCTCGCCGATGGTGTATCTATGCGTAAGGTAGCCGAGCGTACACCGGGTTTTTCTGGAGCTGATCTCGCTAACTTACTAAACGAAGCTGCGATTTTAGCAGTTCGTCGTGGTATGAAAAAAGTTGGTGAATCAGAAATTTTGGAAAGTATCGAAAAAGTGTTGTTAGGCCCAGAAAGAAAAAATCGAATTATAAATGATAAAGAGAAAAAAATGACTGCCTATCACGAAGCAGGCCATGCAATTGTTGGTCATTATTTAGTGCACGGCGATCCGGTGCGTAAGGTTTCTGTAATTTCTCGAGGTTCGGCTGGAGGGTATACGCTTAAAATGCCAACTGAAGATAAGCATTATCATACTATAGCTCAGTTTAAAGATGAGCTTGCTATGGCGTTGGGTGGTTATGTTGTAGAAAAAATGATTTTTGGTGATAATATGCTTTCAACTGGACCTTCTTCCGATTTAACAAGTGCCAGTAAAGTGGCTCGCGATATGGTAGTAAAGTACGGTATGAGCTCTATGGGTCCTCGTACCTTTGGTGATCATCAGGAGGCCGTATTTATGGGCGGCGGCGCAGTGGAAAGAGACTATAGTGAAAAAACTGCTGAATCTATAGATAGAGAAGTGTCTGGTTTGTTGGCCGAAGCTGAAAAGAGAGCAAAAGAAGTGGTAGAGAGTCATCGTCCCCAGTTAGAAGAAATGGTTAAAGAATTAATGGAGAAAGAAACGATAGAACAAGAAGGTGTAGAGAGAATTTTTGGCCCAAGACAGTAATAATTATAAATAAATAAAAATCCGCCTTTAGCCAGGCGGATTTTTATTTGTCCCTACAATATGCTATAATAAATTTGTTTTTAACTGTATTTTTATATTATGAAAGAGCCAACATATCGTCAAACCCTTATGTCTGCATGGCAGGTAGTTTGGGAAAATAAAATTTTGTGGATATTAGGCCTTCTTTCAATTTTTTTGGGTCAGTTAGGTTTTAGTGATATTTTTGGAAAAATCTGGTCTATATTTGACGCGAGCCTATCTCAAAAAGGTGTGCCACTTATACCTTTATTAAAGCTTGATATATCTGGTGGTGTTTGGAGTATTTTAGGGCTAGTTTGGCTAGCTATTATTTGTCTGTCTGTTATTACTCTGCTTGTTTTTTTGGCCGTCAGCTCTCAAGGTTCTCTTATCATGTATGTGGCTGAGTGGTTCAAAACTGGTAAACATCAAACGCTCGCAAAATCATGGAGAGTAAGCCTTAAACATTTTTGGAGTGTTCTTTTGGTAAATGTAATAAGACAAGTGCTCATGTTTGGCCTTTTGTTTGCCTTTACTTTTTTAGCAAGTCGTTTTTTTGTTTCTCCTAATTTAACGCAAGGTTTTATTTTTGCAGTTTCATCTGTAGTTGTTTTGTTTGTCTCTCTAATTTTTTCGGCCCTTACCATATATACTCTTTGCTATGTTGTTTTAGATGGAAAGGGTATGCGTACTTCTATAAAAAAAGCTTGGCTTTTATTTTCAGATCATTTTCTTGTTTCGTTGGAAGTTGGGGCGCTCTTAATGTTTTTAACATTCTTGCTCATAATCGCAGTTATTGCAGGGTCATTTTTTGCCTTTCTCCCAGCAGCCCTTATTTGGATAGCTGGCGGTATTACCAATTTGGTAGTGCTCGCGGCGGTAGGATTGGTTCTTGGTATTTTCCTCCTCCTTTTATTTATAGCCTTAGCAGCTGGGTTTTTTAATGCGTTCACAATCAGTGCTTGGGTATTTTTATTTATGAAAATGCACAAAGAAGGGGTCTCTAGTCGCGCAATTCACTTCTTTAAGTATATGTTCTCTAGATAGTATGAGTGACTTTCCCTCTATTAATAGTTTGCTCGGAAAATCTAATCAAAAATCTTCTTCTGCGACTCCTACTACAGGAGGTACGCAAGGTGGTGCAGAAGAAAAATTTGATAAGAAAATCCATGAGATTGACCTAAAAAATAAGGAGGAGCTTGTTGCGCAAAAAGCGAGCTCTCTTGGTTTACCGTATATAGATCTTTCTGCGTTTCCTATAACTGCTGAATCTTTGAAGACTATTGCCGAACCTATTGCTATGGAGCAAAAGGTGATTTGTTTTTTTAATATTCCAGGAGAAATACGAATAGGGTGTATAGAGTATGGTGATCAGATACAAGAGCTGGCATATCAGCTTGGAGAAAGTCATCATGCTAATACACAAATCTATCTTATTTCTGAAAATAGTTTTGCTAAGGCGATCAAACTCTATGCCAACCTGCCAATCGTCAAGCCAATAAGCAAAGATATAAACATAACTGATGAAGAATTGGAAAAATTTAAATCAGGAGTAATTGATTTTCGTAGCTTGGAAAATCAATTTTTGAATGTTTCAATTAGTGATATTCTCACTCTTATTATTGCGTCTGCCTTAAAAGTAACTTCGTCCGATATTCATGTAGAGGCAGAAGAAAATGGGATTATGGTACGATATCGTATCGATGGTATTTTGCATGATGTAGCTAAATTGCCAAAAGAGCAGTGGAAAAAGTTTGTTTCCCGTATAAAATTGCTGGCAGCATTAAAGATAAATATTACTGATCGTCCGCAAGATGGACGCGTAACCCTTAAGCTATCTTCTGGTAGTTTGGATATTCGTGTTTCTACCATGCCTACTATTTATGGTGAGAGTGTTGTAATGAGAATTTTGCATAGCGGTAGTAAAGGCGTTACTTTTGATGAGTTAGGCTTACGTGGCGATGCGTATGCTAAGTTAAAAAAAGAAGTGGAGCGACCAAATGGTATGATAATTACCACTGGTCCGACTGGCTCTGGTAAAACTACTACCATGTATGCCATTTTAAGAACGCTCAATAAACAAGGCGTAAAAATTATCACCTTAGAAGATCCTGTTGAAATTAAAATTGATGGTATCAATCAAAGCCAGGTAGACGCCAGTCGTGATTATACATTTGCAAAAGGTCTGCGTAGTTTGTTGCGTCAAGACCCTGATATCTGTTTGGTTGGTGAAATCCGCGATCTAGAAACAGCCGAAATCGCTATTCAAGCTGCCTTAACTGGCCATCTTATTTTATCTACCATTCATACCAATAGTGCTTCTGGCACTATACCAAGATTCTTATCCATGGGCGTAAAACCGTTTTTATTAGCGCCAGCACTTAACTCGGTAATTGGTCAGAGGCTTGTGCGTAAAATTTGTGCTGCTTGTGTAGAAGAGCAGGTTCTAACTTCTGAACAAATGGAACGGGTGATGAAAAATTTAACCAACCTGCCAGAAGCAGAGAAAAAAAATATTGATATACAAAACTTACATTTTTATAAAGGTAAGGGCTGTGAGGCATGTAGTGGTTTGGGGTATAAGGGCCGAATAGGTATTTACGAAATTTTTACCATGAACAAAGAAATTGAGCAGGCTATTTTAAGTGCTCAAATTTCAGAATATGCTATTCAAGATTTGGCGGTAAAAGGTGGTATGGTAACAATGGTCCAAGATGGTTTGCTCAAAGCGCTTGAAAAAATTACAACCGTAGAAGAAGTGTTTAGAGTTATTGAATAAATCTTCAAATAAGGAGTAAGATAGCTGCGTATGGATTTATTAACTCCTATTTCTGAATTAACTCGAGTGGGTAAAACAATCGGCAAACGGTTGGAGGTTTTGGGTATACGAACTGCCCAGGACTTGTTGTATTATTTTCCTTTTCGCTATGAAGATTATCGGCAGATCGTGCCTATTTCACAACTACGTGATGGTGAGCTGGTGACAGTTTGTGCGCAGGTAGAGCTAGTAGGTAATAAGCGTAGCTTTAAATCCAGAAAAACAATTACCGAAGCTTTGGTATCTGATAAAACTGGTAGTTTGCGGATAGTGTGGTTTAATCAGCCATTCTTGATAAAGAATATTAAAGTCGGCGACATGGTTTATTTTTCAGGCAAGGTAAAATCCGATATGCTCGGGCCGCAGTTGGTAAGTCCAGCCTATGAAAAAACCGCCTTGGGCGAAAAAGAAGCAGTTCATACCGCACGTTTGGTGCCAATGTATTCGCTTACTCATGGTTTAACCCAGAAACAAATACGTTTTTTAATTAATCAAATCTTGCCTTTGGCCGACAAAACTCCAGATTGGGTACCAAAAGATGTTTTAGAAAAGTTTGATTTTGTGCCGCTCCCGCATGCGTTGCGCGGTATTCATTTTCCGCACGATGAACGTGAGCTCAAGATAAGTACAGATCGGTTAAAGTTTGATGAATTATTTTTGGTGCACATGAAAGCGGAGCTATCAAAAAAAGAACGAGGTAGTTTACAAGCACTAGCGGTCGTATTTAAGGAGGAAGAGGTAAAAAAATTTGTGGCATCGTTGCCGTTTGTATTAACAAGAACTCAAAAAATTGCTGCCTGGGAAATTTTACAAGATATTAATAAAAATATCCCCATGAACAGATTGGTTTCTGGGGATGTTGGTTCGGGTAAAACAGTGGTTGCTGCCATTGCTCTGTACACTGTTTTCCTAAATGGCGGACAAGGGGTGCTTATGGCGCCAACAGAAATTTTGGCGCAACAGCATTTTTATTCTTTGCAAAAATTATTTAGTAATACAAATTTAAAAATAAATTTATTAACAGGCAGTGTGTCCAAGAAAGAACGGAAGAGTATTGTGCAGGCTATTGCAGATGGGTCAATAGATATTGTGGTTGGTACGCACGCACTCTTAACCGAAGATGTATCTTTTAAAAATCTTAGTCTAGTAGTAGTGGATGAGCAGCACCGCTTTGGCGTTACACAGCGAAAGCTTATTAAAGAAAAATCATTTTCAAAAAACTTAGGCAAGTCGGCCCATTTTTTGAGTATGACAGCGACACCTATTCCTCGATCTCTTGCCCTTATGATTTATGGTGATCTGGAAGTCTCTATTATCAACGAGTTGCCACCAGGAAGAAAAAAGATAATTACTAGGCTGGTCGAGACGCTTAATCGAGATAAGGCCTATGTGTTTATACGCGAACAGGTAGCTCAAGGACGCCAAGTTTTTGTAGTGTGCCCGGCTATTGAAGCGCCTGCTGAAGACGCTGGTGAGGTAAAAATTATCACGTCTAGCAATACGGAAAAAAAATCAGTTATGTCTGAGTATGAAAAATTATCCAAAAAAATCTTTCCAGATTTACGGGTAGGGTATTTACATGGAAAGTTAAAATCAGAAGAAAAAAAACAAATAATGTCTTCTTTTAAAGAGGGTAAAGTAGATTTGCTTGTCTCAACATCAGTTATAGAGGTTGGTGTTGATATTCCAAATGCGAGCGTTATGATGATTGAAGGTTCAGAAAATTTTGGTTTGGCTCAGCTGCATCAGTTTAGAGGTAGAGTCGGCAGGTCGTCGTATCAATCGTACTGCCTATTATTTACTGCGAGTAGGTCTAGCAAATCTTTAGAAAGATTAAAGTTTTTTGAAACAGAAAATGATGGGTTTAAGTTGGCAGAGAAAGATTTGGAGCTTCGCGGCCCCGGAGAAGTTTATGGAACGGAGCAGAGCGGTGAAATGAATTTACGACTTGCCAAATTAACAGATCAAGAATTAATTAAGAAATGTCGGGAAGCAGCAAAAATGGTTTTGGCAGACTTACAACAACATGCCGTTGTACTTGAGAAGCTAAGAGATTGGGAGAACCAAACTCATTTTGAATAAAACTCTGTATTTTATTTTAAAATTTGTTCAACCAATTCTTTTACATTTTTTACAGAAGCTACCTTAATTTCGCTGGTTTTAATAGTATTGGTAGTGTAGGGGATAATAGTAAATTTAAATCCCATTTTTTTAATCTCACTCAGTCTTTTTTCAGTTTGCGGAACAGGTCGTATTTCTCCACCCAAGCCAACTTCTCCAAAAGAAGCGATGTCTTTGGATATAGCTTTGTTTTTTAGGGCAGAGGCAAGAGCGAGCATTACTGCCAGGTCAGCCGCTGGTTCTTCAGCTTGAATGCCGCCAACTACGTTAAGAAAAATATCATAGGCATCCAGCGGTAAACCTGCTCGTTTGGATAAGACGCCTACAAGTACTTGTAACCTATTGAGGTCAAAACCAGAAGCTCGTCGTTGTGGATACCCGAAATTTGTTTTAGTAACCAGGGCTTGGATTTCGACCAGTATGGGGCGGCTACCTTCCATAAGACAGGTTACAGTAGATCCAGATACTGCTTCTCCGCGTCCAGCCAAAAATACCGTGGAAGGATTTTTTACTTCTTCTAGCCCGTGGCTCTCCATAGAAAAAACTCCGATTTCATCCGTTGGGCCAAATCGGTTTTTGGTGGTGCGCAATATGCGGAAAATATGGTATTTATCACCTTCGAGGTAGAGGACAGCATCAACTAAGTGCTCGAGGGTTTTTGGACCAGCGACAGCACCATCTTTGGTGACCTGGCCAATAAGAACAATAGTTTTGTTGGTTGTCTTGGCAAGGTCGAGTAGCTTGGTGGTGCAGGCTCGTACCTGGTTAATATTCCCAGCTTCGCCCTCTGCTTCGGTTGATTGTACAGTTTGGATTGAGTCAATAATTATTAATTGGCAATCTTTGTTTTGTTTTATAGTTTCAATGATATTTTCTATAGAAGTAGCATTGCCGATTTTCATAGTAGAGCCAGTTGTTTTTGTGCTACTAGTAATACCAAGACGTTCGGCGCGTAGCTTGATTTGTTGAGCCGACTCTTCGCCAGAAATGTATAATGAGTGCGGAAGAATTGCTGCCAGTTGTAGGGCGAGTGTGGACTTGCCAATGCCTGGTTCGCCACCGAGTAAAATAAGAGAGCCTGGAACGAGGCCCCCTCCCAAAACTCTGTCCAGTTCTCCGATATTTGTTTTTATCCTTTCAAATTTAGCTTTATCAGCTGCTTGCAAATCTGTCATTTCTATTGGGGCGTATCGTTGTTTATTTTTTTCTACCTGTGATTTTGAATCTATAGTAGGAGTTTCAGGTATCGTACCCCATTTGCCACACTCTAAACATCTGCCAGTCCATTTGGCATATTGAGCTCCGCAGTTAGAGCAATTAAAAATAAGAGAGTTTTTGGACATTAAAATAATTATTGGTGAATATAGATAAAACTCGGTTTTCTTATAGTTTTGATTCCCGCTAGACACTCGCTATTTCCATTGCAACCTTCTGTGACCTGATCCCTGTTTGGAGTTAAAATTTGTTCTCTTGTCATTTTAATAATAGCATTATTTTTTTTGGGGTTTCCGCCAGGATCATTAATGTTAAATGTTTGACCGTTATCGCTACTACCTGTTATCACCATATAATGACCTGAGTATGTTTTGATTTTACCATCACCTGTATAGCCGTTGCATGGGTGGCAGTTCATGATCAGAGGAATATTTTTAGCGGCCAATTCTAAAGCTTTTTCATTATAAAAAAATTGAAGTTTTAAGTCTGCCCAAGGGCCTGTGCTCCATGCTTGTTGGAGATTGTTTTGGCTCATTGCGCCTGAACATCCTAAAGCAAATCGTGATGTTTCTATAGGTGTCACATCTTTGTTTAATGACTTGAGAATCATTGCCAGGGAAGTTGATCCGCACCCTCTGGCTATTATGCTTGCAGTTTTTTTACATTGGCTAGTATCAAATGGCCATTGAGGGTCACCTGGTTTGAGTTGTGCCCAGCGTGAATCATATTGTCCAAAATAGGGTACTGTAGTACTTTGTTGTATATCACTTACATCGACTTCCGTCTCAGTAGATGGTGAGACATCGAGTTCTTGTCTTTCCACCACCTTAATTTTTAAGGGATTAAATTCTACCAAATTTGGGTTGACTGTGTAGAGGATAAGAAAAGATCCCCAGGCGATAAAGAGTCCAATAACAGCATGGGTTATTTTTTTATAGGCTTCAGAAGTGGCTTCGCTGCTGCCTGCCGAAGTAATAAGGCGCATGCCTTGTAGGATTATAATAACTACAGCCACGATACTGGCAATGGCAATGCTAAATTTATAGACTGCGGAGATAAGCTCTGGAATCCATGAGATATAGAAATAAAGCCCAGTTTCATCGCTGCTTGAAGCAATGTTGCTAAAAGTGAGCCCGGGAATTCTTATCTCAAGAAGAGGTTTTCTGCCATTGAGCTCCTCGTACACGGCGGTAATGGATCTTCCGCTTGCTGTTTCGCTTACTGGTTGAGCTAGAGAAATTGTTGGTATCGAAGAAAATAAGATAACAAAAAAAGAAGCGACAGTTAGAGCTATTTTTTTTGGTAGCTTATTTTTTAGCATAGTATATAAGACAAGAAATGGGTGAGAGTCTGGCCGTAAAAATTTATTTTGTAATAAAGCTTTCGAGCATCTCTTGTATGTTTATGTCGGCACTTGTATTGATGAGCTTGTTGTTAATGAAAATTGCAGGCAAAGATTTTGCTCCCAGACTATTGGCAAGTTGTAATGACTCTGTAATTTTTTGTTTGGCCATTTCGCTATTAGTACACTCCCACCATTTTTCTATATTTAGATTTAGGTTTTGGGCGATTCGTTTTAGTCCTGATTCAGCAAGGTCTTTGTTGTTTTGACTTGCTGTGTCTATAAATTGCCAAAACTTTTTTTCGTCCTGCTCTGCAATACACCAACCAGCCTGATGGGCGAGGGTTAGGTTTTTGGAAAGTATTTTTGGCTGTGGAGCATCTTTCCAGATTAAGCGAAGATCTTGGGGGTGTGCATTAACTACAGATTTGATTGTTTCGTGTAAGGTAAGACATTCGTTGCAGCTAAAATCAACAAATTCTATTATCGTAATAGGTGCGCCCGGATTACCAAAGATTAGCTCGGAGGTTGATAAGGGAATAAAGGTGGCGTTGGGAGAAATTAAAGAAGTGGTGCTTTTTTTAATAGTAATTTTTGTAGCTTTTCTAATTTGCGTAAAAAATAAAATTCCTGCCAGTGCAACCATTATAATAAGTATGAGGTACAATTTTTTATGCATCATAATAACTCTTTTATAGTTGAGATTCAAATACGCCAGTTTTATTTAAATCCGTAAAAATAACTTTGTTGTCAGCTGTGTCGTAAAAAATATTATTTATATTATATTGGCCATCGAGTGCGATAGGTGTTTTTAGGCCAGTTTTTAAATCTATTTTGTATAAATCATCGTAGTTGTAGGTTGTAATTCCTCGTGACATGCCAGCACCAGTAGGCAAATCTCGTGGTACGGCACAGTAAATAGTGTCATCGTTGCCAAAGGTACATTTATCAGCCCAGGTATTTAGCTGGAGTAGTTTGCGGTTATTGCCAATACTATCTCCTTGAGAATCTACAATCCATAATTCTGGTTTGAAGTCGCTGCGTGAGCTGTATATGCTGTAGAGTAGTTTTTTTCCAGTAGTAGACCATTGAGGTAAGAATCCAGAGCCGTCTACTATGGTAGATTTAAAGTTTTCACCATTTAAGCCAACGAAAAGAACTTCTCTTCGTTCGCCACCTTGTGGTGCACCTGTTTGAGAGAAGGCAGCCACCTGTTGATTTGGAGACCAGTTAACAATTACTTTGTCTGCATTTTCTCCCATTGGTTCGATTAGTTTTGCACCTGTGCCATCACTATTTACGGTGATAAGCCAACGGTTTGAAGGGTCTAGTCCAAGACTTTTAGCTGCAATTTGATTGCCGTCACTTGAGAAAGAAAAATCTTCCCAATGTTTTGGTAGAGTTACTTGTTTTTTGGTATCAAAATTATAGACAATTTTTGCACTATCTGGGTATTCAATAATAGCTTGGTTTTTATTTTTGGCCCAGGTAATTTTTTGGGTATTATAAAATACTTCGTCGGATAGTTTTTCTAATCTGCCATCTGGCATTACACGGTAGAATTTTCCATCATTGGCATTGTAAAACCGAAAATCACCTGCATTACTTAAAGAGGGATTTTTAGCACTGTCGGAGAGTAGTTGAGTTGTAGCGACCGGTTGATAATAGGAGGGTGTAGAAGATTGTATTTCGCCCGATGCTGGTAAAATTTCTCCATTTGGACCTATTACTGTGCCTGTGGTGGTTGTTGGTCTTGTGCCAGAACCAGGTAGTTGTCCGGAGGGAATGTCGGTGCTAGTAGGAGGAGTGGTTGGGCCTAAGCTGCCGGTTCTGACAAAAAAATAGTACAGTCCATAACCCATAAGACCTGCGACAGCAAGGAGAAGAACGGCTAAGACGATTCTTTTGGTAAGAGACATACAGGTAGATTACTGAATATAAAGACGACTGTTATTATATCACAAAAATAGGTAAAAAATAATCCTATCGTTGCATCTGTCCCTGCCCTGGTTTTTGGGCCTGTTTCTCCATTTTTTGAATTGCTTTTTTTTGGTTTTGTCGAGCTACAATTTTTTTGAGTTGTTGTAATTTTTGCTGCCATTCCGCTTGTCTTTTTTTAAGTTTTTCAATCATCTCCACAACCTCATGGGTTATCTTGCCTTTCATTGTTGGAATTTTATCAATATAAAATAGTACAGCTCCAAAAGGGACTATAATAAATCCGAGTAAAAAAATGATAACAGCTCCAACTATTGTCTCTATTGTTTTGATTATCCATCGTTTCCAAGATGAGACTGAATCTATCATAGCAGCAATAAATCTAAAACCACGTAGCATGGCCAGTAGGCTGCCGATAGTCATAAGAGCGCCAGTTAAAACCGCAATTCGTTTTTTATAAGAAGAGCGGGAGCTTTGGTGCTGTAAGCTTGTAAGAAGAGTGTCTATAGTAATGCTGATCCTTGGTTTAAAAAAATTCATGGATCTTTTGCCTTTCGATTCTTTAAATCCCTTGAGTTCTTTTATGAGCCCTTCTGTTTCTGTATCCAGAGCTTGTTCCTGGTTTTTTAGCATTCGTAAGTCTGCTTGCCTTTTGTTGGCCATAGCTACTGCAGTTTGTTGTTGGGTGTCAGGGCCTATTTGTTGTTGAGGGTAGGTGGTAGGTCTTGATTGTTTCGGCTCATCCTCTTCAGCAGAAGAAAAATCATTCTCATCTTCGTCCTCGTATCCATTTTCGTTATCATTGTAGTCCTCACCGTCCTCATCTTCGTCCTGAACCTCCGGTGAATCAGGCTGGGTTCTTTGCTGTCCGGCTTGAAGAGCCCGTTCAGACGTCAGACGGTTTGCAATATTAGTTTGCGTCTGTGTAGGTTGGGGTGTTGGGTTATCTGACCCCAGTCCAAGTTTGGCAGCCAGCATAAGTGCTGTCCAGCGTGATCCTCGTTTGGATATCGGTTTTTGTTCGGGCATAGTCATAGCGTTTTTAGCTTATGGCTAATTTATTTTGTTGCAAAACAAGTTTATGGGAAGGCTTAGTTTTTTCGTGAATAATCAAGTCTGAAATTATTTTTTCAACTTCTTTTCTTATCTGTCTTCGTATTTCTCGAGCGTTATTTTTTTCTGGCTGTTGATTTACGAACCATTCAAATATTTTTTTATCTGGATTAATTTTGGTGTGGTAATTAACCAGCTGTTTGTTGAGGTCGTCTATTTCAAGCGCAGCAATTTTGGCAAAATCTTGTTTGTTTAGCGTGTTGAATAAACAAATCTGATCAATTCTATTGATAAGCTCTGGAGAGAAAAATTCTTTTAATTTAGCGGTAACAATTTTTTTATTTTCTCCTGGTTGGTTATTTTTATCAAAACCAATCTGTGATTTTTTTATTTCTTCCATTCCCAAAGAAGTAGTAAGTATTATTGTAGCATGTTTGAGCGATACTTGGCGCCCTGTAGAGTCGGTAATAGAGCCGTTTTCTAAGATTTGTAGCAGTAGCTTGGTTACATCTTTATGCGCTTTATCAATCTCATCAAATAGAATAATGCAGTACGGATTCATTTTTATTCGATCAGTAAATTGATTTGTTTCTTTATAGCCAATATATCCAGCGGGGGACCCTAATAATTTTGAAACTCCAAAACTTTCATTAAATTCACTCATGTTTAAATGGATAAGCGAGTTTTGGTGAGGGTATAGTGATCGCGCTAGTGATTTGGCCAGTTCGGTTTTACCAACACCGCTTTCGCCAACAAACAAAAATGAGGCAAGTGGGCGATTAGGGTTGGAGAGTTCGAGTTGAGTTTGGAGAATTGTTTGTGAGACTTCGTGGATAATTTCGTTTTGACCAACAATACGTTTGTTTAATTCAGATTTAAGGTCGGACAATGTATCTTTTGTGCCGAATGACATATTTTTTATCGGAGCATCAATAATTTTTGCGAGCTGCGCCGCAATATCATCTTCGGTAATTATACCAATTTTTTCTTTTATTTTTTTATGAGTATGTTTTTGTTCCAAAAGTTGTATTTCTTTGGTTAGGATTTTTTCTTTTTCTTTTAATTCTACAGCTTGGTCAAAATTATCATGCGCCGCCGCTTCTTCTTTGGATAGAGAAATTTTTTCTAATTCTTTTTTTAATTGCCACAGCTTGGCAGTTGCTGCACTTGGTTTGATAGTAAGTCGTTTGGCTGCCGCTGTTTCGTCCAGCAGATCGATGGCCTTATCTGGCAGTAGCTTATTAGTAATATATCTGTCAGCTAATACCGAAGCTTTGATTATAGCTTTGTCTGTAATTTCTAGATTATGATAGTTTTCGTAATTTTGTTTTATACCCCTTATTATTTTAATGGTATCAGCTACCGAAGATTCTTTGACTTGAATTGGTTGAAAACGTCTTTCGAGAGCAGGATCGTTTTCAATATGTTTTTTAAATTCTGTTGGTGTGGTAGCTCCAATACAACGAATTTGTCCTCGTGCTAAGGCTGGTTTTAAGATATTGCCTGCATCCATGTTGCCTTGGTTGGAGCCAGCACCAACAATGTTATGCAATTCATCAATAAATAAAATAACGTCTTCGTTGTGGGTTGCTTCCTCAATTACTTGACGTAAGCGGCCTTCAAATTCACCTCGGTAGGCAGTACCAGCGATAAGGAGGCCCATATCTAGGGAGTATATTTTTTTATTGAGCAATATATCGGGTGCATCACCCATTACAATTTTTTTTGCCAACCCTTCTACGATTGCAGTTTTTCCTACGCCGGGGTCGCCAAGTAGTATGGGGTTGTTTTTGGTTCGACGACAGAGAATTTGCATCATGCGTTCGATTTCTTTTTCACGGCCAATTACAGGGTCAATTTCGGAGGCAATATCAGGGTTAGTTAAATCGGTACCAAAAAAATCTAAAACAGTTTCTTTTTTATGAGATTTTTTGTGGGTCATAGTCGGTGGTTTCATGTTCTGCATTAAAATATCTTCTGACAAGTTTTCTTGAATATGGTCGATGATCTCTGGAGCTTTATTTATTTGTGGAAATTGAGAAGCGTTAGTGAGGACAACTTTTACTTGTTCCTCAAGTTCGGTTTTTTGAACTTTTTTATTTTTTAGTAGCAGCTCTAACTGTTTGTCTTCGGTGCTCAGAAGGCCAAGTAATAAATGTTCAGTGCCAAGATAGTTATGATTATGTTGTTGAGCGATAACGAGTGATTTTTCTAAAACAGTTTTGGCATGGGTAGAAAAAGGGGAGATAGTATTTCTGGTTTTTGAAGGGGATTGTTTCTGTGAGCTTGCAAGCGTTTCTTGGATACTTTTGCTGTCTAAGTGAAAGCGGGTAAGAATTTCGTTGGCCATAGAGCCTTTTTGCATTGAAAGGGCAAGTAAAAGATGGCTCGGTTCTACGGAGTTATTTTTTAGGTCTGTAGCAATATTAATACTTGCAATAAGTACCTCTCGTAGATTGGTTGAAAAACGGTCTATTATATTCATAAGTGAAAGTAATTTATTGCTGCAAAATCTAGTCTAATTTTAGTAAAAATTTTGACTGAATTTAGCTTGTAATATATACTAATTTTGCCTTTAAGTCAACGTATTTTTTATTATGATAATTGCGCCACAAATATTTAAAGCATACGATATTCGCGGATTGGCAGAAACAGAACTGTCTCCAGATTTGGCCTATAGTTTGGGACGTTCATTTGTAGTTTTTTTACGCGCTCATAATTTACTTAAGCCTGGTCAGGCAGTAGTAGTTGGTCGTGATATGCGTCTCACGAGCCCAAGTCTTCAGAGTGCGCTTATGAAAGGAGTGCACGACGAAAATGTGCCGGTAGTTGATATCGGCTTGGCCTCCACTCCTTTATTTAATTTTGCCTGTGCCAACTACCCAGAGCATGCAGGTGGTGTTATGGTCACCGCAAGCCATAATCCAGCCAAGTACAATGGTTTTAAAATGACGCTTGGTGACGGATTGCCAGTAGGCGAGGCTTTTGGTATGGCAGAAATTAAAGACCTGGTTGCTAATTCCAATTATGCTTATCAAGATTCTGTTGATACTACTTTTCCTAAAAAAGATGTTTTACAAGATTATATACAAAAAGTTTTTTCTGTTGTGCCGCAGCAATCAATTCGTCCTATGAAGTTGGTGGTGGATGCAGGAAACGGTATGGCCAAAGTTTCATTTCCAGAAATATTAAAAAAATTACCAGTAGAGGTTGAGTATCTATATTTAGAACCAGATGGCAGTTTTCCTAATCACGAAGCTAATCCGCTTAAAGTAGAAACATTAGCGGCATTGCAAAAGAAGGTAGTTGAAACGGGTGCTGATTTTGGTTTTGCCCTAGACGGAGATGCGGATAGGGTAGGTTTGGTAGATGAAAAAGGGAAAGTCGTAGAAGCTTCTTTTGTAGGTGCGCTTGTTGGTTTGGAGGTGTTACGTCGACATGTGGGTGCTCGCATGTTGTATGATTTGCGATCGAGTATGATTGTGCCCGAAGTATGGCAAGCTGCAGGTGCATCGGTAGAAATGTGCAAAGTAGGTCATGCTAATATTAAAAAAGCGCTCAAAGAAACTAACGGCGCATTTGCAAGTGAGCTATCTTTGCATTTGTATTATCATGATACGTTTGATGTAGAGAGCACAGACTTGTCTTTGCTATATGTTTTGCAATTACTGTCACGCGAAAATAAACCGCTCAGCGAAGTTGTAGCGCCTCTCAAAAAATATTTCCATTCTGGAGAAATTAATTTTGAAATTGAAGATAAGTTGGCGGCGGTAAGTAGAGTAGAAGAAAAATATAAAAACGAAGCTTTAGAAACTTCTCATTTAGATGGTTTGTGGATGAGGTTTGATTGGGGCTGGCTCAGTGTGCGCCTGAGCAATACCGAACCAGTTGTGCGCTTGAATTTGGAAGCGCGAAGCGCAGAAGTGATGCAAGAAAAAATTAATCAATTGAGTGCGGTCATCAAGACTTAGGCGTCAAAATAGGACGTTCTATATTTTCCATATTTACTGAAGATAGCCCTTACCCTTCAGCCAACTCACAGCCTCTGAAGATAAAGGTTGGTTGTTCCCGAGAATATGCACTACAAATTTACCCCTTTCATTAGGAAACATTCCCTTAATAACTTTTGTTCTATCCCCCATAGTTAATTCCTGCTTCCAATCTTCCATAACATCTTCTCTTAATCCACGGGTTAGATCTGTGCCGTGAGGCATGGCCCGCCAAAATTCTTTCACAATTTCAACACCTGCTTCTATTGAAGGTACTATGATTCTTACTTTTTCTGGAGTAGTTTCTCTTCTTTCTGTTGACATAGGGCGTAAGTTTTTTATTTAAGGTATAAGTTTATGCCATTCCTCGTAATTTTTTTATACGTTCTTCAATAGGTGGGTGAGTAGAAAAAAAGCTAGAGATTTTTTTGCCAGAAAAAGGATTAGCAAAAAATAAGTGAGCGGTAGCATTATTGGCGTTGGCCATCGGTTGACTTTGGGCAGCGATTTTTTCAAGTGCGCTCGCAAGTCCTTCTGGGTAGCGAGTAAGGAGCGATCCAGAGGCATCTGCTAAATATTCGCGGCGACGAGAAATAGCCAGCTTGATAAGTTCTGCAACTATTGGTGACAGAATAGCAAGTACAATACCAATAATCATAAAAATAGCACCTAGGTTTCCACCTTCACGGTCGTTGCGGCGCGGTAACCACCGGCTGCGTAAAAATATATTAGCGAGAATAGAAATAGAGCCAACCAGCACTGCTACAAGCATCATAAAGCGAATGTCGTAGTTTTGAATGTGAGACATTTCGTGCGCGAGCACGCCTTCCAATTCTTCGTTAGTTAATTTTTCTATGGCGCCAGTTGTGACTGCTACCGAAGCGGTTTCTGGTTTACGACCAGTAGCAAAAGCGTTTATAGCTGGATCTTCAATGATATAAATTTTTGGCATGGGTAGTCCGCTCGTGATGCATAAATTTTCGATCATGCGGTATACATACGGACTATGTTCTTTGGCAATTGGCTTGGCGCCGCTAGACCATAAGGCGATCTTATCGCCTTGAAAATAAGAAATCATAGTCATGCCAAAAGAAAGTATGATTGCCAGAAATACACCGCTGTAGTCGCCACTACCAGATGCCATATCAAAAACATATCCCAACCCAATGATGATAGCAATAAAAACCATTACCAGGATAACGGATTGTCTTTTGTTGGAGGTTATCTGAGAGTACATATTTTTTTGTTATAGTTTTTTATCCTTTTTATCCTTTTTTTCCTTTAAATGTTTTAGATAAAATATTTTTCCAGCTTCATGATAGGATAGAACGAGTGTAATTTTTGCAGTTTCATTTACCCAGGTAAAATCAATAGTTGAGGTTTTTGTTCTAACAGGCTCGCTTGGTTCTGAGCGATGGCTAAATCGCAGAATGCCAAATTGTTCAGAATATATAATAAAATCATCTGGTTTAAATGTGTTTATATCATCTTGATTGGCGTTGCTTAAAATTTCGTTAATTGATCTGAATGGATTGTCTTTATCCCGAGAGCTTATATCTTTTGTAATCTCAATACCAATTTTATTTTCAGTAGCAACAACAGCTCTCATCTCTTGAAGTGAAAGTTCTCGTTCTGGTTTTTTTTCTTTCGTTTCCTCGGTAATTTGCTCGGGGTTTTGTTTTTCTGTTTTATGTGTCTCGGGTCTTAGCGGGGCTATATCAGAAATAAAGGCAATATTGAGCTCGGTATTTATTTCTATAATAGCCTGGGCTTCTGGGTGATCTGGGTTGTTGTAAATAAAAATTGTTTCTGCTCGATTCTTTTTTATTTTATTAGAGTACTTTAAAACACCAGTTTCTAAAGAAAATAGGGCAATTTTTTCCGGGGTAATTTTAGTTGGTCCGACGGGAGTGTCGAGCGCATTAATAAAAGAAGTAAGTAAAGCTCCTTCGTTTGACGATGTGTTGATTTCTATGCCCATTAAGCCTTCAGCATTAATTTTTTTGAGCATTACATCGAGTTTTCTTTGTCTTGATTCAATAGCTCCTGCATTTGGGTCTCCAAGTTCTCTATATCCGTCTCTTCTTTTATTTTCTACCATAGCTATTTAAAAGAAAAAATTAGAATTTAACTTGTACGTTTTGTCGTTCAGCGGCATCGGCTTGGAAGAATTCGTATTTTTTAAATCCCAAAGAACCAGCAATCATGTTGGTAGGAAATACCTCGATTTTTGTATTGAAGTCACGAACATTGCCGTTATAGAATCGGCGAGAAGCTTGGATTTTGTTTTCTGTATCGCTAATCTCGTCTTGTAATTGTAAAAAGTTTTGACTCGCTTTTAGTTCTGGGTAATTTTCAGTTACAGCAAACAATGTTTTGAGGGTGCTAGACAGCATGTTTTCTGCCTGTTCTTTTTGTTGTAATGTTGCACTTGGATTATCGTGGGTGGCCATAGCGGCAGTGCGGGCTTCGGTAAGTTTTACGAGCGTTTCTCGTTCGTGGGTCATGTAGCCTTTTACTGTTTCTACTAGGTTAGGGATTAGGTCGTAGCGGCGTTTTAATTGGACATCAATGTCACTAAAAGCTTCGTCAACTCGGTTTTTGGAGCGAATCAGGCCGTTATAGACGGCGATAAGCCAAACGGCTACGAGCGCAATTCCGGCGAGAACTATATAGAGTGCTGGCATAATTATTTAATTTATTTAAGGCCAAAGTAGCTTGGGCTATTGGCTTTTTTACTAAGTTATTATATTATATAGCCATAGAAATTACAAGATTTAAGCTTGTAGATGTAACTTACATATTTATTATGGTAACTCTATTAATTTTTATTGCTGTTTTGGCTGTGCTCGTAATTTCGCATGAATGGGGTCATTTTGTGGCTGCCAGAAAAAGCGGCATGAAGGTATATGAATTTGGTTTTGGTTTTCCACCTCGATTATTTGGTATACAAATGGTGAAAGACGAAGCTGGTACTAAAAAATGGCGTTTTATATGGGGTAGAAAACCAGATGAAGAAACTGCTGGAGGCACGGTTTATTCCTTTAATCTATTGCCGCTCGGTGGGTTTGTCCGAATAAAGGGTGAGGATGGTCAAGATCAAGGTCCAGATAGTTTTTCTGCGCAGAAAGCTTGGAAAAAAGCTATTACTCTTATGGCGGGCGTCGGTATGAATATAATACTGGCTTTTATTCTATTGTCAGTCGGCTTTATGATTGGCGCTCCGCAAGCCCTAAATAATTTGCCACCAGGCACTAGAGTAGAGAATAGCCATTTGGAAATTATGGAAGCTGCTGCAGATAAGCCAGCAGGTAAGGCTGGTTTGCAAACAGGAGATATAATCGTAGCGTTGGATGATGTACAAAATCCAACTGTCAAAGCGATGCAAGAGTATGTAGATAGTCATAAAGATCAAGATATAAAAGTACTCATAAAAAGAGGTGATGAAACACTAGAAAAAAATATTCGCCCCTTTGTATATGCTGATACAGGTAAAGGTGGCTTGGGGGTAAGTCTTATTGAAGTTGGTTTGGTTCGTTACCCATGGTATAAATCTTTATATTATGGACTTATAATGACAGGCCTCTATTTAAAAGAGATACTATTCTCCTTCTACTATTTAATTTCTGGACTAATTGCAGGTGCACCAGTTGGAGAATCGTTGTCTGGTCCAGTTGGCATTGCGGTAATGACTGGTAAAGTGGCCAAACTCGGGTTTAATTACCTGCTTAACTTTATGGCCTTGCTATCTTTAAATCTAGCTATTTTAAATGTGCTGCCAATCCCAGCACTTGATGGTGGTAGATTGCTATTCTTAATTATTAGCAAAATTAAAGGTAAGGCAGTTCAGCAAAAATATGAACAAATCGCCCATGGAGTTGGTTTTATTTTGTTAATATCACTGGTGGTTTTAATTACCATTAAAGACTTGGGTAAATTTAAAGGTTTATTTATGGGCTTGATTCAAAAAGTTATTGGATCATAAATTTATGAAAGATACACTGCAACAATTAAAAACTGAAGCGCTACTCGCCCTTAAGTCTGTAAAAGATACGATGCAGCTCGAAGAATTAGAAACCAGGTTGCTTGGTCGCAAAGGTGGTCAGCTTACGGAACTTCTTAAAGGCTTAAAAGACCTCAGTGAAGAAGCAAAAAAAGAAATGGGGCAATTGGCAAATGAAGTAAAAAAGACCGTCGAAGAGGCGATTAATCATAAGAAAAAAGAATTTACCGAACAAGAGATGTCTGGGCTTTTGGAAAAAGAGCAGGTAGATATTTCCCAGCCAGTATTGCCATTAAAAAATACAGGCCATTCTCATCCTAACACCATTATTCAAAATGATTTGGAAGATTTTTTTACCTCTATGGGCTTTGCCGTTTTGGATGGTCCAGAATTAGAAAGTGAATATTATAATTTTACTGGTCTAAACATTCCAGCCGATCATCCAGCCCGCGACATGCAAGATACTTTCTATATCAAAGGCCATTCGGATTGGGTAATGAGAACGCACACCTCTCCAGTTCAAGTGCGTTCTATGCAAAAATATGGTGCTCCGTTGCGTATGATTGTGCCAGGAAAATGTTTTCGTAACGAAGCGACTGACGTTCGACACGAACACACCTTTTATCAACTCGAAGGATTAGTTATTGATAAAGGAATAAATTTTTCTCACATGAAAGGTGTTTTGGAAGAAGTGTTCAAACATATTTTTGGTCCAGAAACTAAAATCCGATTACGTCCTAAATTTTATCCGTTTGTGGAGCCAGGGGTAAATGGAGAGGTAACCTGCTATTTGTGCAAGGGTGTTGGCTGCAGGTTGTGCAAGCAAACTGGCTGGCTAGAGGTATTTGGTGCTGGTATGGTACATCCAAATGTTTTAAAAGAAGGCGGCATTGATTCAAAAGTATACCAAGGGTTTGCGTTTGGTTTTGGTCTCACCCGACTGGTAATGCTTAAATACGGTATAGAAGACATTCGTCTTTTGGAAAGCGGGAATACAAAATTCTTGGAACAATTTTAATTGCATATGTTGATTTCATATAATTGGTTAAAAAAATACGTTAACCTGCCAGATTCCACTACAGCCGAAGAGATGGCGGCAAAGCTTAAGGCGAGTACGGTAGAAGTGGAGCGTGTAGAAGTCCAAGGAAAAAATTTGGAACATATTGTAGTTGGAAAAATAATTTCTGCAGAAAAGCATCCAAATGCCGATAAGTTAAAGTTGTGTATGGTAGATGTGGGTAATGAACAATTACAAATTGTTTGTGGCGGTAGCAATGTCCAAGCTGGTATGCTCGTGGCCCTCGCTAAGGTGGGTGCTAAGGTGCAGTGGCACGGAGAGGGTGAGCTTATAGAATTAAAACCAACCAAGATTCGTGATGTAGAATCAGCTGGTATGATTTGTGCTTCAACAGAAATTGGATTAGGAGAGTTATTTCCACTTTCAGAAGAAAAAGAAATTTTAGACCTCAGTAATTTGAAAGTTAAACCAGGTGTGGCTTTGGCGCAAGCACTTAGTTTAAACGACGCTATTTTAGAAATTGATAATAAATCTTTGAGTAATCGCCCTGATCTGTGGGGGCATTATGGTATCGCACGAGAAGTAGCGGTTTTGTTTAATAAAAACCTTAAAGAATATACTGTAGAAAAAATTTCCGCCCGAGGCGGATCGGCCTTTGGCCGAAAACCAGGGGAAAAAATTTCTCTTAAAGTACAAGTGCAGGCGCCTAAATTATGTCCACGATATATGGCGGTGGCAATGTCTGGAATAAAAGTTGGTCCGTCTCCAGAGTGGTTGAAAAAAAGTTTGATGGCCGTGGGTCTACGATCTATTAATAATATTGTGGACATTACTAACTATGTTATGGCCGATGTTGGGCAGCCAATGCATGCGTTTGATGCAAGCACCGTTGCAGAAACAACTATTATCGTGCGGACTGCTCAGGACGGAGAAGAGTTTGTAACACTTGATAACGAAAAAAGAAAATTAGATTCCTCAATGCTTGTTATTGCCGACGCACAAAAGGCGCTCGCTATCGCTGGTGTGATGGGAGGCTTAGGGAGTGGTATAAGTGATCATACAAATACTATTATTTTTGAATCTGCTAATTTTGAGGCTGCCTCTATTCGCAGCACATCTACCAAACTAGGGCTTCGCAGTGATTCGTCTTCTCGATTTGAAAAAAGCCTAGATCCAAATTTGACTATGCAGGCTTTGCAGAAAGCAGTAGGTTTAGTTTTAGAAATTTGCCCAGGCGCAAAAGTGGCAAGCAAAGTGATCGATGAATCAAAATTTAGTCTCAAGCAAGGGCCAATTTCTTTGAATATTCAGCTACTTGAGAAAAAAATTGGAGTTACCCTGCGTCCTAAAGAAGTAATAAAAATTTTGGAACAGCTCGGATTCGGCTTAAAAATTAAAGGAGAAGAATTTTCCGTTACTATTCCGAGTTGGCGTGCCACCAAAGATATTTCTATTGCCGAAGATTTGGTGGAAGAAATTATTCGTATATATGGATACGACAAAGTCCAGCCGTCGTTGCCAGCTTTTTCTATTGTACCACCTGAAATCAATACACTCAGAGAGTTAGAAAAAAAAGTGAAAAATATCCTGGTGCATTCTTTGTCCTATACCGAAGTGTATAATTATTCTTTTGTAAGTACGGTGCAGATTGCCCGCATGGGTGACGATGTTAAACAATATGTGGAGCTCGATAATCCACTCTCAAAAGAGAAGCCATTTTTACGACGTTGTTTACTTCTTAATTTATTAGAGAATTTGGAATCTAACCAGGCAGGCAACGATACGTTGCATTTCTTTGAAGTAGGTAAGGTTTTCCGTTTGGAAGATCCAGGCTTCCGAGTAGAATCTAATGGTGACAGTCTTCTCCCAGGTCAAGATACATGGCTCACGGTAGTGTGTTTAGAAAAAAAGAATCGTGTTCCTTTTTGGGAAGCAAAAGGTGTTGTTGAGGCTTTGTCAAAATCTGTATTGCCGAGTATTGCTATTTCAAAATCCGATTCTCATATTGGCAGACACCCGTCACGTTCAGCTTCTCTTGTTGTAGGAGAAAAAAATATTGGTTCTGTCTACGAACTGCATCCAAGCATTGCCAATAACTTTGGTCTAGAAGGAAGAGTGGGGATAGTTAAAATAAATCTCAGCGCACTGGTTGATGTGCCAAGAGTTGAGAAAAAATATGTGCCAATTTCGGTTTTTCCATCTATAGAAAGAGATTTAGCAATTGTTGTTAAAAAGAGCGTATCACACCAGGAGATTTTATCTGCTTTGCTTAATACAGATTCGTTGCTGCAATCTGTAGATTTGTTTGATGTATACGAAGGAACAAATGTGGGAGCAGAATACAAGAGTATGGCCTATCATCTTGTATATCGAAACAATGAAAGAACGCTTGTAACCCAAGAAGTAGATGTAGCACATGAAAAAATAATAAAAATTTTGAAAGAAAAATTTAACGCCGAGATAAGATAAGTTCTATGCCTACTAAACATTCGTTGATTGTTAAATTTTTTTTAGTTCTAGTATCTATTTTTATTTTCGGGTGTTTGGCTTTAGGCATATTGGCTTGGAAATGGACCGGACGATTTTATGTGCCAGATAGTTTTCTTGAAAGTAATGAGATGAAGGGGTTGTCAGAAAGATATTTTACACCGATGTGGAGAATAGAATTATTTAAAACCCTATTTAGTACTCGATTTTCTAATCATCGTCCACTTCCTTTGATTAAGGGGGATTTGGTTGCTTTTAAGTATCCATACAAACGAGAAATTAGATTTGCGCGCATACTTACTATTGATAAAGCTGATTGGTATGATGTGAAGATTTTAAATCAGGACGAAACAGTTTCATTTGGACGCATTCACTTAGATTGGGTAATTGCGATTGATTAATTATATTGAAAAATTTTCTTGACACTGTTTTTTACGCGTGAGATAATACTTTCATATTAAAATAAATTAATTTTTTAATGGAGGGAATATGATAGAATCTTCAAAAGATATTTTGTATCTGGTAATTGCTTTTTGTGTTTTGTGGGTCACTGTTTTCTTGTGTTGGATGTTTTACTACGTAATGCGAATTCTCAAAAATGCCAATCATATTGTCGAAGAATTTCGGACGCGTTTGCAAATCCTTACAGAAGCTATAGATTATTTACGAGATAAGGTAGAAAATATTCACGGACTACTCAGTTTGGCAAGTGGCGGTATGGCTGGGGCAGTCAAAAATATGGTAAAGAACAAAGCAAAAGAATGGATAGATGAGGGTTCAGAAAAGTTTAATACGGCTGCCAAAGATGCAGTAAATAAAGCAGTGCAGGCTACAGCGAGTAAGATGAAAAAAACTGCTAAAAATTTGAAAAAATAACTAACTATACACAAAAAAGCTCCCGGTAATTGGGAGTTTTTTTGTCGTTGATTTTGTTTTTCCTTTAAGGTACTATAAGACAACTATACTTAATATATGTCAGATTTTGTTCACCTCCATGTTCATTCGCATTATTCGCTCTTAGATGCTCTTCCTAAAATTGATGAGCTAGTTAGTCATGCCAAAAAATTGGGGTATAAGGCTTTGGCGCTTACCGATCATGGTAATATGTATGGCGCCATTGAGTTCTATGAGGCGTGTCAAAAAGAAGGCATAAAACCAATCATTGGTATTGAGACATATCTAGTTTCGGGTAGTCGTTTGGATAAAAATAATAAAGATGAAAAAGTTTTTCATCTTGTTTTGTTAGCGCTCAATTCTGTGGGGTATAAAAATTTATTGCAGCTTGCTTCGCTGGCGCATCTCGAAGGTTTTAATAATAAGCCGCGGCTCGATAAAGAATTGCTGAGAAAATATCATGAAGGTATCGTGGCATTGTCTGGCTGTTTTGATGGTGAAGTGCCGTGGATTTTGCGCAAGGAAGATGGGTATGAGCAAGCTAAAAAAGTGGCGCTTGAGTATAGAGATATTTTTGGTGCAGAAAATTTTTATTTAGAAATGATGGATTTGCCTGCCTTAGAAGGCCAGATGGATTTAAATACAAAACTTATAGAGTTATCCAAAGATACTGGCATTCCACTAGTAGTTACTCGCGATACTCATTATCTCAGTCCGCAAGATGCCGAAGCGCAAGATATTTTAACTTGTATTCGAGATGGGCGAACAATAGATGAGGATAATCGAGTGACGATGAACGGCGTGGATTATTCATTATCGTCATCCAAAGATATTATAAATCGTTTTAAACATGTGCCCGAGGCAATTACTAATACGGTAAAAATTGCTGATAGGGTAGACCTGCAAATAGAGCTTAATAAATGGCATTTCCCAGATATTGATATCCCCAAAGGCAAAACTGCTGACGAATATTTGCGCGATCAGGTGTATGAAAAATTGCCGCAACGAATACCAATGACCGAAGAAGTAAAAAAACGTGCAGATTATGAATTAGATATTATTGCCAAAAAAGGATATTCACCGTACTTCCTCAGTGTGGCCGATTATATTCGTTATGCTCGCGAGCATCGTATTATGGTTACAACTCGTGGGTCGGCAGCTGGATCCATTGTTTCTTTTGCTATGGGTATTGTGATGGATAACCCGCTGTATTTTAAACTTCCTTTTGAACGTTTTTTGAATCCATTTCGTCCGAGTCCGCCCGATATTGATGGTGATTTTGCCGACGACAGGCGTGATGAGATGATTGCCTATGTAACCAAAAAATACGGTGCCGATAAGGTAGCTCAGATTATTACGTTTGGTACGATGATGGCTAGAGGGGCGATTCGTGATGTGGGCCGAGCGCTTGGCTATTCATATTCTTTTTGTGATCAAGTAGCCAAGCTCATTCCGTTTGGGGCGCAAGGATTTCAGATGACTTTAGATAAAGCATTGGATTTAGAGCCAGAATTAAAAAAATTATATGACAAAAACCCCGATGCCAAGCGGCTGCTCGACTTGGCTCGAAAAGTGGAGGGTTGTGCTCGTCATACATCTATCCATGCGGCGGGCGTGGTTATCTCACCAACACCACTTACAGATTTTACACCCGTTCAGTTAGAAACTGGTGGTGATAAATTAATTACGCAATATGAGATGCATTCGGTCGAAACAGCAGGTGTGCTTAAGATGGACTTTTTGGGTATTCGTAACCTCTCTATTTTAGGGCATGCAGTAGAAATTATTGAACGCACAACCAATCAAAAAATTGATATATATAGTTTGTATCCATGGAACGATAAAAAAACCTACGAGATGCTTGCGCGTGGTGAGACGGTGGGCGTGTTTCAGTTGTCTAGTTCTGGTATGACTAGGTATTTAAAAGAATTACGACCGGCTTCTATTTTTGATATCATGGCGATGGTGGCGTTGTTTCGTCCTGGACCAATGGATTCTATTCCCGACTATATCCAAAGAAAAAATAATGCCGACCTTGTTCAGTACGAAGATCCACGCATGAAAGAATATTTGGATCAGTCTTTGGGTTTAATTGTGTATCAAGACGACGTATTACTTACCGCCATCAATTTGGCAGGCTACAACTGGGAAGAGGCAGATAAATTTCGTAAAGCCATGGGTAAAAAAATTCCAGAAGAAATGGCAAAGCAAAAAGAAAAGTTTTACAAAGGTGCAAAAGATTTTGGTAAGTTATCATCAGAAAAAATAAATAAATTGTGGGAGCGCATCGAGCCGTTTGCTGCCTATGGTTTTAATAAAGCGCATGCGGCCAGTTACGCAGTTGTGGCATATCAAACAGCTTACCTCAAGGCTAATTTTCCGGTGCAGTACATGACTGCTATTTTGATAGCAGAAAGTGGTGATATCGATAAAGTGCCCGAAGTTATTTATGAGTGTGAGCGAATGGGGGTAAAAGTATTGCCTCCAGACATAAATGAAAGTTTTAAAAATTTTGCCATGATTCCTGCCAAAGATGGTGAGCCAGCTCATATTCGTTTTGGTTTAAACGGTATCAAGAATTTGGGAGAAAATATCGCCGAAGCTATTTATCGCGAACGAAAAGAAAATGGTAGGTTTAAGGATCTGCAAGATTTATTAACTCGCGTCAAAGATAAAGATCTAAATAAAAAGTCATTAGAAAGTTTAATTAAATGTGGTGCTTTGGATGGCTTTGGTCATGATCGAGGATTTTTACATGGCAATATCGAAAATATTTTGTCTTTTGTTAAGCAGACTCGCGAACATAGTTTGGTCACACAACATTCATTGTTTTCTGGTACGACCATCGACATGTCTTCCAAGCTCAAGTTGGCAGATAAGCCAGACGCTACTGAAGCAGAAAAATTATCTTGGGAAAAAGAATTGTTGGGGCTGTATGTTACTTCTCACCCGTTTAGCCGCTATCAAGAGATAATGAAAGATGCGCTTGTGCCCCTCAAGGATTTATCTGGTCAGGCCAGAAATCAGTGGGTAGTAGTAGGTGGTGTACTTGATTCCACAAAGAAAAAAATCACCCGTAGTGGCAAGGCTATGATGTTTGCCAAACTACTCGATACAACCAGTAGTTTGGAATTGTTAGTTTTTCCAAAAACTTACGAAACCACCAAAGATATTTGGGTAGAAGGTCGTCCAGTTTGCGTGATTGGTAAAACCTCCGAAGAAGAAGGGGATGACAAATTGTTTGTAGAAAAAGCGTATGTGTTAACTCCAGAAAATGTGTATACACTTGCCAAACAAATGTCTATGGGGAAAAGTGTTGAAAGTAAGCCTGCTCCAGCTATGGTGCATCCGTTTGAAATTAGGGTTACCGCTGAGCAATTAAAATCTAAAGGTGATGCAATAAAAACCATCCTAAGTAAATTTGCAGGTAGTACACCTGTTGTGTTGCGAGTTGGAGATAAAACTATAAAAACTTCTTTTACAGTGGATGATACGAGCGAAGAACTGCAAAAAGAAATTGCAGCTATGCTTGTATAATTTATTTGGCCAGCCTCCAGTTAGGATTAGCTTTTATGTTGTCCCAAGAAGTAAAATCTTTTTTAAGAGCGTGGTAATATCCAGCGACAGCAATCATGGCACCGTTATCCATGGCATATTTGAGTTCTGGAATTTGAAAACTGGTATGAGGGAATTGTTTGCCTATCTCTTCTTGCAAAGTTTCCCGAAGTTTTTTATTTGCGCTTACACCACCACCAAGAATAATAGTATTAGGTTTGTATTCTGCAGCTGCAGCCATCGTTTTTGTTACCAGAACATCGATGATAGCTTGTTCAAAACTGGCGCAAAAATCATTGCTATTAAATGATTCATTTTTATTATCACGCAACCAATATAGCGCAGATGTTTTTAGTCCAGAAAAACTAAAATTGTAATCACTACTATCAAGCATTGGTCGAGGAAAGTGAATAGCTTTGGTGTTGCCACTGAGTGCCAATTTAGAAATCTGTGGGCCACCAGGGTAGGGAAGATCAATTAATTTTGCACCTTTATCAAAACATTCTCCTGCAGCATCATCTTTGGTTGCGCCCAGCAATTGGTATGTGCCATGGTCTTTCATTAAAATAAGTTCGGTGTGACCGCCACTAACAATGAGGCAGAGAGCGGGAAATTGTATGTGTGGGTTGTTGTGCTGGTTAGTATTAATTTGAGTGGAGTAAATATGTCCTTCTATGTGATTGGTTGCAATGAGAGGTATGCCAGATACATACGAAAGTGTGCGGGCAGCTTCGGTTCCTACCAAAAGTCCGGTGATAAGTCCTGGGCCAGAAGTGGCTGCTATGACATCTGGTTTTGGTTGGTTCTCGAGCACAGCCTCAATAAGCGGCACTATTTTTTCGGCATGCATACGGCCAGCAATTTCTGGTACTACGCCGCCATATTTTTTGTGCACATCAATTTGAGAAGCAGTTTTTTCGGATAAAACAAAATGGCCTTTGTCGGAACAGTCGAGCAAGGCGATAGACGTGTCATCACAAGATGATTCAATACCGAGGATTAACATACGTGTCAGAGGAGAGAATCGAACTCTCGACCTCGGGGTTATGAATCCCGTGCTCTAACCATCTGAGCTACCCTGACATTTTAGGAGGCAATTAGTGATAATGATACTAAAATTAGCTCCCAAAGTCAAGGTAGCTTTTAGGCTCATTTATTACTCTAGAAGGTAGTTGACTTTCGCCTTAAAATATAGTAGACTATTTTAACAATTAGCATTTGCATCGTGCAAAATAACCAATTTGGTCTCATCGTCTAATGGTTAGGACATTGCCCTTTCAAGGCGAAAATACGGGTTCAATTCCCGTTGGGACTACCAAAAGGGATTTCATGAAAACGAAGTCTCTTTTTTGTTTTAATTAAGAAAAAATATTGGGTTCGATTAGACTATTTTTAATACTTGATGTTTTAGCCAAAATATTTATGTGACCCAACGAGAATCGAACTCATAACTAACGATTGTAAATAAACAATTTTGATGTTATTCTTATTATATCCTAATTTAAAACTATGAAAATATTAGTAACCCACTCAAGCGATTTTGATTTTCGCAATAAACTTTATAAGCCGTTGCGAGATTCTACTATCAATAGTAAATATGAATTTCGCCTTCCGCAAGAAACAGAAAAGGAAAAGTTGACCAAAGACATAGTTAAAGAATGCGTGGCAGTCATAGCCGAATGTTCATTACCATCGACTGGCCAAGGAATTGAACTAGGGTGGGCAGACGCCTTCAATATTCCAATAATTTGCATTCATGAAAAAGGTAGTAAAATTTCCAATGCCCTACATTATGTGAGTAATACTTTTATTGAATATAACAATGAGGTAGAGATGATAGAAAAACTACAGGAACATTTAAATAAACTCACATAATCTCACACGCCAAAAAATGATTTCCTCAAACAAAAGGTTCCGACGGTCAATGGAGTGGTCTGCAATTCGAAACGCCATCACACAAATGATGGTGTTTTCGTTTAAGGTTAGAGAATAAAATAAGTTTGCCAGCAACAGAGCTTTGACAAAGCTAATAATAGGTCTATACTACTAACTATATGAAAAAAATATTTCTTTTATTATCAATTATTGTACTTGCTGGCGCTGGTTGTGTGCAAAATATTTCAACCAACCAGTCGGCATATTCCTCAGATCAAACGGTGGTTGATTTGAGTAATAAAAACCTGTCTAAAGTTGAAGCTGATTTTTTTAAAAACAATCAAATCGTAGAATTAAATTTATCCAATAATAATATTTCCGGTGCTTTGCCGGCAGAAATAAGAAATCTGGCTAAGTTGAAAATCTTAAATAGCAGCAATAATCAAATGACAGGTTTGCCTGCAGAAATTGGACAACTTTCAAACTTAGAAGTTTTAGATGTTTCCAACAACCAGCTCACTGGTTTGCCGTATGAATTGGGTAATTTGCAAAAATTAAAAATCTTCAATCTTAAAGGAAACAAGTATTCCCAAAAAGATTTAGAATATATAAAAAATAAATTGCCAAAAACAACCGAGATTATTGTAGATTAGGTCTTTGTTTGTAGGAGTGAATGTACTGGCTGTAAGGCTGGTATTATTTTATTTTTTATAATGATAAAAAATAAGGCTAGAAATTTTTGTTATATTTATTACTATAATTACGGTCAAAAGCCACCAATTTACGGTATGAGAAACAAACATCTGGTAAATGAGTCCGGCAGATATAACAAATGTTCCGGCAATAAGCGCTGCTCGGTTGGATAGATTTCTATGAAGTACCTCTCGTTCATCCTCACACCTTGTTTCACCGGTAATTGATATCAAAATTGAATATAAAACCAATGCAGTACAAATAGAAATTATATTTGGCATGGACATTTCATCCATTGGTTTGAAAACCAAATAACCGCCCGTAAGCAAGAGTAAAACAAGAAGAAGTGTGTAGTAAGTCAAAATTTTGCGGTGAGGCATATGAGTATATTATCTTATGCTAAAAATTTTTTCTATAGGCATATCAAAAAAACGGGCTACTTTCAAAGCCAAACCGAGTGACGGTTCGTAGTTTCCTTTTTCCATAGCAATAATTGTTTGCCTAGAAACTTTTAGGGCATTGGCAAAATCCTCTTGGGTAATGCCTTTGCTTTCGCGTAGTAGTTTTATGCGATTATGTATCATGAGTATAGTTTATCCGAATGTAAATGTATAAACTTCCAATCCTGCTTCGGGAATTTCGATAGTAATTTCGTGCTGTGCATAATCTTCCGAATCAAATAAGGTATATAGATCAGAAGATGAAATGAGAACAGGATTTTGTTTGTGGCCATCTACCGTAATTTGAACAGAAGTTGGTTTGTTTGCTTTGGTTACCATATGAATTTTACCTGCAAAGAAATTCATTTTTATAGTACCATTATTTTGCAATAACGTAATGTGGTCGGAAGAGAATTGCCAGTTACCTTGCAGAGCAAAATGGTTTTTTTCAAGTGTGGTAGGGAGTTTAAAGCCTGTGCCAGATTGCGAAGGGGATTGTGCAGATGATAGGTATTCTAATCGGTCTGTGCCAAAGTAAATTTCTGGGGTGCCAATTTTTTTATTGTCTTCATCCGCTTGCTTGGTAGTTGTCGGGCCATCTGCGCCTAGTAGCTGAGCAATCGCTGCTTCTGTTTCTTCGTACTTGCCTTCGCCAAAATGATAGTAGCGAATATTACCCGCTTTGTCTATAAGGTAGTGGGCTGGCCAATAATGATTGTTATAGTTGTTCCAAGTGCCAAAGTTGTTATCGAGTGCTACCGGATAATTGATGCTGTATCTTTTGGTGGCTGTTTTTACATTGTCTAATACTTTTTCAAATTCAAATTCGGGTGTGTGAACACCGATAACCACAAAACCCTGGTCTTTATATTTTTCGTACCATGAAGTGATATATGGTAGTGTACGGATACAATTAATACAAGAGTACGTCCAAAAATCTATTAACACAACTTTGTCTTTTAAATTATCCATGGTGAGTGGTTTGTCGGTGTTTACCCAGGCAGCAATATTTTTAAAATCTGGGGCACTGCCATAATTGGGTAAGCTGTTATATGCTGTTGCTTTGTTTGTTACAGCATCTAATTTTGACTGGTTATTTAGTTTTGGTTTTAAAAGTTTTTCTTCGAGAGTTGGAAAGCTATAGTAGTCCAAAATTTTAGCTTGGATTTTTAAATCGTATTGAAAATACATGGCGATTGCAAGGAGGAGAATTACGCCACCGAATATTTTTTGTATGGTATTTGTATAGTTGGCTAATACGCGAACCTTAGTGGTAATAGTTTGGCCGCCATATGATATGAGTAGCATAGGTATGCCTGCTCCTGCTGAATATGCAAGAAGGAGCGGTACAGCCTGGCCAGCTGCTTGGGTTGCAATAAGAGTAAGGATGCTGCCAAGTATCGGTCCGGCGCACGGAGTCCAAATAAGTCCAAGAATTATGCCAAGTACAAAACCGCCAATGTTTTTGTTACCTGCTTTTTGTCCAATTTGCTGGGCTTGTGTGAAAACCCCAGATAATCGTTGAGCCAACAATTCAAAAATTTTTGGAAATAACATTAGTATGCCAAAAATTCCCAAACCAACTACCGCCACAGTGCGTAGAAAATCGGGTGGAATCATGAAGCTCTGCACGATGTATGACAAGGTAAGACCAGCCAAAGAAAAGGACGTGATAAAACCTAACGTGATAAATAGCGGTCTGGTTTTACTGGTATGGCCAACCGATACTCCCAAAATAATAGGGAGCATTGGCAAGATGCAGGGTGCGCCAATGGTAAGTATTCCTGCTAAAAAAGAAAAAATAATTTGTAGCATGGTAGTATTTTAAACGATTATTTAAGATTTGTTACTAGGTTGTTTATTCCGCCGCCATTCCATTTTGTAATTTGATTGCCGTTGGCATCTATTTGTACAAAAGTATGTTGGTAGGTAATGCCATATTTTGTTTTAAGAGATTTTTCCGTATCGTAGTTTGTTTTGAGAACAGTGACTCCTGCAGGTATTTGATCTGCATGAGTTACAAAATCAATGTTCGCAGCTTTGCAATCTGGACACCAGGCAGCCCAAAAGAATAGTACAACTTTGCTGCCATTTTTTGTAGCTTCGGCCAAGGTAGCGGGGGAGTAATCTTTGTATGTGCCAGGGCTTACTTGAGCCATCATTTTTTCTTTATCTGGAGCGTCGCTTTTGTCCATCATTGCGGACTCGTCTGGTTTTGTCATACTGTTTTCTTTTGTCATTTCGGCAGTATCTTCTGTTTTATTTTCCATAGGGGAATTTTCTTTGCTATCCATCTTTTCTTTTTCCATCATTGCTTCTGTATTATTTTTTTCTTCAATTATTTTTTTATCATGGCTGCGTTGATTTATTAAATATCCAGATGCTGCTACTGCCAAAATAACGACGAGGCCGATAACTACTTTGTTTTTCATATTCGAAATGAATGAGAGAAATAATTAAATGTTTTTAATTATTTCTGAATGAATGAGAATATATGTGGTAGCTTATATCGCTACGGTATATATTAATTATATGGGTAGTATAAAACAGGTATAATACTATGTCAAGTATACTTTACATGGCTTATGTATACATTAAGGCATTTTAAATTTTAAAAAAGTTTTCCAATGCTTTTGATTATCTCTGCGCCATTATGTATCAGCTTTAAATATGTAGAATTATTTTCAATGTAAATAAAGTTATGTTACTATTGACAAAATGCTCTTTTTATGAGATATTTCTATGTTCAATTAAACAATTGAATGTAATGTTCTTTACAATTTGACATGGTTCTAACAAAAGACGTTGGGTAGAGTGTATTCAAGATTTTCTTGAATAGACTTAACCCAATGTCCTTTCAACCCCCGTCCCATTGCGAGGTTCTATGGTTACCGAGTCCGTTCTGAAGAAGTCGTTCGTCGTGCTGCTTGCCCTGCTCATCACGGCGTGTGGTAGCCCCTCATCACCGAGGAAGCTCGACCTCCACATCGAGATCACTCGGCCCAAGGTGTTGCGCTGTGGCGAGGTCAGCGTGGACAACGTCTGCCTTAACGATGTGGCTCATATCGTTGCGACGTCTGCCAAGGTGCTCGTGATGTACCGCTACAGCGAGTTCACTCACGAGGAGAAGGTGCTTCTTACTTGCCCCAGCGCCGATGCTCGCTGTCAGTACCTCTTCGGCGCCATCTTCGTGCGCTACGAGCTCAGTCAGCACGGTCGTGTTCGGGTGTTCGCCGTAGGCGAAGATCTCGTTCCCGAAGACGACTACTCCGAGCTCATTCCACTCCATCACAACGGCAAGTACAAGCTGATCACCCTCGACGTGCGTCTCTGATCAGGGCGAGACCGGAACCATGTCGGTGTTGCTGCCGCGGACAATGCTGTTTGCGGTAGCACTCATTCGACTGAGGTCGAGACAGCTGTCTCGACCTCGCATCCAACTATTTTTTTTATTTTAAATCTTATAGAAGAGATTGAGGAGCAAAAAATCACCTGAATAGGTGATTTTTTGTTTTAATATAACGCTTCAAATAAGGCACAGTTTTGATTGTAATAGAATGGCTTTAATGATATGCTTTTTATGTAAATATTAAATTAATATATGCCCCACCATTTTGAAACTGGTCATCCAGGCGAGCCAAAACTAACAAGACAAACCTCAGAAGAATTAAGAAAAGGGATGGAAAAAGCCGTTAAGCTTTTTTGTAAAGAATTTTCTGTAGATGGTAAAGAGCAAATTAGGCAAGTGTTGAGGGAGAATCCAAATGCAAAGTTTGTATTGGCTGCATCTCACTTTTCTAACCTAGATGCTCCGGCGGCTGTAGTAGCCTTGGGTGATATGTTAGATATGCAAATTACTGCCGAATCAGTGCTGTTTGAAGGGCTAGCCCCACAACGAGCACTGTTTAAATTCGCAGGAAAAGAAAATTTTGTACCGCTTTCATATGAAAAAGGCAAGAAAGGAAAACATGGTGTATTTGATCCTGACGATTTTACTGGCTTAGCCCAAAGTGTAGAAAAAGGCAAAACCCCTTGGATTGCTATTCATCCATTTACTAAAGAAGAACAAATGCAGGCAGCTCGTATTGGTAGCGTATACTTGGCTCATAAATCTGGCGCTATGATTATTCCTGCTGCATTAGAATATGAAGGCGGCTCAGTTAGTATGGAAGGTGGCATAGAGTTGGCAAAGGCGCTAGCAGCTAGGGTAGCTGGTAAAGGAAAAGGCACGTATCATGTGGGTAAGCCTATACAGCTCTTGCCGCTGGATGTTTCAATTATTGAAACGGTCATGTATAAGCGAGGTAATAAAGAACAAGTAACTGATGAAGAGCGAGTGGAGTTTTCCAGAGTCTACAAACGTCTAAAGGAAGATGCTAATACAGTTGCTAGTAAAATTGGCACTATGTTGCCGCCAGAACGAAGAGGTCAGTATCAAGAAATTCCTGAGATAGAATTAGGTGAAGATGATATTGAAATGGTAGAAGAGGAAGTTAAATAAAAAAGACTTGTTACATGTTTTGACTAGTTTTGGGTATTCGTTGAATTATTAGGCAATACGCTTGGTGAGCTGCCTCAGCTGAAGACTGTAGTTGAAGAGCATAATCAGTAATGCATCCTTTTCAATTTTTTTGAAAGAGTGGTCTTAAAAATTAAAAAATAAATAATTAGTCACATCCGCTCAGGCCGTCTCTGAGCGGATGTTTGTTCTAGGCTGTGTTTTCTATGTTGGTTGGGAGGTGAGGCGAGCCGAGACGGCCTGCCCTTCGTTCACGAAGACTTCGTCGATAGGTCCTTCGATAGGCACGCCGTCCACGTAGAACTGCCAATAGAGGCTCGTCTCGGGTTGCTCCGACACTCCGTCGACGCTGAGGGCGTAGGTAGTAGGAACGCCATCTAGTTGTCGGTCGCATGTCTCGACGTCATGGTCCTTCGACAGAACCGAGAGGAAGGTGGGCAGTTCGTTGACGAGGCCGCAACCAGCGAGCGTACCTGCGGTTGCGCCAGAGAGCATGGTTGCCAAAAAAGTTCTACGGTTCATTTGAGCCAGCTTTCGTGAAGGTAGAAAAACACAACGCCCGCTAGAAGGCGGGCGTTGGCGATTAGACATCGTGTAGACGACTAATATAATCATGTATACGATATCTAATGGCAAATCCACCCCTGCTCGGGAGTTTTAACCTAAGAATATAGTTTTCCATAAATGAAGACCAGGCTTGTTCCCGAATAGGTTCGGGACTTTACTGTTGCGGCACAGCGAGGGGATTTAACCCTACTTCCACATGTATGGAATAGTTAAAAGAACTGTCGTAATTTTACCCAACATTAAAAATAATAACAAGAGGCTATGTATAAAAAAACAGCTGGGCTAATCCAGCTGTTTTTTTATACTATTTTTAATTTTTATTTCTTTTTTTCTCCCATCATATGTGGTCGGTGAGAAAATCGGGTGCCTTTTTCTTGGGCAGTTGTAATATTTACTTTGGTTGCAGCTACAGTTTTTGCTTCGTTATTTACACTGCCTGTAACAATTACCATTTGGCCACTTGTAATATCTCCCAAGGAAGCGCTTGCTCCATCTTTGGTAACGGTCGTGTTACTTGTTGTATCAATTGTATATGTTACAGCTTCGTTTGAAGTTTTATTTTTGTTATGAAAGTTTTTTACCGCTACGGTAAAAGAATATGGGCTTACACTTATCACTGTTCCGACAGTGTGTAATTTTTCTGGAGCACCTGCTTCTTTTCCGCGTATCATGCCCACACCATCAATAATAACTTTGGCAGTAACATTTGTGCCCGAAACAGTTCCAATTACACCAATGGCATCTCCGACTTTTATGTCAGTAAGCGCAAGCGTTTCGGTGTTTGGTCCAAAGCCACGAGTAATTTTTGCTTTGGCCGCATCGACGGTATATGTGGTGCCGTCTGCACCTGTTATGGTCAGTGTTGTCCCATTGATAGCGGCAATAGCACCACCAATGCCAGGCTTGTTGCCTTTTAGATTATTTTTTGGATGAAAAGAAAAGCTGGCATTTCGCACGTCGCCCATAGCAGAGGCAATAGCAGCTCCAGAAGTGGAGAGTAGGGTAATAACTACTACAGCAGTTAAGATAATATATTTTCTTTTTTTCATACTAATATATGGTTATGCGTTAGGCTGGTGGCAGCCTATATATGTAGTACGTGTAGAAAAGAATAAGGGGTGCAATTAGATAAAAGCCTTGACCATTCGGGTATTTTTATGCTAATATGAGGTGTTTTCTCGCGCCCTACGTTGGGGCGGTAGAGAAACACGCAACCAAACTGGTTCGGAGCCCAGCTCTCATGTCAAGACTTGTTACAGGTCATAGCTCTATCGACGGAAACATCTTCCACCAGTTCGTTGGTGGGCAGATGGAAGTCCGCCAGGAGTTCAGTGCCGACAATATCGGCTACATTCGGCGAGGTGAAATCGCTAATGTGGTTGAAGGCAAAGGCGAGATTCATATCGTCTTCAACTGGATGGCGCAGAACACCGGCTTGCCCGAGACTCCGAGTAGTCAGTGGCAGTCGATGCCCGCGCATCTCCAGGTGACGATCGACCTTCGCGCTGCCGAGTCGTTCCCGTGTGGAGACGGGTGTCTCGGCATCAATTGCCGTACTACTCGCGAGACCTACATCTTCTACCCGAAGGGCCACGTCAACAGCAGCGACAAGCCGACTGCGCTCGATCGTCGCGATGTCGCGGGGCTCGAGTAGCCTCGCAACCCAGTTTGCAACCCGTCTGTCGGGGCTGTTCACCAGCCTACGGTGTTCGCGCCCCGACAGCGCCAATTCACCCAAAAGGTGTTTTTTTATTTCTATACACAAAAAAACGACCAAGGTTTTCTTGGCCGTTTTTTATTTGTTTTTTTATTCCAAGTTTACTTGTACTTGGTTGGAATATGTTCCGCAGCCTACGCTATAAATATATTGGCATACTCTGGCGTAGTATAGCCCCGATCCATCAAAAGCATTCATGGTTGCAGATCGTCCTTGCGGACTTGATACATATTCGTACCTATCACTTTCGCGTAGTGGAAATGTTGGAAGTGGTTGTTTGGACCACACTACTTTATAGCCATGTTCGGAATACCCAGTGGTAGTCCAAGTTAGTTGGTTGCCTACGGCTTTGGCAGAGAGTGATATATTGCCACTTGTTTCTGGTTCTTTGGTTTCGGTATCGGTGGCCGTAATTTTTACATTATTACTATATGCTTTACATCCGTTATCCGAATATTGGCAAACACGGAAGTAGTATTGTTTGTTTTTATCTACATTCCAGACATACGATCGGGCGCTTGGACTGGTGATATATTCGTACTCATTGCCAGGAAATACCGGGTTTGCCGCTTCGCCTTTTACTACTTTGAATCCGTAGCTAGTATCCAAATCTTTTGCTGTCCAGCTAAGTTTTACACCGTCAGCAGTTTTTACTGCAGTAAGGGTAAGTGCGCTTGAGGAGTCGTCGGTCGTTGCTTTTACTTCAGCTTCTTTTTGTTCAGCTGCAGTGATAAGTACGCCCATCTCATCTTTGAATTCAGCGTTTTTGCTATCTTCTTCTTTGTTCCATTCAGTAAACGCAGCCTTTAGTTCTTTAGCATCAATTTTGGCAACTACTTTTTCTATTTTTTTATTTTCTTTATTTACTACGTAATATTTCTCACCAGTTCCAACGAGTATTTCTTTTTCATTTACCCCTACAATTTTTACTTTACTTTCATATACTTCTACACCTTGGCTCTCTTCGGTGTTAATAGTTTTGAAAGCAGTGCCAAGAGAGTTGTATGCAACTGCATTGGCCATAACCACAAATGGTCTGTCTGCTTTAACTACTCTGGTATAGACCTGGCCTTTTTCGTTGGTAATATTTATCTCTCCCGACAATTTATTGAGGGTTACCGTAGAATTGCTGTCCAAGCGTATAGCGCTTCCATCGTCTATACTAATAATTGCCTTACCTGTACCGCGTACTTCTATAGAATCACCTTCGGCTAGTGTCGTGTTAAGTTCGGCTCGTTTCCACTCACCATCTTTTTGTTTGTATTCCACTGCTCCCGAAACAAGTGATATTTGGGCGCCAAATGTGGCGTTTTTATTGGTTTTTACATTCGCGTTATCTGGTGCGCTGGCTGGTTTTTTGAGCGACCACCCTATAGCCAAACCAACTACAAGCACCAGTACCCCTGCTAAGACTTTTTTCATACGTATTAAAGATAATAATTAGCTCTAGATACTGTAGCGTAAGTTAAAAAACTTTACAATAGAGTTGCCGAAAAGGGGTCTTTATTATTTTAATAAATCAGGATATAATATGCAGGCTAAATTAACTATATTATTGTATGCAAGATATCCAAGAAATATTCAACCGAATGCAAGCTATTCGAAAACAACAAAAAGATATCCGCAGCGCTTACAAAGAAGCGCTCGATGGCTCCGAAGAGTATAAAGAAATAAACGACAAAATAAAAACCCTCCGAGAACGCAAGAAGCAAATAGAAAACACTACCAAAGAGTCCTATGCAGGCGAACTCACCAAGCTCGACGATCTCAAAATAGATCTCGAATCCGATTCTGTCATGTTAAGCGATTTGGCCTTAAACAAACTAGTGAAAGGGGAGACGGTACAGGTAGTGGATGAGTATAATAACAATTATGAGCCACTGTTTACGGTGAAGTTTAAGAAGACTTAGGGAGGGGGATAGGAGCACCTGGGAGGGGTGCTTTTATGTTTAAGGCTGAGGTGAATTTATTTAAAATTTATAATTTATTTATCTTTATATAAGATCATATGTTTTATTTTAGATCTGATTGTTTTTTAATTTAAAAATAAGATATAGTATGAAAATTTTAATCATTGAGGATGAAAAAGATATAATCAATATTATAAAACCGAGCCTTGAAGCAGAGTTTTTTGTTGTAGATGTCGCAAGTGATGGAGAGAAGGGTGTATTTTTTGCCTTAACAAATGATTATGACCTTATTATCCTCGATAATTTTTTACCAAAAAAATCTGGTATCGAGGTTTGTCATGCCATACGTTCTCATAAGAAAGTTTTGCCAATAATAGTCCTTTCAGTATTGTCAGAGACTAATAAAAAAGTGGAGCTGTTAGAAGCGGGTGCTGATGATTATCTTACTAAGCCCTTTTCTTTTCAAGAGCTTTTATCTAGAATCAGAGCTGTTCTACGTAGGCCCCAACAAATTCAAGATGAGATTTTGCAGGTAGGTGCGCTTAAGTTAGATTTGAGAAGAAATCTCGTGACGCATAACGGCATTGAGATAAACTTAACTAGAAAACAATTCATGTTATTAGAGTATTTGATGCGTCATCATGGAACAGTAGTGACTCGAGGGATGTTAATGGAGCATGTATGGGAAACAGACGTTGATCCTTTTTCTAATACAATTGAAACTCATGTTTTAAGTTTGCGAAAAAAACTTAAACTCAAAAATAATCAACAGAATTTTATTTATACAGTACCAGGTCGAGGTTATAAATTGGAGTAGCGGGCTGTATTTAGTATGTTTTTATTTTCTTATTCCGCTGCAATTTTTGCCGTTATATGCCTGGTCATGGCAATTTTAATTTTTCTTAAAAAGCATGACCGCCTTTCTTTACTCTTAGCTACTCATGTAATTGGTGTTAGCCTTTGGAATGTAGCCAATGCCTTTGCTGATTTATCTTGGAGTGAGTTTACTGTTCGATTGTGGTGTGGTATGGCTCTAATTGGTTCAATGATTTTTATTGTATTTTATATAATTTTTTTGGAACAGTTTTTAACTAGTCGTATCTTTAAAAATTATTTTACTATTTTTTTCATTTTATTCCCCGCCCTATTTTTCTCGGTGATTGCGTTCAGTGGTATTTATATTACAGAGATAGACATTACCGGGGTTACTCCAGCTATTACTGTCCCTGGAAAAGTTAATTATCTTATACTCGCTTACTCGCTCGGCGTAATTGTCTATGGGCTATCGCGTTTGCGAAATATTTACCATTCTCTATCTTTTATTAAGCAACGACAGATTTTATATATTAAAATTGGGTTTCTGGTTAATTTGAGTGCAGGGATTATTTTTACAATCATCCTACCTTTACTGGGCAATTTTATGCTTTTTTCTTTGGCGGCCCAGTTTACTATGGTATCTGTTTTTTTAACTATCTATGTTATTTATAGGCATAGATTTTTAGATATTAAAATAGTTGTTCAAAGAGGTTTGATTTTTAGTGTTTTATCAGGCCTCATAGTCTTAGTTTATTTGATATTTTTGTTTTTAGTCCAGTCAATTTTTTTTAGATCCGATCAAACTGTTTATTTGATTAGTGCTGTTGCGGTCTGTTTAATGGGTATATTTTTTGTGCCAAAAATAGATTCCTTTTTACGGCGAGTTACTAATAGAGTCTTTTTTAAAGATCGATATAATGCTACTGAAGTTCTTGGACTCCTAAGCGAGGCTTTAAATAGTAGCCTTAATTTATCCGATCTTATATTAAAAACCTCTGGTCTGCTAGAGCATAATTTAAAAATAAAAAAAGTTTATATAAATTTGTTATCAGTAGATCGAGAAAAATCAAAAGAAGAGCTGAAAAACAAAAGTGAAAATTATATGTCTGTTCTGGTTATCCCTTTGGCAAGAGATCAAAGGTTGGTAGGGGCTATGTTTCTAGATGGTAAATTATCGGGAGATGACTATACCAGCGAAGATCTTGCTTTGTTAAATACCTTTGCTCACCAGATGACATTGGCATTAGAAAAATCACAGCTTTACGAGGAGGTAAAAGACTATTCTAAAAATTTAGAAATAAAAATAGCAGAACGTATAGCTGAGATTAAAAATCTTCAAGAAAGACAGTCACAAGAGCTGTTTGAAATCGCGCATGAATTACAAACCCCCTTAACTGTTTTGAAAGGTGAGCTCAGTGTTTTAATTACGAGCTCAAAAGAAAAAGAAAAGGTGCAAATTTTAGAAAAGAATATTGATAGGATATCCCGTTTTATTACCAGCCTACTGAGGCTCGCAAGGTTGGATTTTGCAGAAGAGTGTAATATAGAAAAAGTTAATCTAAGCCAGCTTTTAAATAGTCTAGTCGAAGAGTTCTTGGTTATAGCTCAGGAAAGTAATATAGTATTTAAATCTAATATTAGAGATAATATTTTTATTAAAGGTGATAAAAATAAGCTAGTTGAGCTTGTTAGTAATTTAGTAAGCAACGCGATGAAGTATATTTCGAATGAAAGAGTGGTTGTAGTTAGTCTTTGTAGTGTTGGCAAGCAGGCAAGCTTAAAAATTATTGATACAGGCGTTGGTATACCGTTAGACGACTTTCCAAATTTATTTCAGAAATTTTATCGTGGCCATAGACTCATGGGAAGTGGCACTGGTTTAGGTTTGGCAATTTGTAAAAAAATTATCACGCTCCACGGTGGGCAGGTTAGTATAAAAAGTCAGTTGAGTAAGGGTACAATAGTAGAGGTTTTCTTGCCGTTAGTGGAAGAAAATTACTTCGTTTAAAACAAAAACCCTCAGATCACTCCAAGGGTTTTTGTTTTTGAAATTAAAATTTTTATTTCAACGCATCTTTCAAGCCTTTACCTGCTTTGAATTTTGGAACGGTAACAGCTGGAATCTGGATTTTCTGAGTAGGATTTTGTGGGTTTACGCCTTGTCTTGCAGCACGTTTTTTTGCGGAGAAAGCGCCGAAACCTGTTAATACTACTTCTTCGTTTTTCTTTAATTGAGCTACGATAGTGTCGAGAAGAGTGTTTAGTGTTTCCTCAACTTGACGCTTTGGTAGGCTTAATTTTTCTGCTACTGCTTGAGCTAAATCTGCTTTATTCATAGTGTCACCCCCTTTCGAGTATAAGATTTGTACATACATTAATTTCCCTAAGGTTAGCCTGTATTGTAGCACGATGAATTTTTTTTGCCTATGTTAAGCGAATCTAGTTATCCCCATGGCTTATTTTGCATATTCCACTACGCGTGTTTCGCGGATAATGGTTACGCGGATTTCACCAGGATATTGTAATTCTTGTTCAATTTTGCGAGAAATATCTTTGGCCAATTGGAAGGCAGAATAGTCATCCACTTCGTTTGGTTTTACAAACACGCGGATTTCACGACCAGCTTGGATAGCATAGACTTTGTCGATGCCAGGGAAGGTGCGTGCAGTTTTTTCTAGTTCTTCGAGGCGAGCTACAAATTGTTCGTAGCTATCCTTGCGGGCACCAACGCGTGCACCAGAAATTGCGTCGGCTGCTTTGGCAATAGAAGAATAGATATTGTAGGTTTTATCTTGGTGGTGGGTAAGAGCAGCTTGGCAAATATCTTCGTCCATGTTGAATTTCTTGAGAATCATGTGGCCGATTTCTGGGTGAGAGCCTTGTGTTTCTTGGTCTACGGCTTTACCAATATCGTGGAAGAAACCACATTTTTTGGCTTTAGCAGCGTCGAGTCCGAGTTCGCTTGCAATCATAGCAGCCAAGTAGCCAGTTTCCATGGAATGGTTGATAATATTTTGGCCATAACTGGTGCGGTATTTAAGACGGCCAACGATGCTTACTAGTTTTGGATCGATGCCAGTAATACCCATTTTGTACAATGCTTCTTCACCAGCTTTTTTGATGTCGAGAGCCAAATCTTGTTTTGCTTTTTCTACAAATTCTTCGATACGAGCAGGTTGGATACGGCCATCAGCCATTAATTTTTCCAGGGCAAGTTTGGCAATTTGACGGCGGATAGGGGAGAAGCCAGAAACCACAATGGCATCTGGGGTGTCGTCGATGATAAGTTCGCAGCCAGTTAGTTTTTCGAGGGTCTTAATGTTGCGTCCTTCTTTTCCGATAATACGACCCTTCATGTCTTCGCTGGTAAGGTGAACAGTAGTAGAAGTAATTTCGGCAGCATGAGAAGAAGCGCAGCGCTGGACTGCATCGGCGATAAGTTCGCGAGCTTTCTCTTCGTAGACTTCGACTGATTGTTTGTCCAATTTCAAAATGCGAGCAGTGAGATCTGCTTTACTTTGTTCTTCGATGCGTTTGAGTAGTTCTTCTTTAGCTTGGTCTCGGTTGAGGTTGGAGATAGTCTGTAATTTTTCTAATTCTTGGTCGCGTAATTTTTCGATATCTGTTTTTACTTGTTGGATTTTGTTTGCCTGTTCTTGTAGTTTTTGTTTGCTGCTTTCGAGTTCAATCAATTTTTGATCAAACATAGTTTCGCGTCTCTCGAGTCTTTCTTGCACATTATGCAATTCTTGGCGGACAGTTTTTTCTTCACGCTTAGCCTCGTCTATTATTTGAGCAGCTTTTTCTTTACCTTCCAAGACAAGCTGTTGTTGCTGGGTCTTGGCTTCGGTAAGAAGTTTTTCTGCCTTTGCTTCGATAGAGTTGGCTTCTGCTTGAGCCAGCTTTTTCCTCATGATATATCCAAAGCCGACACCAGCTCCGGTTCCGGCTATTACGATAACAGCCCAAATTATACTATTCATATATGTATCTATAATCTCGATCGTTTGTATGCGTGCTAACAAAAGTTGCCGCTGTACATAAACTCACTTCGATTATAAAAAATCCTCAAAATCTTTGAGTTGGTACCAGTTTAAAGTTAGAGAAGAAGTGCTAGTCTCGGCGAAGTTTTATAGCGAGAAAATACAAAAAAGCGAAGGTTTGCTAGTCCAGTTTAGTTCTTTTTGGGATGTTTTTTGTGATTTTTTTAGCATATATTGGCCGAACTAGAAGGTGTTTTTAGCTTGATCTTTCCTGGTTCTTCTTGAAATTTAACGGTAGTTACTCAAAGATCGTTAATTATTAAATCTGCCAATATCGTAGCACTGGTGGGCAGTTTTGTCAAACCGAAGCCTTGCCCGAATAACGAGAGGATAGTGGTTTTAAATCTCAATTTCTTCTACACCTCTTCTCCAGCCGCCGTCCTGGGGTTTTTGTGGGGTTGGTTCGGAAGGCGTAGCTGGTATATGAATTTCCACGGTAGGTTGGGTTGGGGGAGGTGTTTCTCGGTTTCGTTCATCGTCGTTAATCCTCTTTATTTCTCCTTGGGGTAATGGTTCGATGCCTGGCATCCATTCAATAGGGGGCATATAATTATGTTAATTTAATAATGTTGTAGGTGAGTCTTTGATTTGTTGTACGTCTATTGCGTTGGTAAGTAAGTATGTTCCGATTTTAGTACGAACGAGTTCTTGGCAATATGCGCCCACGCCCAGTTTGGTGCCAATATCATAGGCCAAAGACCGAATATATGTGCCTGCTGCGCACCGCACCTCTATTTTTAGTATCGGCCAAGCATATTCCAGCAATTTAATTTCATATATTTCTATTTCGTTTGGTTGGCGTTCTACTTCTACGCCTTTTCTGGCCAAAGTATATAGGCGTTGGCCGTTTATTTTTTTAGCCGAGAACATGGGTGGAACCTGGAGTTGTTTGCCGATAAAGGTTTTAAGTGTTTCTATAATCTGATTTTCTGGTACAGGTGTTTGATTGCTATTTGCAGTAATAGTACCAGTTTTGTCGTAGGTATCACTTGTTTCTCCGAGTTTTATGGTGGCAATATAGGTTTTTGGTAATTGTTTAAATTCGTCCAGTCTTTTGGTGGCATCTCGGCCAACCCCGACAATTAAAAGACCGGTGGCAAATGGGTCGAGCGTGCCAGCGTGTCCGACTTTAATTCGTTTTTGTTTTGGGTCAGTTTGGGTGGCTGTTTGTTTGGCGTACTTGCGCACAAACGCCACTACATCGAAACTGGTCCAGCCTTCGGGTTTGTTGATGAGTAAGAAATCCATATAGCAATAGTATGCAAGAGTTTGGAAAAAAGAACAAGATGCCGTAATTGACTTTTAATATTTTCTCCTATATAATATGATGTATTCGTTATAAATTATTTACATGAATGTTACCGAACTAGCCAGACAATTAAAAATTCATCCTCAAAAACTTTTGCAGATTTTGCCAGAGTTTGGTTTTGATATTGGAGCCAGAGCGGTAAAAGTAGACGACAGAGTCGCCCAGCAAATTCAGCGCCAATGGAAACGTATCAAGTTTGTTTTGGAAGATAGAGAAATAAAAGAAAAAGAAAAACAAAAAGAATTAGAAAAAGAAGCCCGCAAGAGTAGTGGTATTACCGTTACAATTGGTGACAAGCTTACCGTAAAAGAGCTTGCTGATTTGTTACAGGTGCCGCTTACTCGGTTGATAATGGAATTCATGAAGAACGGTATTTTGGCTACCCAAAATGAAAATGTAGACCACGATACAGCTGCGCTTGTAGCGCAAGATCTTGGTTTTACTGTAGCCGAAGGTTCTGTTGAAACCAAAGCCGAAGAAACCTCTCATGTTGAAAATCTACAAAATATTTTAACTACCGATGCAGGTGTGGCTAGAGCTCCAGTTATTGTGGTGATGGGTCACGTTGATCATGGAAAAACCAAATTACTCGACTCTATTCGCAGTGCCAATGTTATGGCGCAAGAAGCCGGTGGTATTACACAGCATATTGGTGCGTACCAGGTAATATGGAACAATCCAAAAACCAAAGAAAAATCTCCACTTACATTTATCGATACTCCTGGTCACGAAGCGTTTTCCGTAATGCGAGGTCGTGGTGCCAAAGTTGCCGATATTGCCGTGCTGGTAGTAGCTGCCGACGATAGTGTTAAGCCGCAAACAATCGAAGCGATCAAAATTATCAAAGCTGCCAAGTTGCCAGTTGTGGTGGCAATCAACAAAATGGATAAAGAAGGCGCTGATCCAAAAAGAGTGCGCGCCGATTTATCTCAACACGATATTTTGGCTGAAGAGTGGGGTGGTGAGGTGCCAGTGGTAGAAATTTCTGCTAAACAAAATTTAAATATCGATAAATTACTCGATGTATTATTACTTGTTGCAGATGTAAATGCCGAAAATATCAAAGCCAATCCAGATCGTGCTGCCGCAGGTACGGTAATCGAAGCCCATGTAGATAAAGGAGAAGGTCCAGTAGCTACTTTATTAGTCCAGACTGGAACATTGCGATTAAATGATCCGCTTGTAGTTAATGGAGAAATATATGGCAAGGTGCGCGCCATGAAAGATTACAAAGGAGAAAATTTGGTGCAAGCTGGTCCAAGTTGCCCTGTACGAATTCTTGGTTTTAAAGTTGCTCCGCAAGTAGGAGATATTTTGGATGTTGGTAGTGCAAGTAGCGCCAATATTATTAATATAAAAGAAAAAAGAAATATTCAATCTGGAGCTGAAAAGAAAACAGTGTCCCTAATGGCAGATCCAGAAGATGAAGAAAAGAAAAAAGTATTAAATTTAATAGTCAAAGCCGATACGCTCGGTTCGCTCGAAGCGATTATTGGTTCGCTTGATAAGATTAAAAACGAAGAAGTAGGAGTTCGTATCGTTGGTAAAGGTTTGGGCAATGTTATGGCCGATGATGTCTCCAAAGCCGAAACAAGTCATGGTATTATCTGCGGGTTTAATGTGGTGCCAGTACCGCTTGCCAAAAACATGATTCAAGATAAAAATATACAATTTTTACAATTTAGTGTAATATACGATCTCATTGATTTTGTAAAAGTAGAGCTTAAAAAATTACTCAATCCAGAAAAAATTATTATCGAATTGGGTAGTCTCAAAGTGGCAGCAATCTTTAGAACTGCTAAAAATAGTATGATTGTCGGCGGCCGTGTTATCTCGGGAAAACTCAAAAAAGATGCCCGCGTACGGGTAAAACGAGATGGCGAAATAATCGGCATGGGTAAAATTTTTCAATTACAATCGGGCAAGCAGACAGTTAACGAGTTGCCAGAAGGTAACGAAGGCGGTTTGCAATATGATGGTAAAGTAAAATTAGAAATAGGCGACGTCCTCGAAGCCTACAAAGAAGAAGAAAAAGAAAAGAAATTAATCCTTGAATAAAAATTAATTTACAAACTATATGGAACATATATTTACAGAAGCAAATTTTGATGCCGAAGTTCTCAAATCAACTACTCCAGTTTTTGTTGATTTTTGGGCTCCATGGTGTGGTCCATGTCAAATTATGGGTCCGATTGTAGAAGAAATGGCCAAGGCATACGAAGGTAAAAATATTAAAATTGGCAAATGCAATGTAGACGAGAATCCAGAAATTTCTGCTAAGTATAACATTATGAGTATTCCTTCTTTCTTAGTCTTTAAAGATGGTCAGCCTGTAGACCAGGTAGTTGGCGGTGTGCAAAAAGAAAAATTACAGGCAATGATAGATAAACAATTATAAGCATATAAAATTAATTTTTTATTATGTCGGCTGAAAGATTCGCGGGAATAGCGTTAGAAGAATTACGCAGAAATAAAGATGAAGTATTCTCTTTTGTGAGCGACTATTCTGCTGCGAATTATAAACTCTTCAAAGAAGATTTTTCTACCATAGAAGGTTTAGTTAATCCAAATGATCAAGCAAAAAAGTTGCTCTCCTTGTGGGAGAGTGATTTGTTTATGGTAAATCAAGGCCATGGCTCTGAGTATAAATTACCTGGAATAGCGGCGATACAGGCATTTGATTATTCAATGAATTTATTGGCAAAATCAATTGATGCAGATTTAAAAAAACAAATAGTTGACGCGCAGGTAAAATTGTTAGTTGATAGTAGTCGTAATGAAGAGCTGTATAATAATCTGGTAGGAATTTGGGGTTATTATATTTCATCCGAAAAAGTATCTGCTCAGATTGATATGGATCCTCGCCCAGAATTGTTAGTAACTTCTTTGGCTGACTACTATCTTATTCATAACTCTTTGCAGGGCGCAATGAAAGAGCTTAGTGATCAAGAAGTGTTGTTAAAAAAGCCTGATATAGAAAAGCTGTGGTATTTATCTGTGGGTGCATCTGGAACTTTGATGTCGGAGGATAGGGAAAAGACAGATAAAATTAGATATTTTGCTTCAATATATAACGGTGATAAAAAAAGTTTTCAAGAAGAACCCGGATTTTTATCATCTCAGTTGTTAGATGATTCTGGAATTTCTGAATCAGAAACAGTAGAAGAAGATAATGGACATGTAGAGCCATCTGCACCAACTGAGGTAGATCAAGAGCCGAATATTTCTCCCGAACCTTCGTTACAGCCAATTCTAGATTCAGGAGTCAAAAGAGGTGAAAAAGGATTTGATTTTGAGGCAGGGTTAAAAGCGTCACCTCATGTTCGTTTTTATTCTTTTATTAAAGATAGGCTTCCTACACAAGATGTTATTGCGAATAATCGGGCAGTTTTTTATATTAGTGCAGATTCGCGTGTACTCGTTACTCCTGAATTGGGAAGTGCTAGAATTTCAAGTAAATTAAAGGGGGATATTATAGTCGATCGTCTGCCTGTTCAAATAATGGAGCGTTATGTTAATAGTATGTTGGCTGTGCGTGGGGATGAATATTATGCAGGATCTTTAGAAGATCGTAAAATAATGAGAGAGCAGGCAGTAAGAAATTTTACTCAAGAGTTATTAGATTTTAAATCTAAGTTATGGAAACAATTAGAGCAAGAATTTGCAGATAGCCCAGAATCAATTCAAGGTATTAAAGATATGCTAGCTAAACATTCTTTTGAAAAAGCGTTTATAGTAGTAGCCATAAGTATTAATAAAACTTTTGAAACCAGTAAAACTGCAGATTTGCCAGTTACAGTTTAATTAAATAAAATTTCAACAAAGAAAACAGGCGGCAGGCCTGTTTTCTTTGTTGAAAAGTTAGAATATGCAGGGTTGATTATTTATTTTTTCTTAGGTAAACTAAGAAAATAGGTTTCTATGTTTTTGTATAAGTAAAGTTAAGAATATGAAAAAATACGACCCGAAAAAAATAGAGCCAAAATGGCAAAAATATTGGGCAAAAGAAAAAACATTTGAAGTTACAGAAAGTAAAACAAAAGAAAAGTTTTATGGTCTTATTGAGTTTCCGTACCCAAGTGGTGAAGGGTTGCATGTTGGTCATCCGCGTCCGTTTACGGCCATGGATGTTATTACGCGCAAAAAAAGAATGGAAGGAAAAAATGTATTATTTCCGATTGGATTTGATGCGTTTGGGCTGCCTACCGAAAATTTTGCTATTAAAACCGGTAAGCCACCGGCCGAGGTAACCAAAAAAAATATTGCTAATTTTACTCGCCAGCTCAAAATGCTTGGGTTTGGTTTTGATTGGTCCAGACAAGTAGATACCACCGATCCGCAGTATTACAAATGGACCCAATGGTTATTTTTACAATTCTATAAACATGGACTGGCATATAAAAAGAATCAGCCAATTAATTGGTGCCCAAAAGATAAGATCGGATTGGCCAACGAAGAAGTGGTTGGTGGTTGTTGTGAGCGTTGTGGTACGGTGGTAGAAAAAAGAAATAAAGAACAATGGATGCTTGCTATTACCAAATATGCGGATAAATTATTAGAAGGCTTAAAAGAAGTAGATTATATTGAGCGCGCTCGTACCAGTCAAGAAAATTGGATTGGTAAAAGCGAAGGTGTAGAAGTAATATTTCCATTACGCGTGCTATCTCAACCAGAAGGTGCACATTCGGTAACTGTATTTACTACACGACCAGATACTATTTTTGGTGTAACATTTTTGGCTATCTCTCCAGAATTGGCCAAGAGTTGGCTAGATGTTGGTTGGGCTGCTAGTAACGAAGTAACAACATATATTGACCAGGAATTAAAAAATCGCGCGGCAACAACTACGCGTGAAGAGCAAGAGAAAACTGGTATATATGCTGGCATTATGGCCGTTAATCCAGTTTCCAAAGAAGAAGTACCAGTGTGGGTAACTAATTATGTTATGGGCGGTGTTGGTACTGGCGCCATTATGGGCGTGCCAGCTCACGATGAACGTGATTTTGATTTTGCTAAGAAGTTTGGTCTGCCGATTAAGCAAGTGGTACAGACAAATAGTGGAGCAAACGAAAAAACTAAATATTTGATTTTTGATTTTGATGGGGTGATTGGTGATACGTTTGAGGCGTGTGTTGCATCGCAAATGACCATGGATGGTGATAAGAGTAGAGAAGAAGTAATTGAGTCCATGACAAAATACTTTAGCAATAAACCGAACCATGTTAAAGGGCATAGCCTAACCGAAGCAGAGGTGGCAGCAAAGCTTGATTGGACCCGTCGGTTTGGCGAGGCAATGGCAAAAATTAACTATCCTTTATTTTCTGATTTTAATAAAGAGTTGCAGCGTATTCCTAATACCAAGATCGCAATTATTTCTGCTGGATCTAGTTTGTACATTAAAAATAGAATACAAGAAACTGGTCTTAATCCAACCCATGTTTTAACATACGAAGATCATCACTCTAAAGAAGAAAAAATAGAACAAGTTTGTAAAGAGTGGGGGATTTCTATGCAAGATGTCTATTATTTTACCGACTCCAAAGCGGATGTCTATGAATTAGAAAATTGCATGGATCGTAAAAAAATAATTGGCTGTGCATGGGGTTATTGCGGGTATGATTTATTAAAAGAGTTATTACCAGACGAACAGATTTTAAAAGTGCCTCAAGATGTGCACCGTTTATTTACACAAGAGCTCTATGCTGGTGAAGGCGTATCAGTGCATTCTGATTTTTTAAATGGCTTAACAACAAGTGCGGCAAAACAAAAGGTTTTAGAATTTGTAGAAAAAAATAACATAGGTAAAAAACAGATTAATTATAAATTACGTGACTGGGTATTTTCTCGTCAGCGCTATTGGGGTGAACCAATCCCGCTTGTTTTTTGTGAACATTGTAAAAACCAAAAACAAAAAGTATTATTAATACATGGCTTTGAAGCAAGTGGAGATAGTAATTGGCTGCCATGGATGAAAACAGAATTAGAAAAACAAGGATTTGAAGTAATGGTACCAACGTTACCAGATAGTAATCATCCAGACCTTAATAAATGGCTTGCTGCGTTGCAACCATATTTTGATACACTTGGAGAAAATGACGTGCTGGTTGGTCATAGCCTAGGCAGCAAGGCGGCGTTGCATTTACTCGAAAAAAGTAAAAAGAAAATTGGCCATGTATATTTGGTTGCCTCAGCTATCGGTGAAATTGAATCGCGTGATTGGAAAGAGTTTGCGCAAAAACATAGTGGTGTTGATGTTGAAGCATTAAAAAAGTTTTGGAATGTATCGTTTGATTGGAAACAGGTTGAAAAGCATGCACTCAATAAGACTGTTATTATTTCTGCCGATGATCATATGCTACCTGGTAGTATGCGTGGTACTGTCCCAAGTACTTGGGTATTTAAAAAATGGAATGGCTTTAGGCATTTTACGGACAAAAAAATCCCAGAACTTTTAGAAGAATTTTTACACAGTAAAAACACTGGTTGGGTGCCATTGCCAGAAAGTGAATTACCACTCAAACTTCCAAAAGTAGAAAAATATCAGCCGACTGATACGGGCGAATCTCCGCTCGCGGCTATTACTAAATGGGTACATACCAAATGTCCGCAGTGTGGCAATCCTGCCAAGCGCGAAACAGATACTATGCCAAATTGGGCAGGTTCTAGTTGGTATTTCTTGGCATATGCACTCGGTGGCGAAAAAATGTTGAACCTTAAGGGCGATAAATTTTGGAATCAAGATTTGCTTGCATATTGGCAGCCAGTAGATTGGTATAATGGCGGTATGGAACATACGGTTTTGCATTTGTTGTATTCTCGTTTTTGGAATCAATTTTTATACGATATTGGGTTGGTGCCAACCGGTGAGCCGTATAAAAAACGCACTTCACATGGCATGATTCTGGCTAAAGGTGGAGAAAAGATGAGTAAGTCTCGTGGTAATGTTATCAATCCAGATGAGATGGTAGATCAATTTGGTGCGGATACGCTGCGTACGTATATCATGTTTATGGGTCCATTCGACCAGGCCGTAGAGTGGGATACAAATGGGCTTGTTGGTGTGCGTCGGTTTTTGGATAAAGTTTGGGCGTTACAAGAAAAAATTGTAGCGGGCGCTTTATCTAAATCTCATGTTGTTGATGCTAAACTGGAAACACAATTACATCAAACAATTAAAAAAGTAACCGAAGATATAGAAACAATGCGGTTTAATACAGCTATAGCCAAAATGATGGAGCTTGCAAATGAAATGTCCAAGCAAGAAAAAATACTTGCTGCACACTACGCTCTGTTTGTTAAAGCGCTGTCTCCGTTTGCTCCGCACATGTGCGAAGAAATATGGAGTCAGCTCGGTCATAAAAAAAGTATTGCCCTAGAATCTTGGCCAGAATATGATGAAAAACTAACCATAGAAAACGAAATCACTTTGGCAGTACAAGTAAATGGCAAATTACGCGATACCATAACAATGCCTGCCGAAATTTCCGAAGAAGATGCTAAAAAAGCAGTCTTATCAAGCGAGAAAATTCAGAAATGGCTAGAAGGCAAAGAGCCAAAGAAAATTATTTACGTGAAAGGAAAATTAATTAGTATAGTAGTTTAGTATGCGTATTACCAAGTTCGGACACTCTTGTTTGTTGGTAGAAGAAGCTAGTGCTCGAATTCTTATTGATCCCGGGATATGGTCAACTATCCCGTCCGATGTAAAAACTTTAGATGCCATTCTTATTACGCATGAGCATCTAGATCATTTAAATATTGAATGGTTGCAAAAAAATTTATCATATAATTCTCAAGTAGTTATCTATACCAATCAAGGAGTGGGAAAGAAATTAGAAGAAGCAAAGTTGCCATTCAGACTATTAGAAAATGGGCAAACTGTTGTTGTGGGTGGAGTTAGTGTAGAGGCTTTTGGAAAAGACCATGCTATTATTTATCCTGTTTTGCAACATCTAGATAATACCGGTTTTCTTATTGGCGGTAAGTTATTTCATCCAGGGGATTCATTATATGTTCCATTAAAACCTATAGAGATATTAGCGTTACCAGTATGTGCGCCATGGAGTAAGGTTAGTGAAGTGATTGATTATGCTAAGGCGGTAAAGCCAAAAATTGCTTTTCCGATTCATGATGGAATGTTAAAAATAACAACAGGATTTCATAAAATGCCAGAAACATTTTTGTCTCAAGAAGGTATTAACTGGGAAGTTATTGAAGATGGAAAAAGCATTGAAGTATAGCGTATGATAAAGGAGGGGATGGGTAAGATTAAAAGCACCGTGCTTCAATGGACAATTACGCGACATGATTTTATTAAATCAAAAAACAAAATGTTTCTCACATTTTGTTTTTGTTTTATTCTGGGTGCCAGCGGCTTCTCTTTTTTAAATAATAGTAGAGCCCTTTTATATCTTTATGGTTTTGCCTTTCTTTTACTTTTTTTAATTATTATCTGTTGGTCTAAACAATGGATTAGATTTTTTAGTCTCTGTATATTAGTTTTTGTTTTAGGTGGTTGTCGTTTTTTAATAACTATTCCAGAGACTAGTCCAAAGCAAATCCATTTTTATAATGGAGAAAAGTTGTTAGTGCAAGGTTTTGTTGCAAAAGAGCCTGATATGGGAATAGGGGACGTGCAGTATATTGTTCAAGTCAATCAATTAAAAATTAATAATAATTGGCAGGCAGTATCTGGAAATATTATGTTGAAAACAAGGTTCTATCCGCAATATGCGTATGGAGAGTTTTTGCAAATCGACTGTTCTTTACAAGCACCAAAAAATTTTGAAGACAGTAGGTTTAATTATGTAAAATATTTAGCCAAGCAAGATGTATGGTCTATTTGTGGCAATCCAAAAATAAAATCCTTAGGAGAAAATAAAGGAAATTTTTTGATGAGTATAATACTACAATTTAAAAATAAAATTCAGTCTCAGATGTCGCGACTGTGGCCCGAGCCAGATAATAGTTTGTTGGCAGGTATTTTATACGGCAGTCGTAGTGGCTTACCCGATGATTTGGCAGATAATTTTAGTCGCACAGGTGTGAGCCATATTGTGGCAGTTTCGGGATATAACGTAACTATCATTATTGTTGCCTTACATTCAATTTTGATTTACTTAGGATTTTTTCGGCGTCAATCATTTTGGTTGCTAGTATTTCTTATTATTGTTTTTGTCCTTTTTACTGGTGCTAGCGCTTCGGTGTTGCGGGCTGGTGTAATGGCTCTGCTTGTACTTGTCTCCCAACATATTGGCAGGCTGTCGGCTATAGACCGAGTGCTTATATATGCAGCGGTAGTTATGCTTTTATTTAATCCATATTTATTAATTTGGGATGCAGGATTTCAGTTATCTTTTTTAGCCACTATTGGATTAGTGTATATTTCACCCATGTTGCAAAAATTATTTGATAAGAAAATTAAAATTAATAATTCATTTATGGTAGGTATAGTTGAAGTGTTTCTTACCACCATGTCAGCTATTGTTGCTACGCTACCACTTATCTTATACCAATTTGGGCGATTTTCAGTTTCGGCACCGTTCGTAAATATCCTTATCTTGTGGATCATGCCATTTTTAATGCTATTTGGTTTTATAGCTCTTATCTTAAGCGCTCTATTTTTTCCTATAGGTCAAATAGTTGCATGGTTCGCTTGGGTTGGTACTCGGTATGTTATAATGGTAGTGAATTGGTTTGGTCGTCAGAGCTGGTCTGCATTTGATATGCGTATTTCGGGGTGGGTTATGGCAGTGCTCTATCTGCTCATGGTGCTGGTCGTAGTAAGAAATAGTAAAAAAACTAATATATATGTCTAAAAAGATAAAAGTACTCTCTTCTGAAGAAGGCTACAATCAAGCGGCTCAGTTTTATGATGAGAAAGAAAAATATCTGAATAGTTTTGAGCAAGGAAAGGTTATTCCTTTGTTGGGTGAATTGACTGGTAAAAAAGTATTAGATATTGGAGCTGGTACAGGGCGGTTGTCTTTGTTTTTGGCAAATAAGGGCGCTCAGGTAACGGCGCTTGATATATCGCCCAAGATGCTAGAATTGGTACAAAAGAAAAATAGTAAGATTCAAACTGTAGTGGGGGATGCCGAGCGTTTATCTTTTGATCAGGATACTTTTGATATTATAGCGGCAGCTTTTTTAATTGTGCACCTTAAGGACCCGACGAGGTTTTTTGATGAGGTCTACAGAGTCTTAAAAGATGGCGGTATGTTTGTTGTTACTAACATTAATCAAAAAGATCCGCCACTGGTAAAAACCAAAGCAGACCCAATTATTATCGAATCATTCTATCATCGGCCAGAAAAAATAAGAGAAATCTTAGAATCACTTGCGTTTCACATTGAAGAAGAAATTTTTGTAAAAGAAAACAGTGTATGGGTTAATCAGATACTCGTTGTAAAAAAATAACTACATGAAATTATTAAAACATAGTACAAAAAATAAGGTTATTCTGATCTGGCTATTATTTATAGCCAGTGTCTTGTATTTATATTTTTTCCAGAGCGATCTCATGATGGCGCAGATTATTAAGATTCGCCACCTACCTTTGTTTTGGCTTTGCGCCGGCTATTTGGTTATTAATTGTTTGCGAGGTTTCACCTTTATTCCAGTTACTTATACCATGATTCTTGGTTTGTTGTTTTTGCCAACCCCACTGGTATATGCGCTGACTATTGTTGGTGTTGGAGTTTCGGCCACTTGTATTTACTTTTTTTCTGAATACTTGAGTCTAGGAAATTATTTTAAACATACCTATCCCAAAGCTATTGAGCAATTAACAAATATTCTTAAAAAATACGAATTGCCAATTATTACTATTTGGAGTTTTGTACCATTTTTGGCCACAGATGCCATGTGTTATGTCTGCGGAACACTTCGTATTAATTATAAAAAATTTCTGATTGGTGTGGTGCTGGGTGAAGGGATTTTTTGTGCACTTTTTATATTCCTCGGCAAGGATTTTGCAGGATTTATTACGCGTACCATCTTTGGTTAGTACGCTTTCTTGCCATATATAAAATATAATTTTGATTTTCGAGCCAATGCCTAAACATAGAAAGATTCTTTTAGTAGCAGGAATTGCGCTCGTGGCATCACTTGGCTTGCTTTTATATTTTGTAATTACAAAAAGCCAGACACGTCAATTTAGGGTAACTTTTTTGGATATTGGGCAAGGGGACGCTACCCTTATTGAGTTTGGTAATGGTAAAAAAATGTTGGTAGATTGTGGAAAAGATAGAAAAATTTTAGCGAGGTTGGGAACGGTTCTTCCTTTTTATGATCGTACAATAGATTATGTGTTAGCTACTCACCCAGATCTAGATCATTACGGTGGTTGTGTAGATGTCTTAAAAAATTATACGGTAAAAGAAATTATTACCAATGGGAATGCAAAAGAGTATGACCCCTATTGGCAAGAATGGGATCGGGCTATGAAAAATGAGGGGGCTGTTATAAAAATAATAGACAGGCCAGAAGTTTGGGTAGTTGCTAGTTCTACCCTAGAGTTTTTATCTCCCGATCCATCATTAGATCTCAAGGTTCCTGCCGATGATAGTAATAATCGCTCAATAGTTTTTAGGTTAAAAAATGGAGATAGTAGTTTTCTATTTACCGCTGATATGGAAATGCCGCTTGAAGCTGCCTTGCTTAATAAGTATTGTCTCAGTACCTCCACTTTTTCTTGTCCAGCGCTCGAGGCTCATACGTTAAAAGTAGGCCATCATGGCAGCGATACTTCTTCGGGCGATGATTTTTTGAAAGCAGTACAGTCTAAAGAGGCTATTATTTCTGTAGGTAAAAATACATATGGACACCCTTCTTTACGGGTTATGCGCAAGCTCGAGAGGGCCCAGATGGAAATATTACGAACCGATATGTTAGGAGATATCATTCGGTATTGACATGTGAAGGTAGAAATGGTAGTATAGATGCATTAAAGAAGAGTATTTCATAAAGAAATGCTCTTTTTTGTTAGCAATTTTTGTGCTATCATTAATTAACTATATTTTAACTAAATATTTGAGTATGTCAGACATTACAAAAGCTATCCAGGTGTTGTGCGATGAAAAAAATCTTTCTTACGAATCTGTAATGGAAGCAATTGAATTTGCCCTCGCTGCTGCGTATCGTAAAGATTTTGGTAATAAACAACAAAATATTAAAGTAAAGTTTAATCCCGAGACTGGTGATATGAAAGCGTGGGATGTAAAAACAGTAGTAGAAGATATTGCCGAAGATGTTCTTTTGGCTGCTCAAGAAGAGCTTACTAAAAGACGAGAAACAGCAAAGGAAGAAAAAAGAGAGCTAACCGAAGAAGAAACTGCTGATCTGCCTCGTTTTAATCCAAAAACAGAGCTCATGATTAGTGCGGCAAAAGAAATAGATAAAAAAGTAAAATTAGGAGAAGTTATGGAAATTCCTTTGGAAATTGGCCATGATTTTGGTCGTATGGCTGCGCAAACTGCTAAACAGGTTATTATCCAAAAAATCCGTGAAGCAGAACGAGGTATTATGTTTACTGATTTCAAAGGCCAGGAAGGCCAATTAATTATGGGGACTATCCAGCGCGCGGAGGCTCGCAAAGTATTGGTAGATTTTGGCAAAGTTACTGGTGTATTGCTTTCTGAACAGCAAAATCCTCGAGATCATTATCGTCCAGGAGCTCGTATGAAATTTTTACTGTTATCAGTGCAAATGAGTGCTCGTGGTTTGGAAGTGCTGTTATCTCGCAGTGACGTTGCTATGGTTCGAGAAATTTTTAAACAAGAAATTCCAGAAATTAACGATGGCCTCATTGAAATTAAAGGTATCGCGCGAGAAGCTGGTTTCCGTTCCAAAGTATCAGTATTTACCTCGGATAAATCTATAGATCCAATTGGGTCTTGTATTGGTCAAAGAGGTAGTCGTATCAATACTATCATCGAAGAGCTTGGTGGAGAAAAGATAGATGTTATTCAGTACAGTGAAGATGCTAAAGAATATATTGCCCACGCTCTTGCTCCTGCTAAAATTTTAAATGTAAAATTAAGTGAAAGCGAAAAAATCGCTGAAGTAAGCGTGGCTCCAGATCAATTTTCTTTGGCCATTGGTCGCAACGGACAAAATGTTCGTTTGGCTGCCGATTTGAGTGGCTGGAGAATTGATGTAGTTGAAGAAGGCGGAAAACAAGAAGTTTCCAGTGAAGAGGTAAAGGCAGAACCGGCTGAAGTTGCTGAAGAAGAAAAAACCGAAGAAGCGGCATCTTAATTTATTTCTCAATCTCTATTCATTAGTTGGGTAGAGTTAAACATAATTTATGCTTTCTCTTTTTCATGTCGTTCTCTATCAACCAATATTTAATGTCTTTGTATTCTTATATAATGTCCTCCCTGGCCATGATGTTGGTTTGGTAATTTTGGCCATAACTATTTTGGTGCGGCTTGTATTGTATCCACTTACGAGCGCGTCCATAAAATCACAGCGTTCATTGCAAGATTTGCAGCCAAAAATGGCAGCTATAAAATTGCAGTATCCTGATGACAAACAAAAACAAACTCAGGCTATAATGGAAATGTATAAAAACAACAAAGTTAATCCGCTCGCTTCTTGTTTGCCAGTACTTATCCAATTGCCAATTTTAATTGCTTTGTATAAAGTTTTGCAAGACGGTCTCCATTCCAAAAATTTAGCAGATTCACTCTACTCATTTGTGGCTAATCCAGGTAGCATTAATCAAATTTCGTTGCACTTCTTTAACATGGCCAAACCAAATTATGTATTAGCTGTGTTGGCAGGGTTGGCTCAATATTTCCAAGCAAAAACATTAAGTAGAAAAAATCCTCCGCTTCAGGCTGGTGAAGGCTCAAAAGATGAAGCTATGATGTCGATGATGAACAAGCAGATGCTTTATTTTATGCCTGTTATGACTGTGCTTATCGGTTTGAATTTACCTGCTGGTCTTACTTTGTACTGGTTCTTCGGTACATTGCTGATGGCCTTACAGCAAATTTGGCTTTTCAAAAATCATGACGCTCAAAAAGGTGGTGTTATAGAAGGTCAAATAGTTAAATAGTATTTAGGCCTGCTCTCTTCAAGGTGTAATTTGTAGATTATATCTAACGGTACTATGATTATTAATCTCCGCAAATTATTAGATTTGCCAGTATATACTGAATCAGGCGCAAAACTGGGAAAGATTTTTGATTTTGAATTAGACATAGAAAATCATTTTGTATTGCGATATCTGGTCAGACCAAACTTTATAAGCCTGCAAAATTTTTTGATTCAATCGGCACAAGTTCAAAAAATAACAAATGACAGAATGATAGTTGATGATGCAGTGGTTAAAGCAAAAAAAACTGCCCCTACCATTGTTTCTGAAGAGTAGTGTTATGAATGAAGAACTCTTACGTCGCTCTATACTGCAAACACTTACGTATTTTGATTTAGCAAATTTTCCTCTTACCAAAGAGGAACTTTTTGTTTTTTTGTGGCAGCCGCCCTCTATAAGCTATGAAGCGTTCCTTGTCTATTTGCAAAAATCTAGTTCTACCACTTCTGGCTTTGAAAGTGCTGGTGGCTATTTTTTCTTATCTGGTAGAAAAGAGATTATAGAAAAAAGACAGCGTAGCTTGGTTATATCTGAGAAAAAATTAAAGATTGCTTGTCGGGCAGCAAGACTCATTCGATCTGTGCCTTTTCTGAAAGCAGTTTTTGTATGTAATACCGTTGCGTCGGAGCAGGCAGAAAAGGATAGTGATATAGATTTTTTTATTATTGCTGCTTCAAATAGAATTTGGATTACTCGGTTACTTATTACTTTTATTTTGCAAATTTTTGGACTTCGGAGAACAAAAACAAGTATTAAAGATAAAATTTGTTTGAGTTTTTATATAACAGAAGACAATTTAGATCTATCTGGTTTGCGAGCAGTGGACGATGATATTCATTTTATTTTTTGGCTCAACCAAATGGTGCCAATTTTTGATCCACAACAGTATCATGCCAGATTTTTGCAAGCCAATAGTTGGGTGGAAAAATATATACCCCATATTAATTTTTTCAACACGTCGTCTTATATTTTCCATGTAGCAGAGACTGTGTGGGGAGCAGCTTGGAAAACTATGTGGGAAAAGATGTGGCAAGGTAACTACGGCACGCTCGTTAATACCGAAGCAAAAAAAATACAGCTATCAAAAATGAAGTTTTCAGGGAACTCTATAGACAGAAAAGGGGGCACAAATGTTGTTATTTCAGATTCAGTATTGAAATTTCATGAGAAGGATACTCGGCTTGAGTATAGAGCTTTGTGGCAGCGTAAAATTAACTAAGAGCATATGACCTTAAAAAAAATTCAAGATTATCTGTTAATGATTTTTTTGTTTGTGCTGCCTTGGCAAACGAGGTATATTTGGCACTATGGCGAATTAAATCAGGGATATTGGGAGTATGGTACCTATAGTATATATGGGACAGAGATTTTATTGTGGATTATCGTACTAATATTTTTTGTATGTAATTTTTTAAAAAAAGAAGTGTGGTCTGCTGTTTTAAAAAAAAGAAACTCATTTTCTTTGAGTTTTTTATTATTTGTAGCTGGACTTATTATTGCAACTAGTTTAAGTATTAATTTTAATCTTTCTTATTATTATATTTTTCATATCCTCGAAGCGATTGTTCTTTCAGTTGTGCTTATAAAAGAAGGGGATAATCGTATGTGTACTTTTGCTCTTTGGTTGGGCGCAGTGGTGCAGGGTGTGCTGGCTGTATCTCAGTTTTTAACCCAACACGTACCTGCGAATAAATGGCTTGGTATGGCTGCGCAGGAGTCATATAATTTGGGTCCGAGTGTTATTGAGTTTGGTGATGAGCGATGGCTTCGGGCCTATGGTAGTTTTGGATCTCCAAATTCTCTTGGTATTTATATGGCAGTTTTATTTGTATTAGGAATAATCTTATATCTATACGCGCAATCTGCTCAAGGTAAGATTTTAATAAGTGTCGGTCAGGTTGTAGTGCTGTCTGGATTGCTCCTTTCTTTTTCTCGCAGCGCCTGGTTGGCTGCTCTGGCAGGAATTTTTTCTTTGGTGGTTATTTTATTTTTTAAACACAGAGATTCTTTGCGCGACATTGTAAAACAATTAGCATTTTCTTTGGCTGTGATTATTTTTTGGGTACTAATTTTTTATCCAGTTTTTAGCGCTCGGTTTAATGTGCATAATCGTTTGGAATCAACATCGGTCGCCGAAAGAAAAGACCAATATGAGGGATCAATATCTTTTATTAAAGCAAATCCAATTATAGGAGTTGGTCCAGGTGCGTACACAGTTGCCTTGCATGAAAAATTCCCTCATAGAGCTTCTTGGCAATATCAACCAATTCATAATATTTATTTACTTGCAATTGTAGAAATGGGATTGCTCGGGTTTTTATGTATATTACTATTTGTTTTTACTATACTGAAAATAGCTGTAAAAAATAACCTTCTGTACCTGCCAGTTTTGGTAGTTCTTTGTATGGCAGGACTGTTTGATCATTGGCTTGCCAGCCTTTTTACGGGTATTGTATTTTGGTGGGTACTGCTCGGAATAGCCTCTGCAAAAAACTCTTGACAGATTTTTGTTTTATAGTAGAATGGCTTTACGAATTATCACTCAATAAATACGAGTGATAATACGAGTTTAATTTTTAATTAATTAAAATATATGCGTATAAAGCCATTAGGAGACAATGTTTTAGTTAAGCAAATTAAAGCCGACGAAGTTACTTCTTTCGGTTTGGTGTTACCAGATAAAGATGAAAAAAAGGCAGAGGCAGAAGTGGTAGCTGTTGGTCCCGGTAAGGTTTTAAAAAATGGAGAACGCGGTGCTATGGAAGTGAAAATAGGAGATAAAGTTTTATTAAAAAATTGGGGAGGAGAAAAGGTGGAAATAGAAAAAGTAGAATATAAAATTGTTTCGCAGGAAGATATTTTGGCGATTATAGAATAAGGTTCAAGTAGCGACACTAATTTTTAAATTAATACTTAAATATGGCAAAACAAATTATTTATAGTGAAGAGGCTAGACAGGCGCTGATGCGTGGTGTAAATGCTTTGGCTAATGTGGTAAAGGTTACACTAGGTCCAAAGGGACGTAATGTAGTTTTGGATAAAGGTTTTGGCGCGCCAACTATTACTAAAGATGGTGTGAGTGTAGCAAAAGAAGTTGAGCTCGAAGATAAGTTTGAGAATGCAGGTGTGGAGCTTGTAAAAGAAGTGGCAAGTAAAACCAACGAAGATGTTGGTGATGGAACCACTACTGCTACAGTGCTTGCTCAAGCAATTATTAAAGAAGGAATGAAAAATGTAACTGCTGGTGCTAATCCAGTGGCACTCAAAAGAGGGTTAGATAAATGTTTAAATCTAGTAGTAAAAGAATTAAAAGATAAAATTTCTCGTCCTGTAGAACAGAGCGAGATTGCTGATGTTGCTTCTATTTCTGCTAATGACAAGGAGATCGGTACTAAGATTGCCGAAGCAATGAAAGAAGTTGGGAAAGATGGTGTGATTACGGTAGAAGAATCACAATCGTTTGGTATGACAATTGAAACGGTAAAAGGTATGCGTTTTGATAAAGGGTATGTTTCTGGGTATATGGTAACAAACTCCGAGCGCATGGAAGCCGAATACAATGATCCGTATATTTTAATTACTGATAAAAAAATTACCTCTATCCACGATGTGTTGCCGTTACTAGAAAAAGTAGCGCAGAGTGGTAAAAAAGAGTTGGTTATTATTGCCGAAGATGTAGAAGGTGAAGCGCTTACTACATTTGTGCTTAATAAATTACGTGGCACCTTTAACGTGCTTGCCGTCAAAGCTCCTGGTTTTGGTGATAGACGCAAGGAAATGTTGCAAGACATTGCAATTTTAACTGGCGGTAAAGTAATTACCGAAGAAGTAGGCCTTAAATTAGAAAATGCTGGTTTGGAAGATTTGGGATCTGCTCGCAAGGTTGTGTCTACCAAAGACAATACAACTATTGTTGATGGTAAGGGTTTGGCAAAAGAAGTAGAGGATAGAGTTTCTGTAATTAGAAAAGCAATAGAAAAAACAGATAGCGAATTTGATCGTGAAAAATTACAAGAACGTTTAGCTAAGTTGGCTGGCGGTGTAGCTGTTATAAAAGTAGGAGCTGCAACAGAGACAGAGATGAAAGAAGTAAAGCACAGAATTGAAGATGCTGTTGGTGCTACCAAGGCAGCCGTAGAAGAGGGTATTGTGCCAGGCGGCGGCGTAGCTCTTATCCGTGCTATCAAATCATTAGAACATACAAAATTAGAAAACGAAGAAGCCGTAGCAGTTACTATTTTGCGTCGCGCGCTCGAAGAACCATTGCGACAGATAGCGTTAAATGCAGGTGTAGACGGTGCGGTAGTGGCCGAAGAAGTAAAAAAGAGTACTGGTAATATGGGATATAATGCCGCTACGGGTGAATACGAAGATATGGTAAAAGCAGGTGTTATTGATCCAGCAAAAGTAACGCGTACTGCTTTGCAAAATGCGGTATCTATCGCTGGAATGTTCCTTACTACCGAAGCAGTTATTACCGAGATTCCAAAGAAGGAAGAACCAATGCCGCCAATGGGTGCAGGCATGGGAGGAATGGGCGGCGGTATGGGTGGTATGTATTAAACAAATAAACCAGGTTATGCAAAAACGCCCCTTTGATGCGGGCGTTTTTTGTTTGTAAAATTACAGGATACAGAGTAAAATTATTCTTATAACATAAAGTAATATACTATGATTCAAAATATTGCCGCTGCTTTTGCAGGCTTTCCTCCTGAGGTTGCCACTTTTTTAGTAGCTATGACACCAGTGCTTGAGCAACGAGTGGCACTGCCCATGTCTATTATATTTTTTAATATGCCAGTTTGGAAGGCGCTCCTTATTACGCTTGCAGGGAATTTGTTGCCCATTACGGCTCTATTATATTTTGCTGATAATTTTCATACATGGGTAAATAAAAATTCAGGTACTTTTTTTGGTAAAGCATGGTTGAAAAGTTTGCGCCATACACAAGAAAGTTTTGCTCGGTATGAAAAATATGGCATGTTAGGGCTCGCTCTTTTTATTGCGTCGCCTATTCCGGGGAGCGGTATTTTTACTGGCTCTATGGTGGCATTTTTAATGGGTGTGCCATTTAAGCGGTCGCTTCCATATATCTGGGCAGCGGTTATCGGTTCTTCTTTGGTAACTGTTTTTATTTCTGTAGGCATTAATAAGATATTTTAGTATTTAAAAAGAGTACGATATATGTCCTTGGCTGATTTACAAGAATTGCAATCTAAAATAATAGCGACAAAAAAACTTTTAAATATTGCAGATTTGCAAAATAAAATGTCTAGCCTGGCCGAGAGCATGAACGCGCCAGATTTTTGGAACAATCCTGAAAATGCTCAGTCAATCTCCCAAGATTATCAAGATATAAAAAAAGAAGTAGACACGTTTTCCAGTTTAGAAAAAAGAAATAGTGATTTATTAGAGTTGGCCGCATCCGAAGACAAAACATTAGCAGAAGAAATAGAGGAGCAAACAGAAAAATTAAAAAAAGAATTTACAGATTATGAATTTTTGGTTTTATTAAATGGTCCGTACGATAAAAATAATGTCATCATGAGTATCCATGCTGGCGCTGGTGGTACAGAGGCCCAAGATTGGGCCGAAATGTTGCTACGCATGATACTGCGTTTTTGTGACAAGATGAGTTGGCGAGTAAAAATAGTAGATGAATCGCGAGGTGCAGAAGCTGGTTATAAATCGGTTATGCTCGAGATAAAAGGCCGATATGCCTATGGGTACTTAAAATCCGAACACGGCGTGCACCGATTAGTTCGTATCTCTCCCTTTGATGCAGAAAAAATGCGCCATACTTCATTTGCTCTTATAGAGGTCCTTCCTGAATTAGATGAAAAAATAAAAATCGAAATTGATGCTAAAGATATTAGAATAGATACGTTTATGGCTGGTGGCCACGGGGGGCAAAGTGTTAATACCACTTATTCGGCAGTACGTATTGTGCATATTCCAACAGGAATTTCCGTCTCTTGCCAGAATGAACGGTCGCAGCAGCAAAATAAAGATATGGCTATGAAAATTTTGCAGTCAAAACTGCATATTCTAGAAGAAGAGAAAAAAGCCAAAGAAAGACAAGAGATGCGTGGAGAATATAAATCTGCAGAATGGGGGAATCAGATTCGTTCGTACGTGCTCCACCCATATCATTTGGTAAAAGATTACCGTTCTGAGTACGAATCTGCAGATCCCGAGTCAGTGCTCGAAGGGGAGTTGTTGCCGCTTTGTGAGGCGTACCTAAAATGGATAAAACAATAAATTATCATATGAAAGTTTTAAAAGATTGTTATTTATCAGAAATTATTACCGAGTTGTTTGCAGGTAAAACCCTTATTTTTCCTACGGAAACTTCGTATGGATTGGGGTGTGATGCAACAAGTCAAAAAGCAGTAGATGAAATTTTTAAGATAAAAGAAAGAGATGAGAGTAAGTCGCTGCTTATCATTGTACCGTCTATTGATATGGCGCGAAAATATTTAGTATGGAATAATACAATAGAGCAATTAGCAAAAGCTTACTGGCCAGGTCCTCTTACGATTGTTGGTTTTGCAATGGAAGGTTCGGGATTGGCAAGAGGTGTTGTTTCGCAGTTTGGTACAGTTGCGGTGCGGGTAAGTGCTCACCCAACCGCAAAATTTTTAAGCGAAAGCTTGGGGCGGCCGATTGTAGCCACATCTGGCAATATTTCAAATAGCGGCGATATCTATAACACCGAAGATGTAGTGCAGATGTTTGCAGATAAGAAAAATCAACCCGATTTAATTTTGGATAGCGGTGTATTACCAAAACGATTGCCAACAACTATTGTCGATGCAAGCAACAATATGATTAAAGTTTTAAGACAAGGAGAATTGCAGATTCAACATGTTTAATTTTTTCTCTAAAAAAATTAGTCATCTAACGAGCTGGTTAATTATCGGTGCTGTTTCAGTTTTTGCTTTCTGTATTTGTTTTTCTCAATATGTGGTAGTTAATGCAGCGACTGACTCTTTAGGCTCAATGATTTTGATGCAGAATAGTATTGTCCATGAAGAGCCATTCGTTATGTTGCGGCAAAAACAAGAACCTATAAAAGTTAAAGGGCTGTATCTCACCGCTTATTCTGCGGGGAGTGAAAAAAAGATAAATCAAATTATTGCGTTAATAAATACAACTGAGCTTAATGCAGTAGTTATTGATCTAAAGGATTATAGCGGCCAGGTTTTGTATGATTCTGCGGTCGATCTTGTTGATAATCTAAAACTTCAGGATAATCGTATAAAAAATTTAGATAAACTGCTCGTGAAACTAAAAGAAAATAATATCTATACAATTGCCCGTATTAGTGTTTTTCAGGATCCGTTGTTGGCGCAGAAAAAACCAGAATGGGCTATTAAATCTAAAAAAGGAGGATTGTGGCGCGATAAAAATAATTTATCTTGGGTTGATCCAGCCAATAAAGAAGTCTGGACATATGTGGTATCTATAGCCAAAGAAGCTGGTCGCCTTGGTTTTGACGAAGTCAATTTTGACTATATTCGGTATCCAACCGACGGGCGCTTGGCCGATATTATCTATGGCAATGGGGCAAGTAAACGCTATGAAGTGATCTTGGGTTTTTTTAAGTATGTATCCGAAGAAATGAAGGACGAACCAGTCTATACTTCTGCTGATCTGTTTGGCCTCACTACCGAAAAGAAAGGCGAAGATGATATGAGTATTGGCCAGAGACTTGGTGATGCAGTGCAGTACTTTGACTATGTCATGCCGATGGTGTATCCGTCCCATTATCCAACTGGTTACCGTGGTTATAAAAATCCAGCCAATTATCCATACGAGGTCGTCTATAATGCTATGAAAGCTGGTGTCAAACAAGCGCAGGATAAAAAAGCAAAACTACGCACTTGGATCCAAGCTTTTAATTTAGGAGCTGTTTATGATGGCACTAAGATTCGGGCACAGATAAAAGCATCTGATGATGCGGGGGCTGATGGATGGATTTTATGGAATGCTTCTAATAGGTATACGGTTGCTGGGTTGGAAAAAGAATAATAAATATTATGTCTGATGGCAGAAAGAGAAGATTAGAAAAGAATTTTTTTAAAATTTTTTTTATCAATTCACTTCTTAATGTAAAGATGGTAAATGCCATCATTTCTTTGTTTTATGTATATCGCAGTCTAACAGTTGCTGATATTTTTTACCTAGGTATTGTATATTCAGTGGCCGTTATAGCCAGTGAGGTACCGTCCAGTTATTTGGCCGATAGGTTTGGTCGAAAACGAACAATAGTTATGGCGACATTTTTTGGATTATTACACTGGGTTTTTTACTTAGTCGCTGACTCGTTTGTGTTGTTTGCCGTAGGCACTATCTGTTATGCCTTGACCGAGTCTTGTATGAGTGGTACTGATGAAGCATTTGTTTTTGATAGTAATAAAGAGTTAGGCAACCATTCCGAATCTTTAAAAAAAATAGCCCGCTATTTTTCTTCAGAAAGATTGTTTAAAATTTTCTCTGCTTTTTTAGGTGCAGTAATTGCCAAAGATTTGGCAGATTGGCAGTTTTCTTTGATTATATTAGTTGATATAGTAGCTTCAGTTATAGCGTTAGTGTATGCTTTTACTCTCACAGAGCCGAATCATTATATAGATGTAGAAAAACAGGAAGCAGGCATAATAAAGGATGCGTATAAAATCTTAATCAATGATAAAAATTTATTACGGGCTATTTTTAATAAATTGATTATTCTTATCTTAACCGCGGCCTGCTGGCGATATGCTGCAGTTTTGTTTGTTGAAAATTTGCATATACCGATTATCATTTTTGGCTTTCTTTGGAGCGTGTATCATATGACTATGTTTGTCGGCAATTATTTTGCCCACGCGATATGGTCTGAAAAGCCAATTGCGTTTAAGATTGATTCATTAAATGTTATAATATGTATTGCTTTGCTTTTGTTTCTTCTGACTTGGTTTTTATATCCAGAAAGATATATTATGTTTGGCTTATATATTATTATAATGGCTGCAGCTTCTTTGCGCGACCCTTTTTTCTCCCATCTGTTCAATATGCAGTTTAGCTCATATAATAGAGCTACCACGTTATCTTTAGCAAATTTTGTTAGACATATATTAGAGGTTCCATTTTTACTGGTTATTGCCTGGGCAGTGAATCAACATATTATTTTGCCGTATGCTGTGGCCTTGTTGTTGGGAGGAGTTGTGATAGTTTATTTCCCTATTAAGACAGGTTTTAACGATAAGTTATATGCATGAGAAACTTTTTAACGAAGATTATCTAAAGCATCTGTGTCAAAAGTATAGCCTAATACCAAGTAAAAAATATGGCCAGAATTTTTTGATAAATCCAGAGCCAATAGAAAAAATGGTGGCAGCTGCAGAAATAAAAAAAGATAGCACTGTCATAGAGGTTGGGCCTGGGTTTGGCGTGTTGACGTTTGCCTTAGTGGAGGAAGCAAAAAAAGTAATTGCTTTTGAAATCGAAAAAAGGCTGGCGCCATACTGGGCAGAAGAAACAGAAAGAAATAAAAATCTAGAAATCATTTGGGGAGATGTTCTTCGGGAAATGGAAGCTCAAAAATTCATAAACACACTGCCTTCTTATAAGGTAGTTGCTAACTTGCCATATCAAATCACTTCTCATATTATTAGAACTTTTCTAGAGTTAGAGCATAAGCCAGAAGTTTTGGTATTGATGGTGCAAAAAGAAGTTGCAGAAAGAATCTGCGCTCCCGCTGGGGAAATGTCTGTGCTTTCTGTGTCAGTTCAATATTACGGCGAGCCTGAAATTATAACTCAGGTGCCACGGTCAGATTTTTGGCCTGCTCCAGCTGTCGATTCGGCTGTATTAAAGATAACTATTAACAATAGTCAGGCGGGGATTGGAGATAAACATAAAGATTTTTTTAGAATAGTTAAAGCTGGTTTTTCAAGCCGCCGAAAAATGCTTATTAAAAATCTTAGTTCAGTCGTGGATAAGAAGGCTTTAAAAGCCATTTTTCAAGATTTAGGAATAGATGAAAAGGTGAGAGCACAAGAGCTTTCTGTAGAGCGATGGAGAGCTCTGGTCGAAAGATTGTAAAATAGGCACGCCTTAATTGTCTGTATTTTTATTTTTGAGTACTTATCCCCATCAAAGTACGCTTATTGTATGCTATAATAGATTCACTTTAACTTCTGTGTTGTATGTCCGAGGAGCAAGGTCCGCCGAGGTTGTCGAAAGAGCAAAAGATGGGCATTACACTGCTCTCTATTTTTGCTGTTCTTGCAGTTGGTCTTGGTATTTTGCAAATTCGAAATACTATGTACGCTCCCTTTGCTCTTAACAAAGAGATTCCCTATGTTGTAAAAAATGATATAGAGACAAATGAAGGGCTTATGTATAGAGATACAGATAAAGATGGCCTCAATGATTTTGATGAGCTATACGTATATATTACCAGTCCGTATTTAGGTGACACAGATTCAGATGGCATATCAGATAAAACAGAAATCGAAAAAGGTTCTAACCCGATTTGTGCAGAAGGCCAAGATTGTTCAGAAGCGGCCTTGAGTGGTGACACGTTGCCAAATACTACACCATTTGATTCAGCAAGTACGACGCTTGGAGCTGCACCTTCTATGCAAGAATTAGAAACTATTCTTAATAACCCTACCGAAACACGTAAAATGTTATTAGCTTCTGGTTTTGATAAAACTATTCTCGATCAAACTTCAGATGCAGATCTTATCAAAATGATTAAAGATATTTTAAATTCAAGTAGTTCTACATCAGCTCAATAGGTAAGATATTTGTTCTAAAAATTATGTCAACATATAAAAAGTTTGGACTAAAAATTTTACTTACCATATTTACGTTTGTGACCATAGGTGGTTCTTTTTTATATGTAAAGCCAGCACAAGCGTTTCCCGTAGAAATTGTTTCTGATTTTACAGCCCTTGCCGAACGTTTTATAAAAACTGCGGGTGTAAATATTGCTATTCAATCTTTTTCATATTTTTTACGTCGTATTGCATACGATACAGCTGTCTGGATGGCTTCGGGTGGAAAAGGGCAAACACCGTTTGCTCAATACAAAGATTTTGGTAGTTATATGAAGGATGTGGGCAACAATGCTGCGGGCGTAGCAATCGAAGCTTTAGGTTCTCCATATGGTTTAAACCTTTGTAAAATTCCAGATCCAAAAATAGACCTCGCCATGCGTATTGGTCTTACTTATAAATTCATGGATTTAAACCCAGGTTTAAATACGCAGACTCAAGGGGTTCGTAAACCAACGTGTACTTGGTCTGAGTTTAACAACAATGTTTTAAACGCCAGTAACTGGCAGAGCCAGTTTGGTTCAAGCGATGATATTGCTCGAAAATTTAATGTGGCTTTTTCCGTAGAGCAGACCGATGTTGGAATTCTAATGAGCGCAACAGAAAAAATTAATAATTACGTTGCTCAACAAACTGAAGCTGAAAAATTGCAGCGCCAAGAAGGAGAAGGATATAATCCAAAAACTACTCTTATCTCTAATCAGATAACTATCCCTGCAGCAAATATCAAAGAAGAAGCGCAGTCGCAAAATCCGAGCGAGCAAGCCAACAAAGCTGAAGCGGGATTTTTAGCCACGCTTAGTACAGGTGCAGTAGGTAGTATTGCAAGCGCCGGCAGTTTATTTTTAAATACACTTGCTTCACAAGTTCTCAAAAATTGGCAAAATAAAGGTGTGCTACCAATCGGTGGTTGTGTGGCTGGTGTGATTGGTCAGTGTAATACATTACAAGACACGCTCAATAATCTAGAAGGTCAGGTTTCTCGAGGGGGGCGTCAAGCTGCCCAAGCTTTATTTAGTGATCTGCTTACGCCGCCTAATATAGTAGTCGATCAGTATAATACCTTGCTTAATTTTACTAACTGCCCTTCCAATCCAAGCCCAGATAATTGTGTGGCTGATGCTGGTTTGGCTCAAGCTGCCCAAGAAATAAATTCTGGTAAGTCTATTACAGTGGCAGAGGCTTTAGAAAAAAATTGGTTGCACGGAGAATGGAAACTTATCTCTCCAGATCGAACCGCTGATAATACCGATCCAACCTGTCATCAACGCGCGTACTGTTATGCTAATATTGCTAAATTACGCAAAGCGAGAATTTTGCCACTTGGTTTTGAAATTGCTGTCCTTAATAGTAATCCAGATAAGCCGTGGACTCTAAAACAAGTTATTGATGGGTTTGATGATTGTAATTTTATCAAAGATGCGAATGGTAAAGTGGTGGGAGTTGAAAATGATCCAGTTAACAAACCGTTCTGTCATCTTATTGATCCAGAGTGGGTAATTAAAGCACCGCCATCAAAATGTAATTTTGTTGCATACGGCTCATCTCCATCTTTTCCAGGAACAGCTAATCGTTCTCAGGAGTGTGTAGATATGACTACTTGTGTGGCTTATGATAAAGATGGTAATTGTGCCACACAAGGATATTGCACCAGAGAAAAAAATGTTTGGAAAATAGATGCTGCAAAATGTGATTCTCAGTTTAGAACCTGTCAGTCTTTCCAGGATAGTTCTGGTAAAAATGTTAGTTATTTATACCGTTCTTTGGATACTGGTTTTTGTAATCAAGAAACAGTTGGTTGTGCTCAGTATAGTTTAAAACAAGATAATTCAGGTAAGTGGACTGGCTATTCTCCAGATGATCTAAGTAGTGTAGGAGAAAATTCGGCTATCTATTTCAATAGCAAGCTTTCAACCAATTGTTCAGCAAATTCAGATGGTTGTTCGGCATTTAAAACAGTCAGCACATCGCAGAATCTCTATTTGCGTAAAGCCCCATATTACTCCAAGTGTTACGATACTAATCCAACGACGCTTGCAATTGATTGGCCTCAAACTGTTAGTGACTTAAATAGTTTGCAGACAAATCCAGCATGCAGTAATTATTCTCAAGCTTGTATTCCAGATGAAGTAAACTGTAATTGGTATCAACCAAGTAGTTATACAGGAGACCGTATCCCAGGTAAATTTACACCAGCTTCAATTGTTGAAAATCAAATTGTCTGGAATGACCAGTGTGATAAGAAATGTGTTGGTTATGCTGCCTATAGAGAAATGCCAAGTAATTATTCTATTGGACAATCTGTCGCGTATGTCATTCCATCTTCAGGAGCAAAATGTAGCTCAGTAGACGAGGGGTGTGCTAGCTTTACAAATTTAAGTGCTACTACTAACGGCTTAGAAACAACCGAACATTTTTCATATTTGCGTCCTTGTATTTTGCCAGATAATACCAAACAAAAAAACTTCTATACATACGAAGGATCTTCGGTGGGCGGTTTCCAATTAAAGGCATTTGTTCTAGAAAAAAATCCAGTCGATGGTGGTCCAAAATATTTCTATCGTACGAGCGGCTCCCTCGAGAATTACGATGAAATTTGTAATGAAACATTATATAAACAAGGTTTAGCTAGTCCAGATTGTCGACAATTTAATGATGATCAAGGTGCTGTATATTACAGGTTGCTCTCCAAAACTATTGCTGTTTCCAATGCTTGTGTGCCATACAGGTTAAATGATACGGAGCTAGAAACAGTTGCCTTGTCTTTTGATAAATGTGAGTTACAAAAAGGTTTATGGGACAGTGCTGCTAATAATTGTCAAGTTTGTCCTCAAGGTGGAGAATATCGTGATGGTCAATGTTTTTACTACGGTTTACCAGGTGGCGCTGCTAATACTGCAGGCACAAGTAAAACCTGTGCAGCTTCGGTAAATACATGCCGAGCCTATAAAGGAAATTCAGGCAATAATGTTCGTAATGTATTCAGTAATAATTTTGAGCAAGCTATTGTTTCTGATGCTCTGGCTAACTGGGCTCCTTCGGCAAACGTAACCCAGTCATTAGAATCAACTCATGCAGGAGAGCATTCCTTGTCATATAGTGGTGGGGGAGAAGTATATAAAAATGTAACCCTTAATCCTGGTGCAAGCTACGATCTAACTTTCTGGGCCAAAGGCTCTGCTGGCGAAACCATTACTGTTTCTCTTGAAAATAACGAAGTATCTACTCTTGGTACCGTGAGTGTGGGTGATGTTTGGCAGAGCTACCATCTTGGTCCAGTAGAATTAGGCGGTACAGCTTCAAGTACCAGATTAAAATTCCAAAGCAACGGACGTTTGTTCCTAGATAATGTGAGTCTCAAAGAAGTAACTGACTATATTTATTTAGTTAAGAACACTTTAAAAGTTGATCCTATCTGTGATAGTAATTTAAACGACAATCTACCAGGAGAATCTCTTGGCTGTTCTGAGTACAAAACACCAGACAATAGACCAATGTATCTCACTGGGTTTACATCTTTGTGTAGAGAAAAAGCTATCGGCTGTACAGCTGTGTATGATACTTATAATACTCCAGACGAAACTACTTCACGTGCATACAATGTTTGGTTATCTGGCGCAGAAGGTAGTGCTGCAAGCAGAACAATTGCTGGTACCGCGTACACTTGTCAGGTTACTATCGGGCAGTCGGGTTGTTATGTAAATGTTGTTGGGGCAACTCTGGCTGCTATTACCAGTGCTGGCGCACGGGTAGTTTCTTCTACAATTTTTGTTCAGCCTGACACTCCAACCTCAACGCCTATTTATTTGGTTGCCAATAAAGAATCAACTTGTAATGCAGTAGATTTGGGTTGTATAAAAGCTGGAAAATTAGTACAAACTGCTACCGGTCCTTCATATGCAGATGTTTTAGTTAAAAAAGATCCCGCCACGTTTAACACTACTCTTTGTCAGAGTGAGGCAGTTGGTTGTAACTCATATTCATCTGGCGATGGGGCATTGTATTTTAAAGATCCAGAGTATCTTGGCCAAAAAGTTTGTGCATACAAAGATAACGTAACAAAAGACGGTGTTAAATATAGCGGTTGGTTTTGGAAAGGTGTTGGAAAGTGTGTTACAAATGGTTCGTCTGCTTCAGGTTTCTGTTCAACCGACAGTGACTGTGCCGCAGGTGCCACCTGTCAGAATAAAGACGAGCAGCCGTGCTATCCAAACTATTTACAATCTGGAAACAGTTATGGTCTCTGGTCATATGGTGTTTCTAGTTCGTATAATAATTTTGTGGGTGAGTGTCCGCAGGTGCAAAGTGGTTGTTCGGAGTTTATAGATCGCAACCAGAATAACAAAACATATTATCTTATTAATGATGATAAATTAAAGTCTCATCAAAATGAGTGTAATGGTGAAGTGAGTGAAAAATCTGGTTGTATTCTTCTTGATAAAACTGATTTACCAAATAAATTATGGAGTACAGAAAAATCTTATGCCGCTAGTGCGGCAGTAAATAATGGGCTTGTAGCACCGGTAGCCGGTTCTGGTTCAACACCAAGTGATGCAAATATAATTTTGAAAGTAACTCGTGATAGAGAATGTGGAGAGTGGCTCCAGTGCCGTTCTTCTCATAGAGTTTTTGATACTCAGACTGGTAGTTATAAAGAGGTCTGTGATGCTATTGGTCGCTGTAATCAGGCTTTTTCTTCTGGGTCAACTGGCGATATTATTAACTGTGCTAATTGGCTTGATAATGCGCATGAGTTAAGCGGTCAAGTCTTAACCGATAATGCATATCGCAATCGTAGCATCGAATGGAAAGGCCAAGACTTCAGTGGTTACAGCATCTTTAATGCCTTTCCAGTAGAAGAGCTCTCCGAGGTAAATATTGGCACGGCCTCTCTTCCAGAATGGCGTTTGGCAAAAACATTAGCGTGTGGCACGGGGTCAAATTGTACTGCTAATCCATTGAGTCCAATTTGTGCGCCAGGAAGTATTGGCCAGTCCTGTGGTCGCAGTGATATTGGTGTTTGTCTTGGAGCCACTAATCCAGTATGTGTTCAGAATTTAGATAGTTCTTTGTCGGGTGTTTCAAGACAATCACTTCCTGCTTCTTGTCGCGCATACCCAGAAGAGACTTCACCTTTCCCAAACAGTGAGGCTGTAGGAAATTCAGTAACGTTTGATTCTGTTAATACATGTAATGAAGCAAGTGGTTTTACTACAGATATCGATAAAGCAAATAGTTGTGATTGTAACTATACCAAAGTAACGTATGGTGATTCGCTTGCTAAGTATTGGAATTTTAATAGTCCTAATAGTGAGGGTATTTTGGATAAAAATAATCAAGTCGTAAAGAGTGTTGTTCCGGGTATTTGTATGGGGGGTGTTAATGCAGATAAGGTTTGTAGCTCTGATGCAGACTGTACAAACGGTAGTTGTCAAAAAGTCAGAAAACAATCACGTCTTATTGGTTGGCAGGGTTATTGTATCGAGCCAGATTTTTCTCGTCTTCTTAATGCCGAACAAAACCTTTTTGCATGTCTTACTTGGTTCCCTAAAGATAATATTACTGGTGCTTTTGATATTAACAATCAACACGTTGAAGCTGGTTTCCAAGCAAATGATGCATCTGGTAAGTATTATTGTCTAGGAGCCAGAGGCAATCAAACTGTAGTCAATATAGTAGGCTCAGACATTGTTACGTATGATAAGCTGATTGGACAGCAATCAGTGGTTAGTGCGGCTGGTCACGGATCAAATAGCCGTGAAAAACGCGTAATAACATTGAATGTTAATACGCCTATATATAGAGATGAGATTGACTATATAATGATTGCAGCAACCGGTAATAGTGACTGGTTTCCAAACGGTACCAATAAATTTTTTATTAGAAATGGATATATTACCAAGTATAATTCTCAGATGCAGGTGGTAAAACGAGACGGATCTGAAGAAACAATTTTAAATAACCCGCAAGTATTTGTCGGTGAAGCTGGTGGATTGAATGTTGGCAAGTATGTATGGTCCGATGGTCGTGATAAAAATTTTTGGTATATGCGGTATGATGATGGTGAGGGTGATGGAAATAATCATTACCAGTATGCTGATCCTAATACTGCCGGTATACAGGGAGAGCAGTTTAAAGATTTATTATCAAATTGTGCTGGTAGTATAGATGTTGCGGGTAATGATAATTATCAAGATATTTGTTTGGGAGGAGATATAGACGACAATGATGATGGTTGTGCAATTAGAACTGTGTTTAATTCGGACGGTAGGTTGGATAGGATAAATTTAACCTGTTTTTCAGGTGATGCGGGTGATACTGAGTCTGCTTCGTTTACATTGAATGTAGGTTTGCGAGAAACGTGTCTTAATATTGCTCAAACCGAAGATAATCCATACTCAAGTATTGGTTGGACAGATAGACTGTGGAGTAGGAGTAGCTATGTAATCGACCCAGGAACATTGGCATATAAAAATTCTTTACAAAATGTGCCATTTGGCAGCTTGGGAATGTTTACTCCGCTTGTACCAGAAACACTCATTAGTATTTTTAGCCATTATAGTGAACCTACACCATCTTTACCTCCTGCAATCTTTGGTTCACCATATAGCTGTGGCGGAGATTGTTTAAAGACAAGCCCGTCTCCTAATGAAACAGTAAATGGTCCGGCAAGCCAAAAATCAATTGCACAAGCAAAAAGTAGTTTTGCTCAAATTTTTGCGAAAATAGACAGTGTCTGGAATTGGGTACCTACAGGTACTTCTTGGGCCTATGTTCGAACCACTGCTCCAGGTACTGATTCTGCTACTGTGGTGCGGCCATATAATTTTACTGATTCTTTTGCTAACCCAGTCCCCAAGGCTATGGCTTTGGGAAGCTGTAAACCTGGCGGTAAATGTTTAGAAAGTACTATAACTGGTATGTCTATTAATGATAAATCTTCTGGAGATATTTTGTTTAATACTAATATCGCGTTGGTAAATGCAAAGTTCTTTGGCTTTGCAGATAAAAATCAAATGCCGATTAAGAAAATTAAATTAGATTGGGGAGATACGAGCGTTGTATCTTTGGATGGTTATTTCCGTAATCAGCGCGGGGCAGTAAATGGCCGATGTGGTTCATCTGGTACTTGTATGGTTGCTTCTTCGACACCAGGAGTCTACGATCTTAACACAGGAAAAACATGCGCCTCCAATACAGATTGTATGTACCTGGATAACTGTTTTGCCGAAAGTAAAGCTCAAAACTTTGGTCAGATTTTAGGAAAAACATGTGACTCAGCTTATTTCCGATTTGACCACGTCTATCAATGTCTTCGCGGAGGCAATGGTTGGACAGATAGCTGTCCAGATGCACAAACACAATCGTTGTCTGGCGGTTGTTGTGTGTTCCAGCCAAAAGTACAGCTAAAAGATAACTGGGGTTATTGCAACGGGTCATGTGGTGGTTTTGCAAGTCCAGGAGTGTCTAACTGTTATGCGAATGAATGTGAATTGCCTGAAGGTCCGTTTTCTACATTTAGTGGAAGAATAATTGTGCCTCCAAATAACTAGTAATAATTTATAAAAAACAAAAAATCTCCTATAAAAAGGAGATTTTTTGTTCTACTCAAGAGAAAATTTTTTTCTATTAAGTTGAGGGTGGCAGCCGAACCGCGATGGTTCGGCTGCCGTGATGATGGGTCGTGACAGTTCACGATGGAAATGGCACCGTTGCCGGGTCGTGGCAGACAAACTCTGCCTCTGCGGGCGGCGTTCCGGGGATGCCGTAGTAGAACCTGTACGGCATGGTAGCCCCGGCTCGCTCCACGGTCAGCTCACGGTAGTCCGTGTTGCTGAGCTGGTCCATGGTGTTGCCAGAGGCATCCATACAGGAAACCAGGCAGGCGGGACCCTGGGCCGTCGTGGTCGGTTCGACTCGGATGCTCGAGCACATCCAGTCCGTACCTGCGGCGATTGCGAAGGTGTTGTGATTTCCCGGTGCTGCCGAGAAGCCGCAACGCCAGCTGCGTGACCCCTCCCCAAGGAGGTAGGCGCCCTCCGGCGGAGTACCGAGCGACAAGCAGATGTCACCCGGAGCGTCGATGCCCGCGTCGACCTCGGTGGTCTCCGCGTCGAGCTTGGGTCCGTCCGGCGTGGGTCCGCCGTCGACGATGTTGACGTCGGGGTCGGTACAGCCGATGAGGGCCAGGGCGAGGGCAAGAGACGAGAGGGCGATGCGCATGGGATCCTCCAGGGGTTGAACAGTCGCTCACGCGACATTAGAGACAGGGTTTAGAGTCTGAGCTTGTAACTACCTCGTTTGAGCGGGGTAAGTATCAGCCCAGATCTTTGCGCCTATCAGCTAGGTCAAATTATTCCATCATCATATTTTGGCTAAAATTAGCAGTTTTGCTAATCTTGGCACGTTGTAAGGAGCGGTTATTTTGCAATAACGTCGTATTATACGCTTTTTCGGGGCTTTTGTCAATCCCAAAAGCGTCTACGTCTGTTATTTTAAGCAAATTGAACAAATTCTTTAAATCCAGATTTAATTATTCATTTTGCTTAAAAAATCAGTTATATTTTTTACTTTACATCTCTTATATTTAGTATACACACTTATAATTATTTTGTACAAGGGGTAGTGCGATGAAAATTTTTTATATCGTAAAAATAATGCTATTTTTTATCCACACCCCAATTTTATATACCTAAATCTAATTGTTGATTCAGTTAAAATATGGTACAATTAGTTTAACATAATTGCTAGAAAATGTTTGCGAAACTTGAAAGCACATTTACCTTGATACTTAGCAAAGGCTGGGATTTTTTTCGTCCCCGAAAAAAATTAGGTTTGGTTAGTATTGTTGTTCTGTCTAGTATTATTATCTCTGCCTGGTTGATTTTTACCCCTACTGCTCATGCTGGTATCGGCGAGGATCTCATGAATTTTTTTGCTTCTGTTTTGTTAGCACTGGCTGGGTTTTTTATCAAGCTCACTTTTTTCGTGCTCAAGTTTATTATCGAGGTTGCAGGGTATAACGGGTTTATAGACTCTCCGGCTGTTACGGTAGGTTGGGTGATGATTCGCGACATGACCAATATGTTCTTTGTAGTTGTGCTGCTTATGATTGCATTCGGCACTATTTTAGGAATAGAACAATACGAATATAAGCACTTACTGGTAAAATTACTTATAGCCGCCGTACTTGTCAATTTTAGCCGTGTAATTTGTGGTCTTATTATCGATATTGCACAGATTGTCATGGTTACCTTTGTAAATGGTATTGCTGCTACTGCCAGCGGAAATCTGGTTAACATGTTCCAGGTAGATCAAATTTTTGCGTTAGCTGCAGGCCAGGGGACAACAGGCAGTGCCAGTGTCACTTTTGTGGCGGCTGTGGCCTCTATTACTTTCTCAGTTATCATGCTCGTTACCATGCTTGCCTTTTTGTTTTTAATCGTAGCTCGCATGGCCATGCTTTGGGTGCTTATCGTGTTATCTCCTTTGGCATTTGTCCTCAATGTATTACATCAAACCGAAAAATATGCCCACGATTGGTGGCATCAATTTGGTAGTAATGTCGTGTCTGGTCCGGTCATTGCTTTTTTTCTGTGGCTTTCTTTTGTAACGGTTGGTTCTGGAACTATTCACGACGACATTGTAAAACATAACGCCTTACAAAAAGATCAATTATTGCAATCAGGCACAGCCGAAGAAGAAACTGTTGGTATTACCAAAATAATGAGTTGGGACAAAATGGCCAATTTTATAATCGCTATTGCCATGCTTCTTGCTGGTGCAAAAATGGCCCAAGAATTAGGAGTTGCGGGTGGTTCTATGATGGGAAGTGCTGGAGAGTTGGGTAAGAAAGTGGCAATGTACGCCTCTGGTCTACAAGCTGCTAGATGGACTGCGGGTAAGGTTGGAGAGGGTGCCAAAGCTGCAGGTAAATTTGCTTTAATGAAAGCTCCTATTGTTGGTGGTGATGAGTGGAATAGAAGAGGTAGGAGAATTAAAGCTGCTGCGTCTAAGTGGTATTCAAAGAAGTGGGTAGAGCCAAGACTTTATAAAGCTGGAGAAAATATTAATAAAGCTTACGGTAAAGAAAAGGTCAAAGATTTATCAAAAGAACATCCAGAGATTCAAAAATTAGTTGCTCTCCGTAATGCTGCGGTGGCTAGTCATGATGACAGTGCTATAGAGAATTACAGTAAGCAGTTGCAGGATAATGGCTATGAAGTTGATACAGACAAAAATGGAAAGACAGAATTAAAAAAGTCTTTTGCAGGCAATACGAGGGCTTTGGCGCGCATGGCTTTATGGTTCGCGCCAGCTGCTTTTAAAGAAGAGTACACAAAAGATGCAGAATCAGGGGCAGAGTATGCTCATGAGCAACTTGAGCATTTGGTAAGTACAAGCAAAACGCCTATAGGAAAGTTTAAGACAGAGGCCGAGGCCAGACTACATAAATTAGAGGAAACAGGGTCCAATATTAAAAAAGAAAAATTAGAAACTTTCTATAAGAAGTTTAATGATGCAAGTAATGAAATTGCAGCAGAGCTTAAGGTGGGTAAAACTCCTGAGGAATTGGCAAAATCTGGAAAGTTTAGCCGAGCGCAAATATTTGATCAAAGCAGAAGTAAGAGGGCTTTAGAGGCTGGAGAAAAAGCCGATTTAACCAAACATGCCTTGCATGCGGAAGAAGAGCGTCATAGGTTAGAGACAAAAGAAAAATTACTTCAAACTGGACTAGGTCATACTTTGGAACATAAGGCAGCAAAAGAAGAGGCGGCGTCAAAGCAGTTAGATGAAAAATTACGTGCAGAAAAAGAGCTTGAAGAGTTAAAGCAAATAAAAAAATTATTAGAAGGCAAAGGTGCAAAAACTCAGGAAATTATAAACTTCACCAAAGCTCAAACTGCAAACATAAAAGAAGATTTTGATATTTCAAAAGAAGAAGCCGAAGCTGAGCAGCGCGCTAAATCATTTAGGAAGATGGGTGATGATTTAAGAGCCAATCAAGTTTTGGCCGAGATTCAATCTAAAACAGCAAAAAGAGAAAGTGATAGAGTTTCTGCAATGAGTTGGGAAGATAAAACCTTTGCATTAAAAGCTATGCCATTAAAAATTCAGCAGTTAGAGGTTGATATAGCTGCAGCGAGTACAGCTAACAAACCAGATGAAGTCAAACGTCTAGAGCAGATTAAAAATAAAACTATTCAACGAAACATGGCACTACAAACAGCCCTCAAATCTGAAGGTAAAGAAGCGGCGGAACTTGGGGATAGTGAATCTCTAAAGACCATTGGTTGGACAGAAGTCATTGATGATACTAATCGTATCAGAGCTGAATTAAGTAAAATTTTAGGCAGGGTTGTTATGGCGGGTGACGAAACCCTTGCTGCTAAGAAAGTATATGATGCTTTTGGTGGAATCGAAAAAGCTCAAGGTGCTTTAACATTATATAGTAATGCGAATAAGAGTGCCGGTATGAAAGGTGCGGGTGCGCTATTTGGTTTGGTAGGCGATAGAAGAACTAGTTCCGGTCAGTTGGAAAGATTTTTTGGGCAGTATGATCAGGCTACCAAAACGGTTAATACTGGAGAAATAAATGTGGGGTCTGGTTTTTATCCTACCAAAATTGCTGAAGCTGATCACAGAAAGTGGATTACAGCCAATGGGTATGCAAAAATAAATGTTGAGAATCAAATTGTGGGCTTTGATTCAAAAAGAGCAGAGCAGCTTGCGGCTATATTCCAAGGTAAAAATGATTTATTTATATCGCAGATGCAGAATGGTTTCTTTAGTTCTTTGAATAATGCGGATGTTAATTCTACTAATAAAGCTGAGTACGAGAATCTTTTAAATGAAATTAGTAAAGTATTGACTGATAAAAATGCTAAGGATAGGTTCGACGCCAGAGCAAGTGAATTATTGGATAAGATAAAAAATCTGCCATAATTGAATATGTTTTTTGATAAAAAAAATTTAACAATTGAAGAGGTTAAACAGAAAGAACTTGAATTTCAGAGGATTATTTCTGATATTAATACCTCTAATTCCCTTTGGAAAGAAATGAGAGATTATTTTTCTGTTGTGTCGGCAGAGCAGCGGGAGGCTTTTAAATTTACTTATTGGAAATGGTATGTAGAGCTAACTTGGAAAAATCTGAACTCTCTGTCTAAAGAGGATGTGATAACCGCTTTTATTCAACAAGTACCAATGGCTTTGTTTAATAATTATTCTGTTCTAGAATCATTGATGTGGTATTTAGGTTTTCGAACTTTAGATAAACAGGATACTCAAGCTTTTTATCTCAAGATTCAAACGGCATTTTTACAATCCGAGGAGTCTTTAGGATTATGGCAAGGAAAAAAAATAATACTAAAAGATTTGGTATCTGAGTATATATTGATGCAAAAAAGAAGGGCCTCTTCTATAGAGGAAGCTGAGCTTATTAGTAAAATAAGACAAATTCTTTTTCCTAAAGAAGCTCTTATCTATACATACACAGATCCAGATGTAGGTGTAAACAGATTTTTAGAACTAATTGAATTTTTTCAAGTAATAGATATTGAAAAAATTTGGTTTGTAGTAGATTTATTTTTAAATCCGGAACAGTTGGAGAATCAAACTCTGCCATCAGCAGATCAGGCTGACGAAATAGAAAATATTACAATTGAGCAGTTGTTGCCCGAAGAAAGCCCCGTTGATTCGGAGTCTGATGTGGTTGTTGGTAGTAGTGAAGAACCCCTAACCCCTCAAGAAATAAAATCACAAATAGAATCCGAGTTTAAAAAAGACGCAGAGGGAAATTTTGAAAATATAGAGGGGGTAATGCGCAAGTTGGAGGAGTTTACCGAAATGTATAATGATCCAAAAATTGCTGACATGATTTATTATGACGAAGAAGACGATAAATTTAAATGGAAAGAGTAATAAAGTAATAGTTATATGGCAGAACCAATGATGACAATTAAAAAACCAGATGGAACTTTTACCAAAGTTACTCTTAGCGAATTTAAAAAAATTCAAGCAGAAAAAAAACAGCAAGAGGTAGGAAAGGTGGTTGCGTCAGCTGCTGTTAGTAATTCATCACCAAATCAAGTAATGAACAAAACGACGATTGAAATAAAAAATACCTCTAACCAAAATAGCGGCGCATCTCAACATAAAAAATTAACCCGAGAGGATGCTCGTTCACCGCTTGAAGAAAAAATGCCGATCAAAAGCCAAGCATCGCTTACAAGTGTAAAACGCGATGGCCAAGTAGAAGAGGTGATAAGAAAAATTGGTTTTGGGGTAGCTACAGATCTGCAAGGCCGCCTCAAAAGCCTTGTTTTGGCCAGACTCAAAGATATTAAAAGCGAAGAAGAGGTAAAAGAAGCATTGATACGTCCAACAAAAAACGGAGGTATTGGTTTGTCGCAGGTGCAAGTAGAAAAAGTAATTACGGTTTGTCATGAAGTGCTTGGTGCAAATAATTCTAGTCCCAAAGAGTCGCATTCAGACACCGTTGTCCTAAAAGGTAAGTCGCGCAATATGGCACTTATGGTAGAGCCACCAGAATTACCAATGGTTATTCCAGTGCAGAATACTGCTCCAGTAAAAAATAGCACGTCTGCGGTTGTGGTGGACAAAAATGCAGGTCACCAAATTATTTCAAAAATAATTAATGAAAGTATCGCCAGTGAGCCAATATTTAAGATTAGTAATAAGTCAGCTGTTCGACCTGTTATGCAGGACGTGTCTGCTCCAGCCGATGTTGAAATGGGGCCTGTTGAAGAGTTTAGATCAATAACCCTCGAAGAATTTAGAAGGTTATCAAGTAATCCAGAAGAAGCTGCCAAGAGATTGTATCAAAAAATGTCTAATCTAAAAGACGAATCTTTTGTTTGGTACTTAGACGGTATTGCTGCCTATCATAATTCGCCCCTTTATTTAGAGTATATGGCTGCAGTTTCTCAGTCGCTTGTTGAAAGAAAAACACTAGCCAATGTACTTAGTACAAAAAATAGTATAAAATTAACAGAGGTAATGGCAATAATTGAAATGGAAAAAGATTTATAGTGTAATTTGTCAATATGGATCAGTTCGTAGTGCCGCAATTTATTGAAGTGGAAGATAAAATTTTTGGTCCTATAACTACCAGGCAGTTTATTATTTTATTGGTAGCAGGCCTTATTTTATTTATTGCTTTTAAATTAGCGGACACAGCTTTGTTTATTTTTTTAGCAGCGCTTATTGGCGGTTTGGCTCTTGTACTCGCTTTTGTAAAAGTTAACGGACAGCCTTTTCATTATTTTTTGCTTAATATTATTCAAACAGTACGGAGGCCAAGTCGTAGAATTTGGTATAAAACATTTAGTAAAGCTGAGTTACAAGATTCAATAAGCCTAGGTAAGGTAGAAGTTGTTGAAATGGCAAAAGAAGTACCTCGAATGTCGTATAGTCGGATTAGAGATTTATCGTTAATAGTTAATACAGGCGGCTACTATTCTGGAAATGAACCGAGGTAGTTATGGTATTAGTTACATATATAGCGTATGGAAGAAAAACCAAAAACTAAAAAAATAAAAGTACCAAGCGCGCAGAGTCATTTGCCATTTGCAGAAGTAAAGTTTGATACAGTGGTAATGAAAGATGGCACATTGCGAGCGGTGCTTTTGGTTTCTAGCATTAATTTTGCTTTAAAAAACGAAGATGAACAAAATGCGATAGTATCTTCGTATGTTTCTTTTTTAAACGGCATTGATTTTCCTTTGCAGATTTTGGTGCAGTCACGCCAACTATATATTAAGCCGTATTTAGAAAAATTATTAAAAAAAGAACGAGAGCAAACCAATGAATTATTACGCGTTCAGATTGCTGATTACAGATCTTTTGTTTCAGAATTGGTAAGTTTGGGAAATATTATGAGTAAGCAGTTCTTTGTGGTGGTTCCTTACGACCCGCTTTCCAATAAAAAGAGAGGCTTTTGGTCTAGGATAAAAGAAGTTATTAACCCAGCCGTTACCATTAAACTCAAAGACGAACGGTTTCAGTTGCGTAAACATGACCTGGATATGAGAGTGCGACAGATTGAGTCTGGCCTTACCAGTATGAATTTAGAGGTAGTGCGATTAGATACCCAATCACTTATCGAACTATTTTATTCTACCTATAATCCAGACATCGCCTTTAGCGAGCATATGCCCGCTGTGAGTGATTTGCGCGTTGAATAAGGCTAACTTTAACAAATACGATTTAGGATTTAAAAATTTGTATGGCTTTTAAACCAAAATTTGCCACAGGCTCTGTAAAACAAAAGGGAGTCTTGGCAAGTAAAGAAGAGGAAATTGCTAAAAAATCAACCGAGGAGCTCGTAACCCTGGAAGAGGAGCGGGTGTATCGTGAGGGCACGGTTTCCATCAAAGATTTGTTAGCGCCATCTGCCTTTAATGTAGAATCAAACTTTGTAAAATTAGGAGATATTTTTTGTCGCACTATTTTTATCGTGACATATCCAAGGTATATTTCTATTGGTTGGAGCTCTCCAGTGCTCAACTTGTCCATTACTATGGATGTGAGTATGTTTTTTTATCCTGTAAAATCCGCTGTAATTTTAAAGCAATTAAGAAATAAAGTAGGTGCCTTGGAAGCTCAGCTCACCGCTGATTCCGAAAAAGGAGCGCCGCGTGATCCGGTCCGTGAAACAGCGTTGCGCGACATAGAGCAGCTGCGCGACGATCTTACCCAGGGCATAGAGCATTTCTTTCAGTTTGCTTTTTATGTCACTTTGTATGCCAAAACTAAAGAAGAACTTGATCAAACTTCGGAAGATGTTGAAAATATTTTTGGCTCCAAGCTAATTACTAGTCGTAAAGTTTTGTATCAGGCAGAGCAAGGGTTTAATTCTACGTTACCACTCGCTAACGACGAGCTTATGGTCTCGTTCAATCTTAATTCTTCGCCAATTGCAGCTTCGTTTCCGTTCACTTCTGCCGAACTTACCTCCGATGATGGAATTTTGTATGGCGTTAATCGCCACAACAACAGCCTTATTTTATTTGATAGATTTTCTCTCCAGAATGCTAATATGGCCGTGTTTGCTACATCTGGTGCGGGAAAAAGTTATACCATAAAACTAGAAATTTTACGTTCTATGATGATGGGTGTAGATGTAATTGTGATTGACCCTGAAATGGAGTACAAGCATTTAGCCGACGCTGTTGGAGGAACATATATTAATATCTCTCTTTCTTCAGAAAGTAAGGTAAACCCTTTTGATTTACCAAGACCTACTGGTGGCGAAGATTTTTCTACCGAAGACATTATTCGTGGAGCAGTCATAACTGTCAAAGGTTTGCTGCGCATTATGTTGGGCAATCTTACTACGGAGCAAGACTCGATTATAGATCGGGCTCTCATTGAAACGTATGCCAAAAAAGATATTACTCCCGAAGCTGACTTAAGCCTGGTGCAGCCGCCAATAATCCAAGACCTGCAAGAAATTTTAGAAGGTATGGAAGGTTCTGGAGATTTGGTCTTGCGATTAAAAAAATATACTGAAGGTACGTTTAGCGGACTTTTCAACTCGCCAACTAATGTGGACATGAAAAATCAGTTAGTAGTTTTCAGTGTCCGTGATTTGGAGGATGAGCTACGTCCAATGGCAATTTATGCAATTATAAATTACATTTGGAATGTAGTTCGTTCTGAGCGTAAAAAAAGAATCCTGGTGATCGACGAGGCCTGGTGGTTGATGCAGCATGAAGATAGTGCTAGGTTTATTTTTGCGCTTGTTAAACGAGCCCGTAAATATTATCTTGGTGTCACAACTATTACTCAGGATGTAAACGATTTTCTTAAATCTCAGTACGGCCAAGCGATTGTGACTAACTCTGCTTTGCAATTGTTGTTGCGTCAGTCTCCAGCAGCCATTGATTTGGTGCAAAAAGTATTTATTCTTACAGAAGGAGAAAAATACTTATTATTAGAGAGTGGAGTGGGGGAAGGTATTTTCTTTGCTGGTAATAAGCATGCGGCCATTAAGGTTGTTGCTTCCTATACCGAGGATCAATTAGTTACTACTAATCCAGAGCAGCTCTTAGAGATAGAGCGTTCTAAAAAAGAATTTGAAAAACAAACACAGTAATTAGTATTTAATCTACTATATAATATGTCACTTCGTGCTCGAATTTTCTTTATCATCAGCGTAGTAGTGTTTTTAGTACTCGCTATAAGTATATTTTTGATAGTAAGAAATAAAAATAAAACTACGCAAATAACAGATGTTTCTACGGATGTAAATGTTAATAATAACCAAAATAATGATCTGTCTATTGGTCAGGTAGCTACAGAAATACCAGCGGGGGTTTCTGTTAAGCAACCTTCTTCAGAAGAGGTTGAAAAAAATGCAGTTGAGCAGCTTTCAAAAATATTTATAGAGCGTTACGGCACCTATTCCACTGATAATAATGGACAAAACATTGTCGAGTCTCAATCTTTGGTAACCAAATCGTTGTGGTCTAGAATTAGTACAGGTCTTAATACAAAAAATACAAATCAGACATTTTTGGGTCTTACTACCAAAGTTATGAGCATCGATTTAGTAAGCTGGTCTGCTGATAAGGCAACTGTTAGTTTGAAGACCATGAGAACGGAAGATAAAAACGGAGTAATTACTAATCGCTATCAAAATGTGACAGTCGAAATGGTTAAAGAGAGTGGGGTTTGGTTGGCTGATAAGCTGACTTGGAATTAATGAGCGCTATGGGCAGAACTCTGGCGTGGCTAAAGGATTTATTATTTCCAACATACTGTGTTAGTTGTAAAGCCGAAGGAACCTGGTTGTGTCAGGCATGTTTTCCTAAAAATACTACCGCAGAAAATTTTGCATTAGAGGCAGTAGAAGGCAAATCTTATTTGGACGGCCTAACTGCCTTTTTTAGTTATGGAGAAAACCCAGTTTCAGAATTATTGAAAATGTTAAAATATAAATATATAACTGAGGTGCTCGTTGAGTTGCGCCAGCTGATTGTAGGTGTTTCTGGTTATCCAAAATTAGACGGTTTTGTGATTATGTCCGTGCCGTTACATCCCCGTCGTGAGCGTGAGCGAGGGTTTAATCAGGCGGAATATATTGCTAATTTATTTTCTGAAAAATTAGAGCTTCCTATTTGTCAGCGTTTATTTCGAAAAATGTATACCAAACAACAAGCCAAGCTATCTGGTGAAGAAAGAAGAAAAAATTTAAATGAAGCTTTTGTTTTTAGTGATAATAATTCTATTCCAAAAAAAGTTTTGCTTATAGACGATGTTTTTACAACAGGTTCTACGATGCAAGAGTGTGCCAAAGTTCTTAAAAATGCTGGTGTTAAAACTGTTTGGGGTATGGTGTTAGCCAAAGGTTAGGGGAGCATTTCTCGAACATCGGGGTTTATTCGATCAACGGTCCAGATTGGGTCCCAAACAATTGTTATTTTTACTTTTTTTATTTTAGGTAATTTTTCCATCTCTTCTTTTATTTGCTCGATAAGACTTGGTCCAGCTGGGCAGCCCATACTGGTAAAGGTCATAGTAACTAAGGCAGTGCTATTTTTTATTTCTATAGCATAGACGAGTCCAAGATCAATAATACCAATACCAATTTCTGGGTCTATAATATTATTAAGCGAATCCCAATATTTTTGGGTGCGCTCTTCGGGTGGTGTTGGGATTATTTTACTCATGTTTGTTAATTAGTTTTTGTAGAGCGCTTAAACCAAGTAAGGCGCATTTTGTTCTACCTGGGCTAATGGTAACTCCAAGTAGGTCGTATATAGTTTTTGGTTTTATTTTTTTTATAGAAGAAATCTTTTTGCCCTCTATTTGGTCTGCTAGCATAGACATAGCAGCTTGACTAATAGCGCAGCCATTACCAACAAAACCAACTTGAGTGATAGTGCTATTTTTTATTTTTAAATCAATTTTAATAGTGTCTCCGCATAAGGGGTTGTATTCGGTGGTGGAGTTTGTGGGGTCGCTAAGCGCGCCTGCGTGGTGAGGGTTTTGATAATGATCGAGAATTGTCTCGGTGTATATATCCATTTAGATTTTAAATATTTTTAATACCTTTTTTAAAGCTTTTTCTGCCACATCTATATCTTTTTTTGTATTATATATATAGAAGCTCATTCGGGCTGTGCCGTTTACGCCAAGTTGGTTCATGAGTGGTTCGGCGCAGTGCAGTCCAGAGCGTATAGCTACACCTTCGTTGTTAAATATAGTGGCTATGTCGTGTGGGTGTACGCCGTTAATAGAAAAAGATAAAACAGGCCCTGCCTCGGAATTATGAGGAGGAGAAAATATTTTAATTTTATTATATTTACCAAAAACCTTTTTTGCGTAGGCAAGTAGCGTGCGGCTATGGCTGTCTATATTTTTTAGACCAATACTGTTTATATAGTCTATGCTCGCGCCAAAGGCAACAACATCGGCAATATTAGGTGTGCCAGCTTCAAATTTCCAAGGCCCAGAGCGATAAGAGGCAGTTTCTTGGTTAACTGATTCTACCATTTCGCCACCATACATAAACGGTGGCATGCCTGCCATGGTTTCTTTCTTGATATACAAAACCCCAACACCGGTTGGCCCCATCATCTTGTGTGCAGAAAAAACAAAAAAATCACAATTAATATCACGGAGATTGATAGGGGAATGGCCAGCACTTTGGGCTCCGTCTATTAATACTTTTGCACCTGCGGCATGGGCCAGATCTGCAATTTTTTTAATTGGATTTATGGTGCCTGTTACGTTGGATTGGGATGTAATACAAACTAATTTAGTTTTATGAGAGAGTAGTTTTTGATAAGAATCCAAATCAAGCGTTAGGTCTGTAGTTAGCGGGATAACCTTTAGAGTAGCTTTTTTCTTTTTGGTTAATTCTTGCCAAGGTATTAGGTTGGCGTGGTGTTCCAAAGCGCTGATGATGATTTCATCACCCGCATTAATATTTTGTTCTCCCCAAGAAAAAGCAATGCAGTTTATGGACTCCGTGCAATTTTTGGTAAAAATTATTTCTTCCGCTACCGAGGCTCCAATAAATGAGGCAATTTTTTTTCTAGTATTTTCGTACTGAGCAGTTGCTTCTTCGGATAGAGTGTGGATGCCGCGGTGAATGTTGGCATTGCTGGTCGTATAAAATTTTTGTAATGCGGCAAGCATGGCCCGAGGTTTTTGGGTAGTTGAAGCATTATCTAAATAAACCAATGGTTTGTTATTGATTTTTCGTGTAAGAATAGGGAAGTCTTTTTTAAAATTTTTCATAAGTTAAGAAAGAAATTTTTTGATTGCTTCACGAATAATTTCTTTGGTATTTTCGTCTGCGACATGATTTATTTCAGTCTCAAAAAATCCTTGCACCATAAGCGCCCGAGCGCCTGCCTCATCGATACCACGAGAGAGGAGGTAGAATAATGCGTCTTCATCGATTTTGCCTACACTAGCTGAGTGCCCAGCCTTTACATCATCTGTTTTAATTTCTAAATTTGGTGAAGTTTTGGCCGCTGCCTCTTCGGAAAGTATAAGTGTATGGGCTGCAAAATGAGTATCAGTGCCTTTTGCTTTTTTTTCTATTACCCAATCGCCATCAATGCGGCAGGTGGATTTGTCAGTTAGGGCGGTGCGTATTTTTGCTTTAATACCAGTGCCGGGAGCATGATGAATTCCTTGTATCTTAGCAGTATATGTTGTGTTGTTTTTACCTAGAATAAAAACAATCAGTTGGCACGTGGCGCCACGCTCTTGAGTATTAATAGCAAGTTTGCGTTCGTCCTCCCATCCGTCCGTTACTAAAGCTATCAGGGTCAGGTGAGAATTTTTCTTAAGATGTATTTGAACGCTCGGAATAGTATTTAAAAAATAACAAACTTGTTTGTTTGCTTGTATAGTCAAAGGTTTAGAAAAATTACTAATGGTTTCTATTTTCATATATTATCCAACTGAGCCAGTCATCTCAAGTGCGAGTAGCCGGTTTAATTCTACGGCATATTCCATCGGCAGTTGCTTGATAATTGGACTCGCAAAACCATTTACAATAAGAGTGGCCGCCTGTTCCTCGGATAACCCGCGGCTCATAAGATAAAACAGTTCATCTTCGCCAATGCTTGCAACAGTCGCTTCGTGAGCAATTGCGACATCTTTTTCTTTTATATCCATGGTTGGGTAGGTGTCAGACCTGGAAGCAGGGTCAAGCATGAGCGCATCACACACAACGCGCGTTTTGACATTTTTTGCTCCTTTAATAACTTTTACCAGGCCGCGATAGGTTGTTTGTCCGCCATTTTTACTAATTGATTTTGAAACAATGGTAGAGCTCGTGTCGGGCGCTAGATGGATTACTTTACCTCCAGCATCTTGATGTTGGCCCTTGGAGGCAAAAGCGAGTGATTGAATTTCGCCCTTGGCTCCACGTTCGCGCAAGATAATGCTTGGATATTTCATGGTTACTTTCGATCCTAGATTACAATCCAGCCAAAACATGGTAGCATCTTGGTCGGCTACGGCTCGTTTAGTTACAAGGTTATAGACATTACCAGACCAGTTTTGGATAGTGGTATATTGTACCCGAGCACCTTTTTTGACAATAATCTCTACTACCGCCGAATGAAGCGAATCACTTGAGTATGTTGGGGCAGTACAGCCTTCTACATAATGAACAGAGCTGCCTTCGTCAGCAATAATAAGGGTTCGTTCGAATTGACCCATGTTTTCTATATTAATACGGAAGTAGGCTTGTAAGGGAAGTTCTACGTGGACACCTTTTGGTACATAGATAAAACTGCCCCCAGACCAAACAGCCGAATTAAGGGCAGCAAATTTATTGTCTCGAGGTGGTATTACAGTGCCAAAATATTTTTTAAAAAGTTCAGGGTGATTTTTGAGAGCGTCATCAGTTGATTCAAAAATTACGCCCTGCTTGGCTAGATTTTTGGCCAGTGAGTGGTAGACCATTTCAGATTCAAATTGTGCACCTGTGCCAGCTAAAAATTTTCGTTCAGCTTCGGGGATGCCTAATTTTTCAAATGTATTTTTTATTTCTTCAGGAACATCGTCCCAGTTGCGTTTGGTTTTGTCTTGAGGTCGAACATAGTAATGAATATTTTCAAAATTAATACCAGTTAAGTCAGCACCCCAGTCTGGCATTTTTTTCTCCAAAAATATTTTGTAAGCCTGCAAACGAAATTCAAGCATCCAAGCAGGCTCTGATTTTTGGCGAGAAAGTTCACGGATAATATTTTCGTCTAATCCTTTTTTGGACGTAAAGACACTGTTAGTTTTGGTATGAAAAGAAAAAGCAGATTTATCACCAGCACCCGAAATTATTTTTTTGGTTTTTATCGGGATAGTCATGATTTTTTATATTACTTTTTCTTTTTAAGAAAAGATTCAAAACCATTTTTTTCTACTTTTTGGATAATTTCTTTGCCGCCATGAGCTATGATTTTACCTTTAGACATGATATGAATTTTTTCGGGCTTAATGAAGTCTAAAATTTTAGGGTTATGGCTTACAATTATCATGCCCATGCCTTGTTTTTTTTGAATAGCATTTAATTCTTTTCCAACTATTTTTAGAGCGTCAATATCGAGCCCAGAATCAATCTCATCTAAAAAGGCAAAGGTAGGTTTTAGCATTGCCATTTGGAGTACTTCTGATTTCTTTTTTTCACCACCAGAAAACCCCTCGTTTATAGAGCGAGATATAAACCCTGGATCTATCTTTAGTTTTTCCATTTGTTCGCGCATCATCACGGCAAAAGCAGCAGGAGCAATAGGTTGCTCTTTATTTTTTTGAGAAGCGCTAATCGTGTTGCGCGCTAATCGTAGAAAATTTCCTAAGGCTACACCAGCAACTACTTGCGGGTGTTGAAAGCCTAAAAATAATCCAGCTTGGGCGCGCTCGGAAGGAGAGAGATCTAATATATTTTTTTTATCCAGCTTTACAGACCCCATCGTAACGGTGTATTTGGGACTGCCCATAAGCACCGATAGTAGCGTGCTTTTACCAGATCCATTTTGGCCCATTATTACGTGGACTTCACCAGCTGCCATATCCAAAGACACTCCACTAAGAATCTTGGTATTGCCAACAGTGGCGTGTAGGTTTTTTATTGTTAAGTTAGGCATAATTTTATCTATAACAGACTTATAATACAGGCAAAAAGTTGGATAGTCAATGGTATTATATAAATAAAAACACCCTATAATTTAGAGTGTTTTTGTGTTTTGTTTATCTATCTAAGGGTGTTAGCTGTTATTTCGCATTAGGGTCTGCCTCGTGAAGTCCAAACGTATTGCCTTCGGTATCGAGATAGTATCCTTGCCAAGCCATACCTGGCAACGCAAATTTTGGCATAGCTACAACTCCACCATTAGCTATTATTTTTTTCTCTATATCATCGTAGTTGTCTACTTGTACAGTACAGACGTACGCATTTGTTCCTTGTTGTTGTGCAGGTGCTGGGCAGGGGCGGATAAGCATGCCACCGTTGATCCCTGGTTCTTTACTATCTTTGTCTGCGGTCATGATAACCCAGTATGCCTGTTCTCCCCATTTTTGGAATTGCCAACCAAAAACTCCTTGGTAAAATTCCATAGCTCGTTCTGGATTATTAACTTGAATTTCAAAGTGTACGACTCGGTTTTTCATATGTTAAGATGTTAGTTATATTAATTTATTTTGTTTTTAATAAATATCTTGTTTTGTACTGACTTAACGCGCCAAGCTGGTCTATGTCTTCAATACCAATTTTTCCAATATATAAATTTTTTAGTTTTTCAGCAGTGTTATCTGTTAAAAATTCTTCTACCATCTGCAAGCCTCTGAAGTAAATAGTATCTCGGGTGAAGGCTATTTTTTTACTTGTATCAGCGAGTCCTCGTTTTACTTTAACACACGTGCGCCAAGCCGAATCATCTTCTAGGCCGTAATTACTTTTTAAATAATGAAACAAATCAACAAATGACATTTCTTGAGCCAAATATGCGCCGATACTTCGTAATGGTGCCCAAATTTCTTTTTCTCCGAGCGGTACATTGAGGGCTCGTTGATTGTATACTGCCAAACCTTCTTCTGTGGCAATATAGCCAGCGGTACCGATTTCAAAAATTTTATATTTTTGTAGTTTGCTATTTTCGGCTCTATAAATATGAGTTTCAATTTCATGCGCAATAACTGCCTTTAATCGATTTTCTGTAAAGGTCGTTCCTTCGCGCAAATGTATGGTGCCGTCTAAGCTAATTGAAATATCGTTCACTCTATCTGCGGCAACTTTTATGTGCCAATTAGTGAGCGCATGTTCTTCTAAAAAGGTAGTGAGTCGTTTTACAATTTGTTTAAAACTCACCTTGTTGCTTGTGTCTGGTCTAATCGGATGCTCATGAATATATCGCACTGCTTGATCGTAGAGGATGCGGTTGGCGGGGCCGTACAGTTTTTCTGAGGCAGTTTGTAATTTAGGGCTATCCAAAGATTCGAGTAAATCTAATTTTGTATTTATTTCTGCTATTTTCTTTTGATACAAGCTGTATAAAGGATGGCTTGCTTCGGGTAAGGCTTTGAGATCTTTTCTAATCTGGTTAGTAGCCAAAGTAGTTGTACGGTAAAAAAATTGAGGGGATCGGGTAGGGTTTTCAAAAAAAGCTCGTTTTTCTTCGTCGTGGTTTATAGGCCGTAAGAAACCAGCAATGGTAATTTTTTTATCTACCTCGTAGAGTTTTTTATCGATGTTGGCAATAATTTTTTCTTCACGGCCACTATCGGTTGCAGGTGCTTGAAAGAGGAGGTGTTTATTGAGTGTGCTATGAATAGTAAAATGTTCAAGAAATTTTCCGCCAATAATAATTTTGTATGGTTGGCTAGATAAATCACCGCATGTAGTTGGAATAGTCAACCGTTTGCCCTTTAGTTTTATATTAATAAATGAACTTTCTGTCTTATTCGTTATCAGGCTCTTATCAAGAAGTACTCCATCATAGTGCGGGTCAATTTTTGCGAGCACCGTGTTATTGCCAGTATTAAGAAGCTCGACATGTTCAAAAAGTCCAATAGGTGTGCGGCTGTCTTTGGTATCTCGGGTATCAGATGATACATTAGAGCTGAATAGTGCCTTGCATAGTTCGACACCTTTTTCTGGACTTGGTACTTTTAGGTCAGCTGCTTTTTTTAAGCGAGCTCGCAGCGGTACTTGGTTAGCTATTTGGATTGAAAGACCTGCGCGAGCGTTGAGTTCTAAAATTTTTATACCAGTGGTTGTGAGTACTATATCAACTGCTAAAAAACCAATCTGACTCACTTTTTGCGCGTTAGATGCTGCAAGTAAAATTTCATCCCAGTGTGGAATTTTTATTTCTGATAATTTTTCTCCACCAGGTAAGGTACGTGTAAATTTATTTTTGTATACTCCGTATGTGGCACAGCCTGAAGCAATATCAATACCTACCCCAACTGCCCCTAAATGAAGGTTTGCTTTTCCTTGAGATTCGTCGGTTGGTAAACGAAGCATGGCAATAATTGGAATATAGTTGAATACAATTACTCGAATGTCGGGTAGTCCGCGTTTGGCATAGGGCTTAAAAAAACTATGAGCTACCAAACGTTCCTCAATAATTGCCTGGTCTGTTAATCCTGAAATAGCATATTCTCCGTCCAGAATAGAGGATATATGTCGGCTTATTGCTTTCCAGTCATATTCTTGGCCAGCGATATCGATAAAATTATTTCCTTTTTTTTCGGCAAAAACCACAATGCCTTCGCCGCCATAGCCATGATTTGGCTTGATAACAAAATTGTCGGGTAGGCTTTTTGGGTTGAATTGTTTTAGATCGTTATAATTTTTAAGCACCGTGTATACCTTGGCTGCGCCAAGTCCTCGAGATTGTAAATAATTTTTTGTAAACATTTTGTCGTCAGCAAAACTTTTGTTTGCTTTACTATTAAATCGACTTATGTACAAAAGATTGCGTGCGTTAATGCCAAGCACTCCATCAAGCCGTTCAAAAAAAGATAATTTGTAATTACGAGATAAAGCCATACCTATTCTTCTTGATGTTCAGTAAGTAAACTGCGGAAGCGGACCAGTTCTGCAAGGCGAAGGCCAGTAAATTTGCCTAAGATAATTGTAATAAGAACAGGTGTAAGTACGAGCTCTGGCCATGATAATAGGAGGTTATTAAAATAAGACCAGGTAATAAAATAGTATGATACTATGACGATAAATAAAGTGCCGATAATGGCGAAAATTGCGCTGCGCACGCCTTCTTCGTTTTGCGCAGCCATAAATTTTTCTGAAACAGTTGACATAACAAGCATTGGAAATATAGCCATTGATAATGGAACCGATGTGCCATATTGCAGCACGAGCCAGATAACAAATAGGAAAGAAAGACTGATAATAGCCAGGTTAAGTGCTATTTTTGGCAAGTACAATAATTCAAATTTATTAAGAATATATTTTACGATATAGCCAACGGTGACCGCGAAGATAAAGGTAGTAATGCCTAATCGTAAGCCAAGAATAAAAAATGAGATGGTAATAATGACTGGTGTGTAAATACCAAAAGTACTGATGCCAATAATTTGTTTGCCGAGAGATGCGATGCAGGCTAAAAAGGGGACAATAAGAATGATATAGATAATGTTTGATGAGACGCCTTTTGAGACAAGATCTGTAACGAAACGAGAAAGCATAAACAACGGAGGTTTTTCACCGCGTCTATCAATTATTTTGTATTCAATGCCGCGATTTGCAAGTGTTTCGGTTATGTCGGTTGTATCTTCAGTGAGGAATATAGGGTTGATGGCTTCTGGTCTTGTCAGTAAAATATAGCTTGGTTCAACAATGTTAAATGTTTGATATGCAAGATTTGCCGCAGTGTCCAGGTTGTTATCAGAAATAACTGCAAGAAACTTATTTTTAATGATTTCTTTAGTTGAGGTGTCAAGATCTCTCCAGTATAAATTAAACGCCTGCAGCCCTACGGGAGATTGGGTATAAAAAAGAAGAATATCGGAATCTTTAATATAGTCTGTTGCCTCTTTAATTTTTTGTACCAAAGCATCTTCGGTGAGGAGCGTTCCTTCTTTTTCTGCTGTAGGCAGTAGTTCTAGGGCGATGCCATTTTCTGCTGCCTGCGCTTGTATGCTTTCTATGGCAGCAATATTAGTTTGGTCTGCAACTAGCAAAGCTTTTTTATTAAATATAAATATCTCCTTTTGTGCGCTCGCTTGTGCTTGTCCTTGGCGTACGGTAAGGGTGACTATTTGTTTACCAGTAGCGGAAAATGATTGAACAACTTCTTTGCCTTCTATTTTAGGTCCGACACCAAAATCCCAAATATATTCAGCAGGAATAGTTGATGTAGCTAAAATAGAATCAGACGCGTCAAAGATTGCTTTTTTGTTGATTCGAATATTTTTTTCAGCGGTGATTTTTGCATCAAGAGAAAAGCTTGTAGTTATTGGTGGTGTAGTAGGAGTGGGTGTTTGAGCTTTTGCAGGTATAAAAATTATGCCATTTATCAGAGAAGTAAATGTGCAGAGTACAAGTATTTTTTTTATCATAAACTATAGTGTTTCAGATTAAAAACGTACTATACCATAGGGTTTTTTTTCAGACAATAATATGGTTGACAGAGTATGTTGTTAGAGTTATTGTTATAGGTATTATGAAAAAATTAGCCATATATTTTTCTGACTCAGAGCCGATGGGATACCCGTTTAATTCCTCAGTATACCCTTACTGGGAGGTGTATCAGGGTCTTATCAAAAATGTCGAAGAGCATAATATTGAAGTATATATAGTGCGAGGCAATTCGTATATGGGGAAAGGAATTTTTTCTCATGGATGGCAGGTGCGGGACGGGCAACTTATATTGATAAACAAACATATTGAGGCAGACCTTATTTTTAATCGTGATGATAAAAATACAATTCCTGCTATTTATGATTGTCCAATTATTAATCATCCTGACCTTGATCAAATTTGTGTTGATAAGGTTGCTACGGCGCGTTTATTTCCAGATCTATCACCCAAAACTTCTACTATTTGCTCCTATGATGAGTATGTGCAAATAGTAAACCAGTGGGGTTTAAAAAAAACAGATAAAATCGTTGTAAAGAAGAATTTTTTATCCGGCGGGCGAGGAATATATATACGTTCAGTAGGTGAGATTGACGAATTCCTCTATGACAGTTGGGATAATATTTTATTGCAAGAATTTGTAGATAATTCTGTGGGTATCCCGAGAATCGTAGATGGCCTGCACGATATTCGTGTTATTACTATTAATGGTAACCCAGTATTTATGTTGGTGCGAGTGCCACAACCCGGCTCTTTTTTAGCAAATGTATCTCAGGGAGGCAGTGAAGTGCAGGTGTCTTTAGATCAGTTACCACCAATACTTCTTCCTATGATAGAGCGTATAAACACTGTATTGGCGCAATATCGACCAAGTATTTTTGCTTCAGACTTTGTTAATTCTAAAGATGGATTTAAATTAGTAGAGCTTAATTCTCGCCCTGCAGTTTGTATACCTTCTTTGTCTATAGATGCGCGCCGATATATGGATGCTATGGCAGAGATGTTAGTTCAAGCAATGTCTTAAATTAATTTGTGTTTATTTTACCAATATATGTCTTCATTTAAACCGTTGTATTTTGCAAGATCCTTACCTGAAGGAGTTGTTCGTGAAGAGGAGATTGATCCATTTTTATCTACACAGATGATTATAGAAGAGGCGCAAAAAATGGGGATAGATGCCTCTGTTATACCAGATACTGATGTGGTGCAAATGAACTATAAAAATAACACTCTAACTTTTAGAGAAAGAATCCCGAGTACTACAAATTTTACTGGCGTGGAATCCTGCTCTGATAAGCAGTTATGTAAAATAATGCTTAAAAGATCTGGTTTATCTGTAATGCCTGGGTATACTATTTATCAGTCTGATTCAGATTCTCGAATTAAATCAATATGGGATTCGTTACAAAAACCGCTTGTACTTAAACCAGCAAAAGGTTCTCATGGAAAAGGCGTTGAGATGGAGCTGGTTGACTTTGATAAGTGTTTAGAAAAAATCCGAACTTATTTTAAGAATCCGTTGTATCCAGGCCTTCTTATTTTAGAAGAAATGTTTGTTGGGTGTGAATATCGTATTATGGCCACCAAAGAAAAAGTACTTGCTGTTATGGAGCGAATCCCAGCGCATGTTATTGGTGATGGTGTTCATACGGTGAGTGAGTTGGTTGAAATTGAAAACAAAAATCCTTTGAGAAATATTTCTCAGCACCTGTATCCTTATATTGTATTAGATGCTAATTCTGTTGATTTGCTTAATATTCAAGGTTTGGTTGAAAATTCAGTTCCAGAAAAAAATCAATTAGTACGTTTGCAGAAAGTTTCAAATATTATGGCAGGCGGCATCGCTGTCGATAGAACTGATGATGCGCACCCTTCTGTTAAAAAGATTGCAATTGAGGCAGTTCGAGCAATTCCTGGTTTAAGTTGGACGGGGATTGATTTTATGTGCAAGGATTTATCTCAGCAGCAAACTGCTGAAACGTATACAATTATTGAAATGAATTCCGCGCCTGAATTTGCTATGCATGACTTGCCAATGCAAGGTAAATCACGAGAGGTGACTAAAGAGTTTATTTACCTTATGTTTCCAGAGCTTAGATCTTAGTTTTTTAAAAATAAAAAATACACGGCCAATCCGTGTATTTTTTATTTGAGTGTAAACTTGGCGGAGAGGGAGGGATTCGAACCCTCGGTACCTTACGGTACACAGCTTTAGCAAAGCTGCACGATCGGCCACTCTGACACCTCTCCAGGTGTTGCCGCTTTATATAAAATTATTTAATTTTATTTTTCGTATAAGCTTAACATTTCTTCTAGCTCTCTCGCTTCTCTGGTTGCTTTTTGTTCTTCGGTTTCAGCGGGTGTTTCGGCTAACATTTTAGCAGTCACTTCTGCAAACATGGTCTCTACTTCTGTTTCAGATAGTGCTCCGCCTTGCTTTGCGATACTGCGCAAAGTATTTAGGCCATAACCATTTTTAATATTTATTTCTAAACGGCCTAGTGCAAATGTTTTTACTTCGGGTGCGGGCACCCCTAATCTCAGGAGTTCACGAACTAAGTCGCCAGAATATCTGGTATTTTCACAAGCCTGAGCGTATTCTGGTCTTTGGGTAATTTCTTGTGTTTCTTGAATAGGGCTATATTCACGCTCTGACATGTTTAAGGTTCTTAAATTAATTAAGTCGATTGCTTTATTTTGCTTGTTTCTTTGGCGGAGAGATAGAGATTCGAACTCTAGAGGCCCTTTCGAGCCCGGCAGTTTAGTAAACTGCTGCCTTAAACCACTCGGCCATCTCTCCAGTTTTGTAATTTTTGTAGCCCTAGTTTATCAAAAAAACTATGAAGAAGTCAATGCGAACTTTATAAAGTTTCTAAGTCTAAAACTTGATTAATCTTAATTTGGTCCACAAATTCTGGTACGTGACTGACCAAAATAATAGCACCTTCAAATTCATCCAGGGCTTTGGCAATAATAGGTAAGTGACGGAAGTTAATATGGTTGGTAGGTTCGTCCATGATTAAGAGTCCTGGTTTTTGCAACACAAATCTGGCATAACAGAGGAGTCCTTTTTGACCTTCGGACAGCGCTCCTACTTTATTTTTTAATACTTGCGAAGAAAGCAAGAATTGCGCGCCAGTAGCATAAATTTCCTGGTTCCATGGGTCATCCATCATTTCTTCGAGCGCTTGATAGGCAGTTTTTTCAAAATCTAAACCAGAAAAATCTTGGCGGTAGTATCCAACACGAACGTCGGGAGCGATAGTTGCGCCTTCTTCTGTGCCGCTTGCAAGTGCCTGCAGAAGTGTGCTTTTACCAATGCCATTTGGCCCTTTAAGTAAAAGTCTTTGTTTTTTACGTACGGTAATAGCTGGTGTGATTGTTTTGCGTACAGGCTCATTATTTATCATAACACCCATAGACCGTATTTCAACAATAGGTCCAATAATTTCGGGTTGAGAGGGGATGGTGAATTCGTTAATAGTCTTATCTTCTTGGCGTTCATCTACCATGTTTTCCTCGGCATCGTCTACCTGATCGCGGAGTTTACTGGCAAGTTTTCTCATTTTACCACCTTTGTTAGCAAAGAAGTTTATTTTATCTTTTCGGTCTTGGATACTTTTGCGGAGCTGTGCATTTTTAGCTCGTTCGCGTTCTATTCTATCTTCAATTTCTCCAAGTACATTATAATAGTCGCCGACGTATTGTTCTATTTTTTGGGTAAAAGAATCTAAATAGAGCACGCCATCGGTAAACGCATTTAAAAAGTTAGCGTCGTGAGAAATAACCAAACAGGTTTTTGGATATGTCATTAAGAATTGAGTCAGGTGGTCTATGCCAGCGGTGTCGAGATTGTTTGTCGGCTCATCGAGAAGTAGAATGTCGGGCTTTTGAATAAGTGCATAGGCAAGCAGTAATCTTGCTTGTTGTCCGCCAGAGAATTGTTTGATTTTTTTATCAAGAGGGGCGGTGAGATGTACGATATCTAAAACTTCAGCGATGCGTTTTGGTAAATCATACATTTTTTTATCGAAAAGTTGGGCAAAAAATTCTTCGGTTGTTTTTTCTAAATTTTCAGGCTTCATTACCTGGGTGGCTATGGCGATACTTGCGCCAAGGCTAATATTAACCCGTCCATTTTCTGGGTGTATATCTTTAGTAATGAGTTTAAAAATAGTGCTTTTACCAGCGCCATTTTGACCCATAATGGTGATTTTTGAGTTTTTGCGTACAGAAAAGGAAGCCTCTTCTAAGATAGGCTTGTTAGGGTTATAGGCAAATGACACATCGTCAAAGCTGATAATTACATTCTCTTGTGACATAGGTATAGTTTATGGATGGCTTATAGTAACAGAAAATACATTTGTGGTCAATTTTGACCGTGCTTGAGAAATGCTTTATAATAGTTGTTCTATAATAATTTGTGGTTACACGAGTCGTTTTGAGTCTGTATTTATGAAAGAAAAAATAAAAGCCCTATTAAAAAGTATTCTTGGTCGAAAGCTCTTTTTTGCGCTCAAAGCTGTTTACAGCCGTTTTTATAGTTATAAAAATTTTTATTTTTCACAATTTGGTGAAGATGTTGTATTGCGAGTGCTTATTGGTAGTGAACAAAAAACAGGGTTTTATGTGGATGTTGGCGCATACCATCCAAAACATTTGTCTAATACATTTTATTTTTATAAAAAAGGATGGCGAGGTATAAATATCGATGCTAATCCAAATGCCATAAATCTTTTTAATGCTGTGCGTAGCAGAGATATTAATGTTAATGCGGTCATATCAAGCCAGGCTGAACAAGTAACTTTTTATGGCTGGGATTCGGTATACGATACAATTTCTAAGACAGAGGCAGCAGAAGTAAGAAAGAATCATGGGCCAGAAAAATGGACAAAAGAGGTTGTGACTGAAACCTTGGAATCTGTACTCGATAAGTTTTTACCAGCTGGTCAATGTATAGATATCCTTACGGTAGACGCAGAAGGGTTAGATCTGGAGGTTTTAAAATCAAATAATTGGCAAAAGTATAAGCCAAGATTTCTAGTTGTCGAAGAACATGAAAGCGATCTTGAAAAAATATTATCTTCAGAAAAGGTGAAATATCTCAATTCTCTTGGCTATGTGCTTTGTTCGTGGACGTGCGTTAGCCTTGTTTTTCGATGTCGTTAATTGTGCTGGTTTGAGCATCTGGCGAAATATGGTATAATTAGTATGTCCAAAGAGGGGGAAGCAATCTCGGTTTAATCGAGATTGTTTTTATTTACATTGTTGGCAGTAGGCGTGGATAGTTAAGTGGTTTTTTCTCAAAAATACCCAAAGTGTTATATTTGACATCGAGCACCTGCACAGTATAGAATATGAGGGCAATTTTATATTTTACGATCGGTTAAATACCGAATTTAATTTTACATAAACTAGTACCGTATGAAGCAAAATATAGTCAAAGTCGTTAAGTTTTTTGTCTACCTCGGGTTTTTTGTGCCACTCATTGTACTGCCCGCTTCCTTTATTTTCCCATTTATCGTGCCAAAGATTTTGGCTCTTCGTTCTTTGATAGAGCTTATGATTGGCGGTTATATTTTGCTTCTATTTATTAACTGGGATCAATTTAAACCAAAATTCTCTTTTCTCAATTTGGCTGTATCTGGTTTTTTTGCCAGCTTTGCAATTTCAACGTTTGTTGGCGTAGACCCGTATCATAGTTTTTGGGATAACCACGAAAGAATGTTAGGTCTATTTACTATTTTTCACTATATTGCATATTATTTTGTATGCAGTTCTTTGTTTAAGACATGGGATGATTGGAAAAAAGCATTAAAAATATTTTTAGTAGCTGGCTCACTGGTTATGATTGTGGGAGTAATGCAGGTAATAAATCCTAATTTATTACTAAACCAAGGAAGTGATCGTGTCATTTCAACGCTGGGGAATGCTATCTATGTTGGTGGTTATGGCCTCTTCTTACTCTTTGTTTCGGCCTTACTTTTTATAAAAGAAAATAATAAAGTTTGGAAATTGCTCGAAGCTGCTGCGGCTGTTTTGGCAATAAGCGGCATGGTATTTAGTGGAACGAGAGGATCTTTGCTTGGTTTGGTTGCTGGGGCAGGTGTGGCAATCATTGGCTATATCATTGTGCTTAAGGATTTTCCTAAGCTGAGAAAAATTTTAGCAGGGGTAGCCTTGGCAGGTATAGCTATTATTGCACTGTTATATGGGTTTAGAAATAGTAGTTTTGTGCAAAAAATTCCAGCTGTAAACAGAGTAGTTACTACTTCTTTTGAGACGGTAAAAAATAGTCCTCGTTGGATAGCGTGGGAATCTGCTGTCTCAAGTTGGAAAGAAAAGCCAGTGTTTGGCTGGGGTCCAAATAATTTTTTCTACGCATTTAATAAGTATTATCAACCAAAATCATTAGAATTTGGTTATGGAGAAACTTGGTTTGATAATGCTCATAATATTTTAGTAAATACACTTGCGGTGCAAGGAGCAGTAGGATTAGTTATGTATCTTCTCATCTTTGTAGCTGGTATTACGGTTTTGGTAATTGGGAGAAGGAGAAAAACACTTGATATGCATGTGGCTGTTATTGCGGCAGCGTTTCTAGTGGCCCATCTTGTGCAAAGCGTGACGGTGTTTGAAAATCCAACATCATATTTGTATTTCATGTTTTGGCTAGCCATGGTAAATAGTCTTTCTCTAAAAAGAGAAGATAGTACGCTAGTGCCAGTAAAAAATACTAATACATCTATTGTTCCAGATAAAAAAATTGGTGCAGGTGGCCTGGTTACCACTGGTCTAATATTTGTATTATTAATTTTCATTTTCAATCTTCAGCCAGCTCGAGCAAACATGCAAACGCTCGAGGCGTTAAAATACTTAAGTTATCAGCCAGAAGCGGGGATAGATCTTATGAAATCTGCATTGGCATTTAATTCGCCCCATATTGATGATATTCGGAGCGATTTAGCTCGAACTGCGGTACAAACATTAAGTAGTGGATCAGAAAAATTAGGCAAAGAAAAAAGCATGGATTTGTTTTCCGTAGCTGCAGAAGCGCTCAAAGCGAATATTACACTGCATCCGTACGATATTAGAAATTATCTTTCGCTGAGTCAATTGAGTCAGGTTGGTTATTCATTAACGGGTGATACCAGGTATATTGCTGATTACGGAAGTTATTTAGAAACTGCCCTTACATATTCTCCTAAACGTCAGCAAATAATTTATAATATTGCTAACTTCTATTTGCAGATTGGTAAAAATGATGAATCTATCAAACTTCTTGAAGATACTATTACAGATGATCCAAAAATAAGCGAAGGCTATTGGCGCTTAGCGTATATTTACAAGCTTCAGGGTAAGCTCGATAAAGCAAAAGAAACTCTTGCCCTCGCTGCAAAAAATGGCATAGTGTTTAATGCTCAAGAACAGGCTGTGGTAGCAGAAATTCTAGGTCCGACTCCTTCTGTAACACCTGTTAAAAAATAGTTAGCAGTATATATAAAAATATTTATTCACTCATTGAGAATATGAAAGTAGTTATTCTATGTGGTGGTACCGGCACTCGCATGAAAGAAGAGACAGAGTTTAAGCCAAAGCCTCTTGTTGAGGTTGGGGGTAAGCCGATTCTATGGCATATTATGAAAATTTATGCTCATTATGGGTATAATGAGTTTGTGTTAGCTTTGGGTTATAAGGGAAGCATGATAAAGGAATATTTTTTGAATTGGCGCAGTTTGCTTAATGATTTTACGCTAAGCACCAAAGGTAATGAGCTTACGTTTCACAACAATGATTGTGATGATTTTAAAATAACATTTGCTGAAACAGGTCCTAGTAGCTTAACAGGGGAACGGATACGCAGGTTAAAGCCCTATTTAAATGCAGGCGAAGATTTTATGGTTACCTATGGTGATGGTGTAGCGGATATTAACATTAAAGAACTGGTTGATTTCCATAAAAAACAAAATACAGTTGCTACTATCACGGCAGTCCGCCCAACGCATCGTTTTGGTATTTTAAATATCAACCATGATACAAAAAAAGCAGTTGATTTTTTCCAACATAAAGTAGTTGAGCGTACGGAAGAAGAAAAAAGTAATGATTTTATAAATGGTGGTTTTATGGTTTTAAAACCAGAAGCCATGGATTTGATTGCCCCTGGGAGCATGATTGAATCTATCTTCCCGCCGCTTGCCGAAAAAGAACAACTTTCTGTCTATAAACATGAAGGCCAGTGGAAGTGTATGGATACTTATAAAGAAATGGAAGAGATGAATGAACATTGGCAAAAAAATCCATTTTGGAAAGTCTGGAATGATTAAAATCACTAATATGAGTGTGTTAGCTGGAAAAAATATTTTAATAACCGGAGCTACCGGTTTGGTAGGCTCCCATCTTGTGGAGCGCTTATTTGGTTTAAAACCATTTCGTATAGTGGCGTTATCTCGTAGTCGTGATCCACAAGCTTATTTTTTTAAAAATAATTTCGAGCAAAAAGTTATCATGGCGTACGGTGATCTAAAAGATAAAGAACGTATTTTGGATATTGTTACAAAATATGAAATTAATTATATATTTCATATTGCCGCTCAGCCAATTGTTGCGACTGCTTATATTAATCCATATGAGACGCTTGCGACGAACATTCTTGGCACAACTCATATTTTGGAAGCAGCTAGGCTATCTCCTTATATACAAGGCGTTGTTGTTGCTTCAAGCGATAAGGCATACGGCAAAGATTGTAGCGCGGCGCTCGAAACACAGCCGCTCCGCGGTGATCATCCGTACGATGTTTCCAAATCATGTACCGATTTACTAGCACTTACCTATGCTAATACCTATGGAGTGCCTGTAACTGTTTCTCGTTTCGGTAATATTTTTGGACCTGGGGATCTTAATTTTAATCGGATTATCCCTGGTATGATGAAGGCCGCAATCAGTAGCGAGAAGCTTGAGTTGCGTAGTGATGGTAAATTTGTACGAGACTATGTCTTTGTCCGTGATGTGGTGGAAGGGTATATTGCGCTCGCCGAACATATTGATAGTGCTCGGGGCCAGGCCTTTAATTTTAGCTCAGGATTTAATTTTTCAGTACTCGATTTGATTGAAAAAACTTCAAAAATTATTGGTAAAAAAATAGAGTATACTATACTTAATAGTCAAAAAAATGAAATTCCAGAACAAAGTTTAAATTTTGACAAAGCGGTCAAAGTTTTGGGTTGGAGATCAGCGCATAGTCTTGAAGAGGGTATATTAGAAACTTTTGCCTGGTACAAAAAATATCTTGCCGAGACTGTATGACTCAGAAAGTAAAAGTTGGTATAATTGGCACAGGTAACATCGGCAGTGATTTGTTATATAAAATTTCTCGATCCGAAGTCCTTGAGTGTGGAATTTTTACGGGACGTAATAAAGATTCAGAGGGGATTGCTCGGGCAAAATCCCTGGGAGTGCCAACTTCCTTTGACTCTATTAAGGCCATTATTGATCAGCCAGATATTTGTGATATTGTTTTTGATACAACGACAGCTGCATATCATGCTGAGCATGCTGCGATTTTAAAAAAATTAGGAAAATTTACTATCGACCTTACCCCTTCTCGTATTGGCATGATGTGTGTGCCAGCCATAAACCTGGATGCAGTGCTCGATGTTGATAATGTCAATTTAGTTACTTGCGGTGGACAAGCGCTTATTCCGTTGGCAAAGGCTGTGATGGAGGCTCATCCAGAAACAACATATATAGAATTTGTTGGTAGTATTGCTGCTAAGTCAGCAGGTTCTGGAACGCGAGCCAATGTAGAAGAATACATACAAACTACTACAAGCGCTCTTAAGTTATTTTCTGGCGTGCCTGAGGCAAAGGCAATTCTAATTTTAAATCCAGCCGAACCACCTATTTTGATGCATAATACATTATATGCGTTGATTGAAAATCCTAACCCCGAATTATTGTTAGAGAAAATAAATAGGGCAGTATCTATTATAAAAGAATATGTGCCAGGATATCGTCTCGCTAAAGAACCTCTTATAGAAAAAGGTAAGGTAGTAATTATGGTAGAAGTTCTCGGTAAAGGAGATTTTTTACCAGCGTATTCTGGTAATCTCGATATTATTACCTGCGCTGCAGTACGAGTTGCTGAAGAATATGCTCGTAAAAAAATACAACTTCCTGGGTTAAAGTCCCCGTAACCTTATTTGGTATGAAAGATATAATGATTTTTGATTCTACGCTCCGTGATGGGCAGCATGCTATTTCTCATCAGCTTACCGCCAACCAGGTGCAGGAGTATTGTCGTGAGATTGATAATGCGGGTGAGTATGTTGTTATTGTTGGTCATGGCAATGGTTTGGGCGCATCATCGATGCAAGTTGGGCTCTCTGCCACTTCTGATACATCTCTTTTAGAGAGCGCTCGACAAGAGCTTAAAAAAACTCGGCTTGGTGTCTTTTTGTTACCTGGTTTTGGTACTATTAAAAACGACTTAGCACCTGCTATACAGATAGGTGTTGATCTTGTGTGCGTAGCTTCCCATTGTACGGAAGCTGATGTGACAAAGCAGTATATTAGTTATGTGGCTGAACAAAACAAAGAAGTGTATGGAATTTTGATGATGTACCACATGACTACTAAAGAGCGACTTCTTGAAGAAGCAAAAAAAATGATAAGTTACGGAGCTCGTGGAATAATTATAATGGATTCTGCTGGCGCCTCTACACCGGCTCTCGTTAAAGAAACAATTAGTTATTTAGTACAGAATGTATCGGTGCCCGTTGGTTTTCATGCTCATAATAATTTAGGTATGGCTGTTGCGCATACATGGATGGCGCTTGAAGCAGGGGCTCGTATTGTTGATGGTACGCTCCGTGGTTTTGGAGCAGGAGCAGGGAATTGTCAGATAGAGGTCCTTATGGCTCTGCTTAAGAAAATGGATTATGCAATTCCTGTAGACCTCAGAATTTTAATGGAAGTAAGTGATAGAGTGGTTACCTCATTTATGAAAAAAGCGCAGGAAATTGATTCTGTAAGTATTGCTAGTGGTTTGGCAGGTGTGTTTTCTGGTTTTTCTTTGCCCGTCAAACGCGCGGCGGCAAAATTTCAAGTTAATCCCATAGATATTTTTATAGAATTAGGAAAGCGAAAAGTAGTGGGAGGCCAAGAAGATATGGTGGTAGAGGTAGCGCTTGAACTCGCAAAACTTAAAAATAACAATATATAATATGAATGTAGCAGATTTTATTTTTAAATATTTTGGCGAACGCGGTGTGAATCAGGTTTTTACTATTACTGGGGGCCATGCCATGTTTTTAAATGATGCAGTAGCAAAAAATAAGCAGTTTGATTATATTTGTCCACTGCATGAACAGGCCGCCACTATGGCTGCAGAGGCTTATGGTCGTGCCAAAGGCAAACCAGCTATCGCCATGGTTACTGCTGGTCCTGGGGCAATTAATGCACTAAATGGTGTGGTGGGCGCATGGGTTGATTCAGCTCCGCTTATTGTTATTTCTGGTCAGTCCAACTTGTCTATTGTTCAGTATGCGGAAAAAACAGATATTCGCCAGTTCGGTGTTCAGGGTATTAGTATTAAAAAAATAGTTACTCCAATTACTAAATATTTTGTAACGGTTGATGATCCAAGTCGTATTGCCGAGTATTTAGACGAGGCGTGGAAGCAGTTAAATACTGGTCGTCCTGGGCCAATTTGGATTGAAGTGCCAGTAGATATGCAGCGGTCAGAAGTACCGCAATCAGTTATTGATGCGAGTGGTTTTTCTGCGGTGAGTCCGACCGAAGTAAAAACCCCTTCTTCAGAATTAGTAATAAAAGTAGAAGAAGTATATGAGCGTATTGCCAAAGCCAAACGCCCTCTATTTATTTTTGGTCAAGGCGTGCGTCTTTCAGGCGGCATGAGCGCATTCGAAGAGGTGATTAAAAAAATTAAAATTCCGCTACTCACTTCACGGTTAGGATTGGATATTATTACCAGTGATCATCCGTTATATATTGGTCGTCCTGGTACATATGGTGAGCGGGCAGCAAATTTTGCTGTACAAAATGCAGATCTTATTATTGCTATTGGATCTCGTCTCACTGTTTCTCTCACCGGGTACAATGTAAAAGATTTTGGACGCAATGCAGAAAAAATTATTGTCGATATTGATCAAAAAGAATTAGATAAACCCGATTTAAATATTGTGCTGCCTGTACTGGCCGATGCCAAAGAATTTTTAACTCAGCTTGCTCACTATGCGAGTGCACAGTCAGATCTAGAAAGACCAGAATGGTTGCAGATATGTAAAAATTGGCGAGAGCGATACCCTGTTGTATTGCCCGAATATAAAAATGAAAAACCAGTTAATTCGTATTATTTTACTGACCGCCTGAGCGAACTTACTCCTTCGGGGGCAAATATTTTAGTTGATACTGGTTCGTGTTTTCATGTAGCTGCTCAAGCTTGGAAGATAAAAAAAGATCAACGATTTTTAACTACTGGTGGTATTTCTACTATGGGGTATTGGGTGGCAGCAATGGGCATGTGCGCAGCAAATGATCGTAAATCCACGATTGTTATTACTGGAGATGGAAGTTTACAAATGAATTTACAAGAGCTCGCAACGGTAAAAATTAATAATCTTCCACTTAAGATTTTTATTTTCAATAATAATGGCTATTTGCTCATGCGTCATACGCAGCGTAATTTCTTTGAAAGTCGTATGATTGGTGAGAGTCCTGCTTCTGGTGTATGGTGTCCTGATTCTCTTAAAATTGCTCAAGCCTACGATATTAAAGGTATTCGAATATCTTCGGTAGAAGAGGTGGACAAAAAAATAAAAGAAGTTTTAGACTATGATGGTCCAGTAATTTGTGATGTGATGACCCCTGAGTGGCAGTTGCTTATTCCGCGCGTTACCTCTGAAAAAGGTCCAGATGGAAAAATGATTTCCAATCCTTTTGAAAATATGTTTCCTTTCCTCAGCAAAGAAGAGCTTGATGAAAATATGATACAATAATTCACTATATTTATCCCAAACTGTTGCGTAAAACACCGGCCTTCTCTATTAGTTCTGAGGTCGGTTTTTTATTTTGAAGATTATTAAATATTTTTGTAGTTATTAACTGATGTTGTTTTTCTTGTTTAGTAGTAGGAGAAAAATTAATCTGTAAGTAGGCCTCTAAACATTTGACGTCTGTTTGGATGTCTTTCCAAGCAGGATTTGTTTTAGCGAGAGTGCCTAATATTTTTTTGTTTAAAAATTTGCCAGCACGGTTTAGATCTTCTCGTATATTCAGGTAGTGTGTTTTAACTAGTTTGAGGTCGCCATTATTGTTTATCTCCCGTATACCACGGCCTGTGCCAATAATTTCTGGAGGGATGCCAATTGAATAAAGAGAAGCGGTGAAACCAATTGCTCGAGGAAGTTTGGCGGTGCCAACATGGCGTGCATAGCCAAAAACTCCTGCGTGATGAAGCCTGTCGCGTCTTTTGGGTATACTATGAGAAATAGTATTTATTAATTCGGCTATTTTTTCTATTGTTGGTTTATAATAGTTTTCAAAAATTTTGATTATTTCAATTAATTTTTTTTCATCATCTGCCTGTATGTTTGGCGCGGTGGTTTGTTGAAGTTTTTGTTCGATAATTTTTATTGATTTAATGGCATCTTGTTTTGGGAAATCATATCTAAAAGCGCTCTGTAATAAGAGTGTTTTTACGCCAGCGTATTCTGCAATAAATTTTTTTGTATTGTATGGTGTAAGCCCCCCTCGAAAAGGTAAAGAGGCCGTACCAAGAATTGGGAATAAAGAAATTTTATTTGTTTTTTCAAATTTTTTATATCGAGCGAGCGCTATTTTGATTGCAAGTACTGTAGAAACCAGACCAGAATTAAGAGCAGGGTCAGATCTTGCAATATAAGGTCTAATAAGAGTAGGAGTTTTTTTGAATTTTTTTGTATGGAGGTTTAAGTATTCTTTTATTATTGTATCCGAATTGATGATAGTGTCTATGTTTTCAAAAAGTGGAATTATCTCTAGATGAGAAGGCGGAGAATTTTCTAGCTTATAGAGGGGGTGTTTTAAGTATGCCAGTTCGGCAAACGCGTCTTCGACGTCAATCATTTGTTGAGCAGACTCTACCATTGGTAAAATTGCTTCAAAAATAGGAGGGGAGTGCAGATCAATTTTTTTAGCTAATGCGGTCGCATTTAAAATGCTTAAAAGCGCTCGTCCCATACGAAACTCTGTCTCGGCAGTAGGGTTTGGCAGTCGGAACGTCAAGAATTTTTCTAAGCCTATAGGGTGTTTTTTAAAAAAATCAGTATACTCGCTGAGCAGTCTTTCCAAAGTAGACTCATCAGATAGCTTTCCTTCCCAGTCCCATTTATATTCAGAAATACCCATTTCAGAAAAAGATAAAAAGCACTCTCGGGATTCCTCTTGAGCGCCAATAAAAGCTTTGCTATGCCAGTACGGCTTGCTTGCATGATCAGGGTGTTGAGAAGCCATGGTGGCTGGTATTTTTCTCATATATTTTATGTGAGGTCATGTAGGTACTTGCTAATAGTATAACAAGGTCTGTTATTTTACAAGATAATAGGTTGCGATTAAGTCAGGAAAAACAAGTTGACTAACAAGGGTGCTTTAGGTAAACTTAAAATTATTATCAAATTATTTATGGTAAAAATATTTTTGACCGGTGGTAATGGATTTATCGGTCGTAATATAAAAGAACAGCTAGGCCATACATACGAAATTATTGCGCCAACACATGAAGAGCTAGACCTAACCGATAGCCAGGCTGTATATACATTTTTGCAAAATAATCCCGTTGATATTGTAATTCATGCTGCCAATATTGGGGGTACGCGTAAGCAGCGGCATGTTTTTGGTATTACCCATGTTAATTTAAAAATGTTTTTTAACCTAGTCCGCGCGAAGCCGTTTTATACACGTATGATTAATTTAGGCTCAGGCGCTGAATATGATAAACAGCAGTCTTTGGTTCGAGTGAAAGAAACAGATTTTGATACGTTTGTCCCAACTGATGAGTACGGCTTATATAAGTATGTTTGTGCTCAATACGCTGCCAAAGTAGATTATATTACCCATCTTAGGTTGTTTGCGGTATTTGGTAAGTATGAAGATTATGAAATCCGGTTTATTTCCAATGCTATTTGTCGGGCACTGCTCAAGTCGCCTATTACCATGCGCCAGAACGTATTTTTTGACTATCTGTTTATCGATGATTTTATTCGTATTTTGGAGCGTTGTATAGAACATAAGCCGTCAGAAACTTTTATTAATATTGGATGTGGTGAGGCAGTAGATCTCAAAACATTGGCCGACAAAATCTTGCAGGAACTTGGTTATGAGGTGCCAGTACTCATATCAAGTAAAGGGCTATCTAAAGAATATTCGTGTGACGTTTCTCATTTAAAAAAGCTTTTTCCTGACATTACATTTACGCCAATCGATTTTGCGATCGCTCAGCTAGTAGCCTATTATAAAATAGCGTTGCCTGCCCTTAATAGCCAAACTTTACTTAAAGATTATTAGTATGTCAGATAAAAAATTAATTAGTGTTGTGAGCCCTTGCTATAACGAAGAGTTAAATGTCGAAGAACTCTACAACCAAGTCAAAGCAGTGTTTGCTGAGTTGCCACAGTATCGCTATGAGCATATTTTTATTGACAATGCCTCTACGGACAATACGGTGGCTATCTTAAAAAAATTGGCAGCTACAGATTATAACGTAAAAATTATTGTTAACATTAAAAATTTTGGCCATATCAGATCGCCATATTATGGGTTGCAGCAGGCATATGGTGATGCAGTAATTTTAATGGCCTCAGATCTGCAAGATCCGCCAGCTTTGATTAGAGAATTTGTACACAAATGGGAAGAGGGTAGTAGTATTGTGGTGGGAGTAAAAAATGAAAGTGAAGAAAGTGTGCTCATGTTTACGGTTCGTAAATTTTATTATAATTTAATTAAAAAACTTTCCGATATTGAACAAATAAAAAATTTCACTGGTTTTGGCTTATACGATCAAAAGTTTATTGAGGTATTGCGAACACTAAAGGATCCATATCCATATTTCCGTGGCCTTATTACCGAAGTTGGTTTTAATCGAGCCGAAGTCTCATATGTTCAGCCAGCGAGAAAAAGGGGGATAACCAGTAATAATTTTTATTCTCTGTATGATTTGGCCATGCTTGGGTTTGTTAATCATTCCAAAATCCCATTACGGCTCGCTAGTTTTATTGGGTTTGGTATGTCGGTTATTAGCTTTATTATTGGTGTCATATATTTAATATATAAATTATTATTTTGGAGTCGGTTTGAAGCTGGTCTCGCGCCAGTTACTATTGGTATATTTTTATTTTCTTCTATCCAATTATTTTTTATAGGTATCTTGGGAGAATATGTTGGCGCTATTTATACTCAGGTGCGTGAACGGCCGTTGGTAATTGAAAAAGAGCGAGTTAACTTCGGTAATCGTAGCTAATATGGAAAATACAGAAATATATCTTATTCGCCATGGAGATTTGGAAAATCCAGAACAGATTATTTATGATGGCACTATTTCCTTAAGTGAGTTTGGAAAGAAAAAAATGCGCACATTAGGAAGATTTTTTAAAGAGCGAGGGATAGTTCCTGATGCAGTTGTAAGTAGTCCATTTTTACGAGCCATACAATCCTCACAAGAAATAATGAGTAATTTTCCAACTATAGATATTACTATTCAAAGTGACGAGCGATTGCAAGATCCGCACTCTCCTGATTTATTTGGCAGGTCTCTTGCTTGGTTAGATGAGGTGGTGGATCCATATACACATCCAGATTTGTTACATTTGCAAATAGAGCGGCCGCCAAGTTTTACTGCTCGTATGATAGAGTCGATTAAAAGTATTTTTAGAAAACATAACGGTAAAACTGTGTTTGTAGTGAGTCATGGTCATCCGACCGCTTTTGCGATGTGGCAATTGCTTAATCCAGGTCAAGCCCTGCCGAATTTAAAGGAGTTAAAACAAGAAACAGGCAGAGTGCCGTATTTGGAAAAAGGCGAAGCCTGGAAAATAGTGCTGGATGACCAAGATACCATACTCAGCCATGAGCATATTTCTATAAACAAAGACCTAAGTTAGCAGCTAATGCTAAAATTAGCAAAAAGTCGAGGTAAAACCTTGACTTTTTTGTTATTTTTTGCTATCGTAATTAACTTCTTTAGGTCCCCCGTAAGGACTAGTAAAGAAGATGGAGAGATCACCATGAGCAACGTTCCCAACGAGCAGCTGCCCTCCGAGAAGCGTCAGATCCTCGCCGAGATCCTCGCCGAGCTCGATCCGAGCAAGCCGTTCGGCCCCGGCACCTTCGAACCGATCGCCAAGGTCACGCTCTCGATCACCTGGCAGTTGATCTGGCTCCGGGAGGTCAAGGGCGTCCTCGGCGTCTGGCTGCGCCTGCGCGGCCCCAACGAGGCCTACCCCGGGCAGCTCAGCGCGCCGAGCAACGCCATGTTCCCCAGCGAGAACTTCGTGATGGTCGAGGAGCGGATCTGCGCCCGCTTCTACGCGGGCCAGAAGGCCACGACCAGGGAGCTCGTGGGCAACTACGATCCTCGCGATGGTCGCGGCACCTTCATCCACCTGGTTACCCTGGTGGACTTCGCCCCGGAGTTCAAGGGCGACTGGGCCACCGACGGCGCGTGGTACCCGGTGGAGCACCTGCCCTCCAACGTGGTGGAGCACCACCGGCGGTTCATCAAGGACGCGGCCGAGGTCTTCCGGGCGCAGCGCCAGCTCTAGGGAGGGGCGCTGACCCTGTTCAGCGCCAACCCCCGCCCCACATTCCATGTGGCGAGCAAGGGGCAAGATCCAACCCATCAGGCTACCTACTCGTTAAATCTGTATTCATTACAGCTTTAACGAGTAGTCTGATGGCTAATATAAAAAACTCCTACCTTACACGGTGGGAGTTTTTTGTTGCCTTTTTTGCCTGTAGCTGCTAGAATTATAACTATTATAAATAGTATGACTCGTATTTCTTCCGAACAAATCATTTCTCAGTTTGAATCCTTGGTAGAACATGCATGGCAAGGCAAAGGCAAGCATGATAAAAATTTTTTTAAATCCCAACATGGTCAAAAACCTTTGGGGAGCCGTCTTTTTGAGGCTATTGCAAGATTATCTGTTAGCGTTGCATTTGAAGCTGTTTATTTGCGTAAAAACAAGCAAACCAAAGATATAGAAGTTTTTATGCTGCAACGAAAGCCGCACGAATCTTTTCCAGGTCAGTGGCATGTGCCTGGGGCAGTGTTTCGTCCTGGCGAACAGCCAAAAGATGTTGCTCGTCGTTTAGGCGAACGTGAGTTCGGTGCAAAACTTATAAGTGATTTTGTCTGCCATGGAACTTTTTTTGTACCCGAGCCACGAGGTTGGTTTCTATCGCTTGCATATTTGGTAACGTGTAAAAAAACACCAGTTGACGAAGGTATGTGGTGGCCTGTACATGCACTGCCAAAAAGCACATTGCCGCATCATGCCAAATATATTATTCCAGCAGTAGTAAACGCATTTAAAAATAATAAATAATATACATACAATATGGAAGATAGTTTACGTGAGCAAATTGAGGTCCATTATAAGAAAAATTTTCCTGCAAAAAAATTCGTACCTGGAGATTCGCCAGTGCCAATAACTGGTAAGATTTTTGATGAAAAAGAAATGATTAGTATGGTTGATGCTGTTTTGGAAGGCTGGTGGACAGAAGGACGTTTTAGTGAACAGTTTGAAAGTAAATTAAGTAAGTGGCTTGGAGTAAAACAAGCCATTTTGGTTAACTCTGGATCTTCTGCCAATTTGCTTGCCATTTCTTCTCTTATGTCAGCAAAATTGGGCTCAAAAAAATTAAATCCAGGTGATGAAGTGATTACGGTTGCTGCTAGTTTTCCTACGACGGTTAATCCGATTATACAGAATAAATTAATGCCTGTTTTTGTAGATGTTGAACTTGGTTATTATAATATTAATGTAGAAGAAATTAAAAAAGCTATTTCTCCTAAGACAAGGGCTGTTTTTGTGGCGCATACATTGGGTAATCCATTTAATATTGATGCCATTGCAGCGATTTGTAAGGAGCATAATCTGTGGCTTATTGAAGATAATTGTGATGCGTTAGGTTCGGTGTACAATGGCAAGCATACTGGTACTTTTGGTCATATCGCCACCTGTAGTTTTTATCCAGCTCACCATATTACTTTGGGTGAGGGTGGGGCTGTCTTTACCAATGATGGTGTTTTGGCAAAAATAATACGTTCAGTACGAGATTGGGGAAGAGATTGTTGGTGTAAAACTGGTTGTGATAATACCTGTGGCATGCGGTTTGGTTGGCAGTTGGGAGAGTTGCCGTATGGCTATGATCATAAATATATTTATTCAGAGCTAGGTTATAATTTGAAGGTTACCGATATTCAAGCTGCTTTGGGAGTGGCGCAGCTTGATAAATTGGAAAGTTTTGTAGCAAAACGCAAAGAAAATTTTAAGATTTTGTATTCTGCGTTGCAGAAATTTGAAAAATATTTCATTTTACCAAAGTGGTTGGATAATGCTGACCCAAGTTGGTTCGGGTTCTTGCTTACTATCAAACCTGATGCGCCGTTTGATCGAGATCTTATTGTTCAATTCTTTCAGGAGAAGCAAATTGCTACTCGGTATTTGTTTGCAGGCAATCTTACTAAGCAGCCGTATTTTATAAATAATAAAATAGAATATAGAGTTGTTGGAGATCTTAAAAATACTGATTTAATTATGAATAATACGTTCTGGATCGGCGTATATCCAGGGCTTACCAAAGAAATGATGGCGTATATTGTTGAATGTTTTGCAGATTTTTTGAGCGCCTACGAATCGTAAGCAGCTATCGTTCAAAATCTCAACGCGTTAATTTATAGTTATATTAATTTCGGCCATACCTTTCGATTATGTCCTATCTCAGGAAGGCCATTACCTTTGGTCTCTCAGGCTGGTTAGCTCTAGCGTTATTTTCGGTATTGCAATATCCAAAGATAGTTGGGCGTGCATGCTATTTTGGTATGAGCTGGCTTTTTTGTTCGGCTCACCTCAGTGCAGGGTTACGAGTCACACTTGTTTGTTTGCTTTTTTTAATTTTTACTTGTCTTGTTTATTCAGGATTTTTTTTGTGGAAATTTTATCAAAATCGTGAAAAGGAACCATACAGCAAAAAAATTGTATGGATAGCAGCCCTATTTATTTTTTTGGCTTCTTTGGTTGTGCCTTTTGCTTCTGGAGATGTGGTATTTTATTTTTATGCGGGCAAGGCTGAGCATGCTGGTACAGATATGTTTGTGCAGGAATGGAATAGAGAAAACCACTTTGTACAACCGCCCGCAAAATTAAATGATAAGTTTCCGTATGGACCTGTTACGGCTCGAGTTTTCGGTGCCCTGTATGCTATAAGTCATGACAATGTAGTTATCTTTATTCTCTTGTGGAAAGTAGTTGTTGGTCTATTTTTCTTTTTGTTAGGTTGGCTTTTGTGGAAATTTTTGGACACTTCTTCGAATGCAGTAGAGAAAAATAATCTATGGCTATTATGGCTGTTACAGCCAGCAGCGTTGTTTGAATGGATGGTAAGTGGTCATTTTGATGCGATTTGGCTGGTATTTATTCTGATAGCTTTAATTTTTGCTCAACGTAAAAAATGGTGGTTGGTATTGCCGTGTTTGTTTATAGGTATTTGGATAAAATTTATACCAATATTTTTTGTGCCATGGTTTGTGGTTAAGTGGTGGCAAGATATAGATGGGCAAAATTGGAAGAAGATGCTTGGTGGGCAATTGGCTGGTATATTAATTTCCGCAATTATAACTGTTTTGGCATGGGGTACATTTTGGCGCGGATTTATTGTTTTTGACACCATATCAAAACTATCAAAATGGGCAGTCAGTAGTACCTTTGCTGTTCTCTATTATACGCTTGCGCCATTATTCAATTTTTTGATTGGAGTCAACTATCATTGGTATCTAACCAGGTTTGTACAATTTGGTTTGTTGTCGGTGGTTTTATATTTTATGTATCCATTTATCAAAAAATCTCTATTAGTTATTTTTAGAAGAGCGGTTTTAAGTGAAGTCGATTTTTTAAATGCATTTTTTGTGAGTATGGTGGTGTATATGATTTTTTGGCAAAAGGCAGTCTGGCCATGGTATACAACGTGGCTTTTGCCGCTTGGTATAATGGCGTATATAAAAAGTAAAAATGAATATATAAAAAAAATTACTGCTTGGATTACCATCTCACCATTATTTTTTTACTTCGTATGGATGCTTAATTTTCAGATTACTAATGGGGGAGATGCCACCATGCATCTGTGGTTTTTTTATTATGTTGTAATTTCAGTGTTCGTATATCCGTCGTACTATCTCTATAAGTGGAGAATGGTTAATTATAATATTGAAGATTCTATTGCTGCTTCTGGTAAATCAGTCAAAGAATAATATATGCATATTCAAGAAAGAGTAAAATTAATTTTTCAAAAAAAAGCCCTGCATCACGCCAGCTTTATTTATTTTAGTTATCTCATCAATGGCGTTTCTTTATTTGTTTTAAATATTTTATTGGCACGCATGATGAATGCCGATCGTTTTGGTGTTTTTTCTCTTTCGATTTTGGCTCTGAGTACGGTAGCTGAATTATCAGATTTTGGTCTTAATGCAGGGCTGCTTAGGTTTGCCCCCTATTATATTTCTACTAACCAGTCAGAGAAGTTAAGTCAGTTGATAAAAACAATCTGGCAATGGCGTGTGGCCTTGACCTGGGTGCTTACCGTTGGGGGAGTTGTTTTTTCCTACCCTCTCGCCAGGTATGTTTTGGGTGAGCCTGAGGTGGCGCCATATTTAGCATATTCCTTCCTTGGTATTGGAGGGGTTGTGTTGCTTGGATTCCTTGCTACTTTTTTGCAAGCAAAGCAAAGATTTTTTTATAATGCCTCGCTTCAGTCGCTCAAAGGGGTGCTCCGTTTAATTATAGCTATAATTTTACTTGCTTTTGGTGTGACTAATCTCTTTGCATATCTCTCAGTATATATTTTTGTTCCGTGGCTTTTATTTTTAACCAACTATAAAGTTTTGCCAGAAAATTTTCGCAAGACTGTTATTAGCACCGAAGCAAAGAGCAAGTTGCATTCTGATTTGGTTAAATTTAGTTTTTGGTTAACAATTTCTTCGCTCATGTCTATTTTTGCTACAAGAATTGATAGTGTTATGATTAGTCGTTTGATGGGCCTGGCCAATGTGGCTATCTATAATGTGGCCTACCAGCTTATTCAGTTCTTCCCATTAATTTATAGCTCTATTAATTCGGCTCTTACGCCAAGAGCCAGTAGCTTGACTGATAAAGCTGCGCTTATTATTTTTATTAAACGCACTGTTAAGTGGACTCTGGTTGTGGCAATTAGCGTGGCGTTGTTTATCTATCCATCTCAGTTCCTAATCCCATTATTTTTTGGTCAAAAATATTTGTCTTCCATGCCTGTGTATCTGGTGTTGGCATATAGTTTGGTCTTAAATATTATCGCTATTCCTTTTTCTTTGACTATTACTGTTTTTAATCGGACGCACTTAGTTTTTTGGGCTGGTTTTACTGGTTTGCTTGTTAATATTATCGGCAATATCATTCTTATCCCTATTTTTGGAATTATGGGCGCCGCGTATACGTTTGGCCTTGGCATATTAGTATCGCTTCTTTACAACATATTCTGTGCTTTGTACCTACTTAAAAAAAAGGATATAGTAGCAATGTAATTATAGAAATTTATGTCCGTAACACTTACTGCTCACTGTTTGGTAAAGAATGAAGAAAATTTTATTGGTTATGCCATTTCTTCTGTTATAGATTTTGTTGATGAAGTATTGGTTTTCGATACAGGCTCTACTGATAAAACAGTTGCTATAATAAAACAACTACAATTAACGTATCCTCATAAAATAATTTTTGAAGAAAAGGGCAGTGCTGATAAAGTTCGGCATACAGCGTTGCGCCAAGAGATGATTGAGCGAACAAAAACTGACTGGTTTATGATTTTGGACGGTGATGAGGTTTGGAAAAAAGAAGCAGTGCTTGAGGCAGTCCAAATTATGAATGGCGGTTTGTACGAGGGTATTACCAGTAATTTTTATGAATGTGTAGGAGACGTATATCATAGACATTATAAACAAAGCTATACAACTGCTCGTTTTATAAAAAACGGAGATGTTTGTTGGAAGGGGAGTTATAATGAAGATGCACCGTATACAAAAAAAGGCGAGGATTTTTTTAAGACAAAAAAAATATATTTATTGCAGCATAAATTTTGGCATTTAACTCATTTGGCTCGCTCATCTAAAGATCGTGAAGATTATACATCGGGAGGGCAGAGAATTAATCGCAGAATATTAACCTACTGTATTGTTGGGCGCTCTATAACAGAGCCATTGCCAGATGTCTTTAAAAATAGTGGCATGCAATTATCTTGGACTCAATCCGTAGTAAATTTTATTATTCTTATAGTATCTAGGGCAATGTATAAATTTAAACTGTTCGCCCATAATTAATTAATTTTTATGACACATACAAATCAAAAAATTAATATTTTAGAGATTATTCATAAGATTGATTGTACCAATCGGATTGTTTTGAATTTTTGTAAAGGTATAAATAGAGAATGGTTTGAAGCTAAAGTGCTTTCTGAAGGAAAAGTAGGAGGGAAAGAGCAGGACTTTACTCGTATTGGCACAGAGTACGTGATTGCAGATAAAAATATTGAAGTAGTGAAAGAAGCGATAAAAAAATGGAAGATAGATATTATTCATATGCATCGGTCTGGTCATTATGATTCGTTTCAATATGAATTGTATCGTCAGGCAAAGTTGATTAACCCAAAAATTGTTATCTTAGAAACTAATTTTTTTGGTAAATTTGATGAGAAAAGTTTTCCTCTGATTGACTGTAGTTTGCAGGTTAGTAAGATGATGCTCAATGAAAGATATATAAAGGAAGTGGGGCGCTTTGATTTTGAAAAAACTAAGATTGTCTACCATCCTATTGATTGTGCCGGTTGGGATGCTATACAGGTATCAGAGGCTGATATACAGGCTTATAAAAATAAATTAGGCATCAGAGAGGGCGATTTTGTGATAGGTAAATTGTGTCGTCCAGCTATAGAAAAATGGAGTGACCTGCTGTTGTATATGATGCCATATCTTGTTAAGCTTGTGCCTAATATAAAATTTATTGTTCAAGAAATGCCAGAATCAAGAAAAAGAAGAGTGCGGGCAAGTAAATATAAAGATCATTATATTTTGTTGCCTGCCACGCTTGATGATCGTGAAGTTGCGTTATTTTTTAAAACGATTGATGTCTATACTCATACTTCAAAAATTGGAGAATCATTTGGTATGACATTAGCTGAAGCGGGGGTATTTAAAAAACCAGTTGTAATTAATTCTACGCCAGATCGCGATAATAATCAGCTCGAAATGATTGAGCATATGAAAACGGGTATTATTGCTAATCATCCACAAACATTTGCTCGAGCAGTAGAGTATCTATATAAAAATAAAAATCAGAGGCTTCAAATGGGAGAAGCAGCTCGTGAAAAAGTTGCCCGCATGTATGATCCAAAAAGAACTGCTGAGCAACTAGAAAAGATTGCAGTTGAAAAAATGGTGCAGAACAATCAATATGTTGATCCAAAAATAATTAGTTACTATAAGGGTGTTGATTTCTATCCTTCGCAGGAAGAAATTCTGGCCTATAAGGAAGAGTATAAAAAACGCCTCAAGCAAGAGTTTGGAGAATTGTCGATTGGGGAAGTTTGCATTAATGTGCTGAATAAGCCAAGGCAGTTTTATTTTAAAGTCAGAGATTTTTTGGAGCACCGATTTGGTATTTAAACATATAATTGACTAAGGAATAAAAAACAATTATACTCCTTTGCAAGGAGAATTAGAGTGATTAAACAACTACTCCAACTACCCCAAATGATCGTGGTTATTTGTGGTTGGCCAGTGTCTGGCAAGGATACTCTGGCAAGTCAGATCTCTAGTGAACTTGGCATTCACTGGCTCGATATTGATCGAATCCGTGCTTTGCACTTTGGTTTGCCCAATCCTTTCCCCGATGTTTCCGAGGCTGCAATGGAATTGGATCGGGTGGAGATGAAGGGTAGTTACGAGCTCTTGTACGCTGCAGTTGGTATTGGTTTGAGAGTGGGCAAATCTCTCATCATTACAGCGACGTTCTCTCGGTCCAGTTACTGGGAGAATTTTCAACGTGTGTTGACTGGTTGCCCCTCGGTGAATCTGCGAGTTATCTGGTGTCATCCTCAGAATGATACAGATCAAGAAATTGCAGATCGTCTTTCTAGACGCCATTTCGGCGTTAACTCTGTTTCGTCTGTGAACTCACTTGCACGGTATCACGAAGTCAAGAGTCGCTATGACACACCAGTCTTGCCACACCTTGAACTTGATACCTCGCCGCCACATACGATTGAGGAGTGTGTTAGACAAGCAATTGCTTATCTTACCGCCTTGTAGGAGTAATAGAAAAATTCGACTTCGGCCCATTGCTTTGATAAAGCAGTGGGTCAATTTAATTTACATGCATTGATTTTTATGTTTAAGCATGGTAAGTTATTTTTATTATGCTTCTAAATATAGATGTATGAAAACTATTCTTATTACTGGCGGTGCTGGATTTATTGGGTCTCATACAGCCGACGAGTTGGCTGCGCAGGGTTGGAAAATTCGTATTTTAGATAATCTACAGAAAGAAGTTCATGCTGGAAAATGGCCTAAGTATCTTGCTAAAAAAGGGTATGATTTGGTGCGTGGCGATGTGCGAAAAAAACAAGATTGGTTAAAGGCTCTCAAGGGTGTATCTGCCGTATTGCATTTAGCCGCTTATCAAGATCAGCGTTTGGATTTTAGTACTTTTTTTCAAACCAACTCTGTTTCCACATCGTTTTTGTATGAATGTATTGTGGAGAAAAAATTGCCAATAAAAAAAGTTGTTTTGGCTAGCTCTCAGTTTGTGTACGGTGATGGTCAGTATATCTGTAATCGCGAAAAGAAGTTTTTTTATGCCCCATTACGTTCCCAGGAGCAACTTGATAACTCTCATTGGAATATTGTCTGTGCCTGTGGTTCTGCGGCTACACCAGTTTCTTTTGCAGAAGATCAAATAATTTTGCCAACCAATTCGTACGGATTATCAAAGAAATCCTTGGAAGAAATTTCTTTACTGCTGGGCAAGACCTACAATATTCCTACTACCTGCTTACGTTACTCTATAGTGCAAGGAGAACGTCAGTCGCCAAAAAATATATATTCAGGAGCGCTGAGAATTTTTGTTAGCCAGGCGATCGCTGGAGTGCCCATTACTGTCTACGAGGACGGTGGAAGCACGAGAGATTTTGTTAATGTACATGATGTCGTGCGGGCTAATGTTTTAGCGCTCACAAATCATGAAACTGATTTTAGTATATTTAATGTTGGTGGTGGAAAAAAACATGCTATTATTGATTTTGCAGCAGATGTTAAGCGTATCGCTGGTTCAATGTCAGAAATAATGGTGGGGGGCTATCGTCGCACGGATACGAGGCATGCAGTTTCTGATATCTCTAAACTTAAAAAGTTCGGCTGGGCTCCTCAATATACGACACAAGATGCTATTGCAGAGTATGTAGCTTGGTATAAAAAAGAGGGTTTTGATAAGCGGGCCGATATTCAGTCGTTAAAAAAATTAAAAATAGGCATAAAATAGATCTCGTTTTTATATCAAATCCTTTCGAGCCAGAAGTGTGGTGGGCTTGAAAAAAATATGGGATAGCGTAATATACCGCTAAATTCAACTTTTAGCGGGCCATTTGACCCACGTTAATTTGTTACTTATGATTATAGTAAGAGCGCCGTTACGCATGAGTTTTGTGGGTGGGGGGACTGATTTACCAGATTTTTACCGAAAATATACAGGTCGTGTTATATCTACCGCTATAGATAAATATGTCTATGTGGTAGTTAATCACACACCCCTTATAGATAAAATTTCTGCTAAATATTCTCTCACAGAGACTGTTGATCATCCTGCAGAGTTGCAGCATACACGCATCAAAGCCGCGCTGCTTGATCTTGGTATCCATAAAAATATTGAAATAAGCTCATTTGCAAATTTGCCTGCTAAAACTGGGCTAGGTTCTTCCTCTAGTTTTTCGGTAGCACTTGGTAAAGCGCTTCATGCTTTTTTAGGCAAGAAATTGGATCCGTATGAAGCGGCAAAATATGCAGCTCGTCTGGAGATAGAATTGTTGGGAGAGCCAATTGGTCCGCAAGATCAGTTTGCATCTTCGTTTGGTGGTTTTAATGTTATACAGTTTAATGCGGATGATTCTGTAGACGTACGACCTGTACTTTTAGATTATAAAAAAAGTTCCATTTTAGAAAATAGTTTGTCAGTTTTTTTTACTGGCCTTACTCGTAATGCCTCGAGTGTTCTTACTGAACAAAAAACAAATATCGACAAAAAATTTGAAACACTTAAAGAGATGGCTGACTCTGTGTTGGAGTTTGAAGCGCGTTTGCTCGCAGGAGATTTTAAAGGATTGGGCTGGATGCTGCATAATGGGTGGGTAAAAAAGAAGTCGTTGGCTTCGAATGTTTCCAATCCTTTAATAGATAAATTATATGAGGCAGGTATGGAAGCGGGAGCTTGGGGAGGAAAAGTATTAGGTGCAGGTGGCGGTGGGTGTGTCATGTTTCTATCTTCACCAGAAAAAAAATCTGCAATACAACAAGCAATGAAAAAAATTGCTACTGAAAATAATATGTTGAATTTCCAGGAAATACCAATCAAATTTGCTAAGTCTGGTGCAGAGATTTTGTATAACGAAGGTCATGCTCCTCACACAAATCTAGTATAAATATAGTATGCTTGAATATATAAAAAAATTTGCCAATAAAGCTACAGGTTCTTTAGAGAATCTGCCTCACGAAGAAATTGCTAAAGCAATAAATATTTTGCAGGCCTGTTATGAGCGTGATGGTCGTATTTATATTTTTGGTAACGGAGGGTCTTTGGCTTTGGCGACTCATTGGGTTGGTGATTTTAATAAAACTGTTTTTAGTCATAATTTAGAAAAACATTCACGGCGTTTTCAGGCAGTGCGATTGCCTTCTACAGAGTCAGAACTTACTGCTTGGGCCAATGATATTGGGTATGATATGGTCTTTGCTGGTCCGTTGCAAAATTATCTGCAAGATGCAGATGTAATAATTGCTATATCGAGTTCTGGCAACTCAATAAATATAATAAAGGCAGTTGAGTTAGCAAAATCACGTAAGGTACCTGTAATTGGCCTCTCTGGCTTTGATGGGGGAAAGCTTAACGAATTATCCGATGCAAAAATTTTAGTGAAAACCGAAAAAGGAGAATACGGAATAGTCGAAGGAGTGCATTGTGTTGTGCTGCATCTTATTATTACATATTTTCAAGATTATTTTGATCATTCAGCAGGATAATTTAGGAAGTATAGTTAAGCATAAGGGTCGTTTATGAATGAGGAAAGTTTTGCACCTATAAAAGTTAATTCTCGTTTAAATAAAGCGGTTTTTTTTGATCGTGACGGAACAATTATTCAGCATGTTGATTTAATGCATTCTGTACAAGATCTTCGGCTTTTGCCTGGAGTATCATCTGCAATTCGCGAGTTAAACCGGAATGGTTTTTTAGTAATTGTAATAACAAATCAACCAGTTGTTGCCCGTGGGATGGTCGACGAGAAAGAGATCGATGCAATTCACGCAGCTCTTATTAATAGATTGAAAAAAAAAGGAGCACGTATAGATGTTGTGCATTTTTGTCCACACCACCCGAAAGCAAACCTTAAAAAATATCGCGTGCGTTGTCGTTGTCGAAAACCAGCGCCTGGGATGATTCTTCGTGCTTCTAAGCAGTTAAAAATTGATATAAAAAAAAGTTTTATGGTCGGGGATGCTCTGATTGATATAGTTGCTGGAAAAAAATCAGGCCTTAAAACTATTTTAGTAAAGACTGGTCCTGGACATGCCAGATTAGATAAAAAATATAAAAATATAAAACCTGATTTCGAAGTAAAAGATTTGAGGCAGGCTGTGCAAATTATAGAAAGATAAAATTATATGGATAGCATTAAGATTAAGCAAGCAGTTATTTTATGTGCTGGTCTGGGCACTCGCATGCGTCCACTAACTGACACCATGCCAAAGCCAATGATTCCTTTTTTTGATAAGCCGCTTCTCGAGTGGAATATAGAGCAATTTAAAAAACATGGTGTGACAGAGTTTTTTATAAATTTATATCACCTTCCTGATATTATCCGTGATTATTTTGGAGATGGTAAGCCGTGGGGGGTAAAAATAAATTATTTTCAAGAAAAAGAAGCTTTGGGCACAGCCGGCGGCGTAAAAGATTTTGAAAGTTTGTTAGATAGTACTTTTTTTGTGATTTATGGAGACATGTTTAGTTTGATGGATTATTCTAAAATGGAAAAAGAGTTTGCAAACTATTCAGATGCTCTTGGTATTCAAAAAATGCAAAAAACCGACTATTATCAAGATGCGGATGTGGCTGAAGTCGCTGCTGATAACGGTTATGTAGCAATACATCCCAAACCTCACACCACAACTTATGCCAATGCGTATAGAATGAAGGGTGTCTTTATTTTGAAAAAAGAGATTCTTCGATATGTTCCCGCTAACACGTATTTTGAGATCGGCAAACAACTTCTGCCCGATATTGTCAGACGCGGTCTTAAATTTTATAGTTATGAATGTGATGATTATACGAAGTGTATTGATGATATGGAAAAATATAAAGAGGTAGAGGAATTTTTAAAGAAAAATCTCAAATAATTATTTAAGCATATGGCGGAAGACAAAAAAATCTCAGCGTGCCTCATCGTTTTTAACGAAGAAAAAGTAATAAGACGTTGCCTCGAGAGCATTAAGAATTTGGTTGACGAAATAATTGTCGTGCATGACGGTGAATGTAAGGATAAGACCCTAGATATTGCTCGGGAATATACAGATAAAGTTTTTGTTAGACCTCATGCTGGTATTTCTACCCTGCACTTTGTTTTTTGTTTTAACCAGGCTATAGGGGACTGGATACTACTCGTTGATGCTGATGAGTATCTAGAAGCAAAAGACTTCTCTTTAATTAGAGAGAAGATAGAACATACAAATGGGGTGAATCGGTATATTTTTAATTGGGAAATGTGGGATGGTTCGAATGCTTTTTATGCGAATGGTATTCAAAAAGGCTGTCTTTTTAATAAAACTGCAATGCATTTTGTAGGTATTCCTCATGCTATGGGGGAAGTCGATGGAAAAAGTGAAAAGCTTGGTATTTTTTTGAGGCATAGACCCGCGTACAATAATATCTCTTGGAAAAGTTTTAGAAGAAAAAAAGGTATGTGGGTACCTCTTCATGCGCGATATTTTTTCCCCGAGTTGGTTTCTTATGAATGCTTTAATACAACCCCTGATAAATGGAAGGCATATGCAAGTCACGTAGTGCGTTACCCATTATTTCATCTGATGGTGTATCCTATAAAGACCTTCTTAGGGCAGCTCAAAAATGGTTTGTGGGCTAGTTATACGGGTTGGAATTTGGCTTTTCAGCAGTATATATACTATTTCTCCCTTTATTTAGAAGTGTGGAGGATACAAAAAAGTTTAAAACATCGGTAATTGACTTTGTTTAGGCTTTATAATATAATTTTATAGTCATTTATTTATCTTAAATTACCATAAATATGGAGATTACAAAAAATATTCAGCCAGATTTTACTGATGCACGAGGGTCAATTACAAAGCTGTTAGATGATGGCAAAACCTCAATTAAGAGTATTTTATTAATTACTTCTACAAAAGGTTCTGTGCGCGCTAATCACTATCATAAAGAAGATGGTCATTATGTATATATGTATTCTGGAAAAATGGAATATATCGAAGCGCCTCTTAAAGATGGTCAGCCTGATTTGAGCCAAGAAACAAGAGTAATGCTTGAGGCTGGTGACATGGTTTTTTCGGGTCCGATGATTGCTCATGCTATGAAATTCACCGAAGACTCTGTTTGGGTTGTTATGGCTTTAAAATCTCGTAGTCAAGAAAATTACGAAGAAGATACCGTTCGTGTTAATTTGATCTAGAATTTATAAGTATGTCCAATGAATCTTTGTACAAAAAAAGTGAAATCTGTCGTGTTTGTAAGGGGAAAAATTTAGAAAAAGTTTTAAGTCTGGGAAGTACTCCGCCAGCTAATGCTTTTTTAAAAAAAGAGGATCTTGGAAACGATGAACCTAGTTTTCCCTTAGAGCTATTTTTTTGCAAAGACTGTTCTTTTGTTCAGCTTGGGCATGTTGTTTCGCCAGATCTTTTATTCGGTAACTATGTGTATACGTCTTCAACTTCTCCCGTGTTCGTTTCTCATTTCAAAACGTTTGCAGGAGAAATGATAAATCGGTTTGGTCTAAATAACGAATCATTAGTAGTCGATATTGGGAGCAATGACGGAATTTTATTACGTCCGTATAAAGAAGCTGGTGTAAAAGTAATGGGAGTTGACCCAGCTGCCAACATTGCAGCTATGGCTACTAAAAATGGAATTGAAACAATGGCCGCTTATTTTACTTCAGAAGTTGCTCAAAAAATAGTAGCAGAAAAAGGCAAAGCATCAATCATGACAGCGACAAGTGTGTTTCCTCATATAGACGATTTAGACGAGGTGGTGGCTGGTGTAAAAACACTACTTGCTGATGACGGTGTATTTATTATTGAAGCCTATTACTTAGTAGATTTAATTGGTAAGAATTTATTCGATACAATATATCACGAGCATCTTTCGTATTTCACAGTTAAAACTATAAGCACCTTATTCAAGCGTTTGGGTATGGAAGTTTTTGACGTTGATAGAACAGATACTCACGGTGGTTCCTTGAGGGTTTTTGTGCAAAAAAATGGTGGAAAAAATCAGGTTATGCCAAGTGTGAATGCATTTATTGCTCAAGAAGATGCCGTAAAAATTCATGATATAGAAACACATCTAAATTTCCAACAGAAAATTACCGAAAATAAAACACGGCTTTTGGATTTGCTCGCAGATTTAAAAGCTAAAGGAAAACGTATTGTTGCTTATGGCGCGCCAGCAAAAGGCAATACCTTATTAAACTATTTTAATATTGGGCCAGATATTGTTGATTATGTCGTGGATGATAGTGTTTGGAAGCAAGGTTTATATACACCAGGAACACATATTCCAGTATTAGCAAAAACAGCCCTTGCGGAAACTCCGCCAGACTATATATTAATTTTGGCCTGGAATTTTGCTGATTCTATCATTAAGCAGTGCCCAGATTTTACTAATTTTATTATTCCCGTGCCGTTTGCGCATATTGTTAACGGTGTAGTAGAGGAAGATCTTGACGTTATTACCAAGGCTATTGCCGAAATTGCCAAGCCTCTTGAAGGTAAGCGTGTGTTAATTACAGGTGGGTCTGGTTTTATTGGCAGTTATTTTACAGCCATTATAGATTTGCTTAATAAAAAATACTTTAAAGAACCATGTAAAATTCTTTCGTTGGATAATCATATTGTTGGTAGAAAGAATAATCTTCTTAAAGATTTATATAGTGAACATATTGAGTTTAAAGAACATAATATTTGTAATGAAATTACTATTGATACACCGATCGATTATATAGTTTCTGCTGCGGGTATTGCATCTCCTGTATATTATAAAAAGTTTCCAATCGAAACAATTGAAGGGACTGTCTTAGGCTTAAATAACATGCTAAAATTAGGCATGGCAAAAAATGTTAAGAGTATTTTGTATTTTAGTTCCAGTGAAATTTATGGTGATCCGGATCCAAAGTTTATCCCTACTCCTGAAACATATAAAGGAAATGTTTCTTCAATTGGTCCAAGATCTTGCTACGATGAGTCCAAACGCCTTGGTGAAACACTTTGCATGGCCTATTACCAAACACACAAGACCCCAGTAAAATTTGTTCGTCCATTTAATGTATATGGGCCAGGTATGAGCGCTAAAGATTATCGGGTAGTACCCACATTCTTAAGCCAAGCTATCGCTGGTATGCCACTCCCCGTACATGATAAAGGCAATCAAACACGTACTTTTTGTTATGTTTCAGACGCAATGATTGGTTTCTTTAAGGTATTGCTTTCTGATAAAAATGGAGAAGTATTTAATATTGGTAATGATGATCAAGAAATTAACATGAAAAGTTTGGCAGATGTTGTGGCAGAAGTTGTGACTGATAAAAAAGTTGAAATAAGCCTAGTGAACTACCCAGAGACCTATCCGCAAGATGAGCCATCAAGACGATGTCCTGATTTATCCAAAGCAAAATCAATGATTGATTACCATCCATCCATTAATTTGCACGATGGTCTACGTCGTTCGTATAGGTGGATGAAAAGTGTGTTGGCATAAAATTAGTTTGATTTAAAATATGAAAACCCTGCAATTTGGGATCATAGGGTTAGGGCATTTTGGTAAGCATTATGCTCGTTTATTGCAGGAAAATCCAGATGTGCAGTTGGTAGCAGTGGCAAATAAATCTGGCGACGTGTTTAAAAAAAGTGCTATTCATCTTCCTGAGAATGTAAAAATTAGTTTGGATGCAGATGAGATTATTAATGACGTGTGTATTGATTGTGTGGTAATTGCCACACCGCCATCTACTCATGCTCAGGTAATTGTGAAAGCCCTTCGTGCGGGCAAGCATGTTTTTGTTGAAAAGCCGATGGTTATTAGTGTTGCGGAAACACATGCTATTAAAAAAGAATTGAAAAAAAATAAAAAACTAGTCTTCATGGTTGGTTTTCAATATGTATATAATGATTACATTCGATATCTTAAAAATCATATTAAAGAACTTGGCATAGTAAAGTATGTTCTCGGTGAAAACCTGTATTGCGGCCCATTTCGTGCTGATGTAGGTAGTTTTATGGATGCAGCTATTCATGATTGTGCTATTTTAGAATATCTATTTTCTCCTGGTAAGGTAAAGAGCGTTGCGGGGGCTCGTCGTTCAATTGGCAAAACTAACAACGATGATTTTGGGGCGGTGAGCGTAACATTTCAAAGCGGTCTCATGGTCCATTTATTAACCTCTTGGTACTGGCCTGAAAAAGTTAGGAAAATTACCCTAGTAGGCGATAGTGGCATGGTACTTTTTAATGATCGTGATGAGCATAAATTAAAATCGTTCCAACATAAATATCCAGTTTGGGATAAAAAACAATCCTCTTTATTTTTACCTGGTGCAGCTGATCAGCCAGTTATTGCTTCGGTTGTTGCTCAAGAGCCTTTAAAAAACGAGCTCGATCATTTTATTGAATGTGTAAATATGGGCAAAACACCACTTACCGGTTTTGATTTTGGATATAAAGTAACTAAAATGATGGAGCAAATAAGCGGGCGAATGAAAAAGCTTTAATAAAAATCTATTATGGGAGAAAAAATAAAAATCGCTTTAGTTCGCGGAGATAGTCTTAAAGAGCAAGAAGCAGCCTTGTGGGAAGGTTTAGGAGATCAGTTTGAAACGACAGCTTTTTGTGGTAGAAAAAATGTTTTCCCTTTGCATAATATCAACCTAGAGGTTGTAAGGTTGCCTGCTACAGCGGATAATTTTTTTTTAAAAAATTATTTTAAATATGGGTTTGGTCAATATCAACGAATGTTTGGGCTAGAAAAAAAACTTATAGATTTTAATATTGCGCATGGTGTTGAAGCGTATAACTATTATACGCTTCAGTGTGTGCGGGCAAAAAAGAATAATCCGAAACTTAAAGTAGTTGCTAATTTTGTTGATAATACATTCGGGAGATTTGAATATAATTATTGGCCAGGTTTTAGCTCCCCACCCCAGTATTGGAGAAAAAAAATAAATGGTATAATTAAAGAAACTATTTTAGGGGTAGATAAATTTTTGGCATATTCTCACGATTCAGCCGAGTTGGCTTACGAGATGGGCGCTGCACAAAACCAGGTAGAAGTGGTTTATCCAGCGCTTACTATAGAGGCAGGTGCTGGTACGCTCGTTGAAACTCTAAATTTAAAAAATAGCGTGTTCAGTCTTTTTGTTGGTCGTATGGTTTGGGAAAAAGGCATCTACGATGTTTTGTATGCCTGGAAGATGTACCTAAGAGAAACAAAACAACAAAATAGAAAATTAGTAGTGGTTGGAGATGGTAAAGAGTCTCTCAATTTTCGCAGATTAGTTTTGGAGCTTGGCCTGTCTGATACCGTTATATCTATTGGCAGTATTTCAAATAAAGAAATAAAACAATTATATAAACATGCCCATTCTTTTCTTTTAGGTAGTACGCCAACGAGGACCTGGCAAGAGCAGTTTGGTTACTCTTTAGTAGACGCTATTTTGCAAGGCTGTCCAATCATTAGTACAACTTCTGGGGCTATTCCTGAAGTTGTAGGATCTGCAGGTATTTTGGTAGTTGACGCAAACCCGGTAGCATTTAAAAAAGCCCTGTTGGCACTGGACAATGATAATCTTTACCGTAGTTTAAAAGAGGCTTGTGTAAAAGAAAAAGGACGATTTGATGTAGATCTCTTTAAGAAGAAGTTAGCTCATGTGTATAGTTCGTTATTGTAATATGTCTGTCAAGCTTTCCATAGTTATTCCAGTTTATAATGAGAAAAATACAATTCTTGAAATACTAAAAAAAGTAGATCAGGTTGTGTTACCTCATTGTGAAAAAGAAATCATCATTGTTGATGATTGTTCAATAGATGGTACTAAAGAGATTTTAAAAAATATAGCGAACACCTATAAAGTTATTTTTAAAGAGAAAAATAGCGGTAAGGGTGCTTCCGTAAAAATAGGTATTGCTGAGGCAACAGGGGATTATATCACTATTCAGGATGCTGACCTTGAATATGATCCAGAAGATTTAGCCGCCTTGCTTGCGCCAGTGCTTGAAAAAAAAGCAGACATTAGTGTTGGTTCACGAGTCTTGTTTAATGGTCCAAATAATTATCGAACGGGCTGGTCTCATCCGCATCCGCTTACCTATTTGGGCAATAAACTCATAATTACTAGTATCAATCTGTTATATAATCGTCGAGGCACGGATTTTTTTTCTTGTTACAAAATAATTCCTCGTCAGCTTATGGCTCATGTGCCAATTGAAGCCAATGGTTTTGCCTATGATATTGAATTATTGTGTAAGCTATTTAGAAAGGGGCTCAACATTATTGAAGTTCCTATTCATTATAACCCAAGAACTTTTGCTGAAGGAAAAAAAATTCGATATCGAGACGGGTTGGTTGTGTTGTGGACTATTTTAAAATGGCGTATTAAAACATATTAAATCAAGATAGATCTATACATGTATGGATTTTTTTAGAAAAAATAGTCTACATATAGCGCTCTTTATTATTGGAGTTTTAAATCTGGTTATTTTTTATGTTGCGTTTGGTTTTCATCCAAACAATGATACAGATACCTTTATTAGTACGGTTGAGTTTTTCAAAGGTGAAAGCCAAGTATTAGTACCTAATCGATATATGGTGCCTTTCTATCCGCTTGTGGGCGCCAAGCTTCTTTTTTTCTTATCTCCTGCACAAAGTATTATTGTTATAAATATTATTTTTTACTTCGGCCTCTTGTTTCTTACCCATGCTTTAGTTGCTCGGGTTTTTAAGAATAAATGGATTGGTTTTATAACTGCATTACTTGTAGCTACAAACTATGCCATGATTCGATATGGCTTAACCCAAGTGCAAGATATCGGAGGTTATTTTTGGTGTGTACTTACTATATATGCCATTTGGCGATGGCGAGAACAAAAACACAATGGTTGGTTGCTGCTCAGCAGTGTTTCGGTGGCATTTGGCATGCTTACAAAAGAATCTGGTGCCATGGGGGCAGTTTTTGCAGGGATAATTATCTTATTAGAGAATAATAATTTAAAAAGAACAATTCAGTATCTAGTATTGTTTGCTTTTTTCCCTCTGATTACTATGGTAATCAATTCGTTGCGAGGTCTGGAGATAGGTTTTTCTTCGTTTACATATATTCTTGATACATGGAAGTACTGGGGTCCAGATAATTATAAATTTATACGTTGGTTTGGTGTAAATGTAAGTACTTATAATTTAGTCTGGATTCCAGTTATTTGTGGTTTAGGGTTGCTCTATAAAAATCGCCGTAGTGTTGATAAAGATATAGGAGTATATTTGTTAGCCATACTACCCACATCTTTTTCATATTTTTCTTGGCCAGTATTTATTGCTCGAACAGTATTTATTTCCGCATGGCTATTTTTACCTATAGCTGTATATGCTTTGTATGAACTATTTAAAAAAGGAAAATTTTGGAAGTATGTCAGTATTTTTGTGATTATTCTTTTGGTAGTAGCACCGTATATTCTTCAAAATACCTTACGATATGCTCATGTTTTTACTATTCTTGACGAGTGTCATAATAATATAGTTTGCAGTTGGCACTATTTTTGGCAAAATAGAGAGGGGTTTAGTACTATTAAATAATCTATGTCAGAGATGAAAGTATCAATTATTATTCCTACCTATAATGAGGCTCTCAATCTGCCATTATTGGTAGAAGAAATTTTTAGTAATTTGGATAGGGCTCGAATCGATGCGGAGATTATTTTTGTTGACGACGCGTCTCCAGATGGAACTGGCGCTGTGGCTGAAGACTTGAAAAAAAAATATCCTATTCAGGTTATCCATCGCTCTGGTAAATTAGGGCTCGGCAGTGCAGTGATTGAGGGCTTTGCATTATCAAATCGCCCGTATGTTGGTGTGATGGATGCAGACTTAAGCCACGATCCAAAAATATTAAATGATCTAATTTTTTCTTTAGAGCAGCAAGACGTTGCTATTGGTAGTAGGTTTAGCCCGGGGAGCTCTGTAGAAAAATGGAAATGGTGGAGAAAATTAGTATCAAATGTAGGGGTATTTTTTGCCTCAAAACTAACCAAGGTTAAGGATCCGTTAAGTGGTTATTTCTTTATTAAAAAGAGTATTCTAGACGGGGTTAACTTAGAAACAAAAGGGTATAAGATTTTACTAGAAATTTTGGTTAAAGCCAGGTATACCCATTTCAAAGAAATACCGTTTGTATTTAGAATCAGAAAATTTAGCACTTCAAAATTAAATTATAGTGAATACTTCCTATTTTTTGGTCAGATTGCCAAGTATTCTCTTTATAAGGTGGCTCGGTTGCTGCAAGATGATAAAAGTAGTTTGTATTTTATAGGGCTTTTACTCTTAGGTCTTTTTTTGCTTTTATATAGGGTGAGTGCGCGGTCTTTTTGGATGGATGAGCAGGCTGTTTTGGAGTATATGTATCAGAATCCAAATCCAATTGATTTTTTACGTGCATACTTTAAAGTCCCTGATAATCATCCGCCACTGTATTATCTTCTAGTAATCATTTCTTATAAATTATTTGCCGCTAAGGAGCTCGGTATTAGGTTGGTTTCTATGGTATCTGGTCTTGGCATATTAATTACCGTGTATTATTTTTCTGTTTTATTGTTTAAGGACAAGGTGCTGGCCAGATGGACTGTATTCTTAACCTCAATTTCTTCTTATTTTCTGCTTATTTCACAAATGGCTCGATATCATAGTCTGTCTGGATTTTTGATGCTCGTAAGTTTGTTTTATTTTTGCAAAATTATATTACAGGGGTATGAAAAAAAATCATTCATAAAATTTTTAATTTTTGCAGCACTTCTTGGCTATGCTGATATGCCTCATTTCATATATGAAGTCGTTTTAGTTAATCTCTACTACTTTTATACTCTTATAAGAACGACCAGGGTTATGGTAATCAAACAATGGTTTCTTGGTCAGGCAGCGCTCGCTACTTCATTTTTACCTATTGTATACCTATTTTATCTCAGGATTTTTAAGCAGCATGATAAGGGCTTTGAAAAAGCAAGCTTGCTAGGCCGATCTCTGATAGATAAAGTATCCGATTTTTTGATTCATTTTTACTCTTATTTTTTTGGGGAAAATATATTGCCTTGGAATTGGGTAGTTTTTGGTTTGGGAGTAGTAACTATGATTACGTTGCTGTTCTTTTTGGTAAGAGGTTTGTATAGAAAGAATTTTTCCCAGCCAACATACCTTCTGCTATACCTATTTTTTTCTTCAATTATATTGAATGTGCTTTTTCTAAATTATGCTAATCCACGATATAATTTTATCGTGTATCCTAAGTATGTTTTTGTAGCCTTCCCCTTATTTATTATGCTGGTAAGCACAATCGCTTGGCAGGTTAAGAATCGTATAGGAAAATATTTTATTTTAGGCGCTATGGTAGTTGTATCGCTCTGCGGCCTATATAATTTTTATCAGTCTGCACAGTATATCAATGGAAGTTATTTTAATGGTTTTAAAGGCTATGAATTTGTAAAAAACAACGCACGAACAGGGGACTATTTGATTATTAATGGTGATGCGGGTATTGGTTTGTATGATTTTTATAAAGATACATATTTTCAAAATTTAACACCAATCAATCTTGAAAAAGTATTTGCTGGTTCAATTGTAGGAGAAAGTCGATTTTGGTTTTTTACGACTGGCTCTGATGGGGATAGCGCATATGAATCCGCTGGCACATCAGACAAGATTCCAAATGGTTTTGTAGTAGTCGATACATTTCAATCTGTTCCGACAGATCCTACCTTGTTAAAGCTTAAACAGCGACTAACTGGTAGGCAAAGCTATGACTATAAGTATGCAGTGTATCTGTTAACTCTTAAATAGGGTAGTATGGAAAAAAAAGTTGTTCCAGTTACCGTGGTGATAGTTAACTATAAGACTTTGGTGCTGACGCGGCAGGCTATTTTGGCTTTATATAATTCAAGTGTAGAGCCTGCAGAAGTTGTTCTGGTAGATAATGACTCGCAGGATGGTAGCATAGAGGCTCTGGCGCGTGAATTTCCTTATATTAAGGTTATTGCTAATAAGGAAAATTTAGGATTTGCCAAAGCTAATAATCAGGCTATTAGACAATTTTCTACCCAGCCGTATATTTGGCTTTTAAATAGCGATACTGAAACTGGTAAAAAAAGTTTGGAAGAATTGGTTAATTTTATCTCCCTACATCCGAAGATTGCTGCTGCTGGTCCTCAGCTTGTATATCCAAACCGCGAGTGGCAATCAGTAGGAGGATTTTTTCCAACAGTACAAAATGTTTTTATGTACTTGGTGCCTTTTACTATTTTTTTACCAAAAAAAATTCTGTATACATTTAAAAGTATTGCTTTGTACCCTCAGCCAATCCAAAAAGATGGTATTGAGCTAGACTATGTGACAGGGGCTGCCTGTTTGTTACGCAAAGAAGCACTCGATCAAGTAGGGTTGCTTTCCGAGGATTATTTTATGTATTTTGAGGAAACAGATCTGTGTTGGCGATTAAAAAAAGCAGGTTGGCACATACGGGCTATTGATACAGATCCTGTGATGCATGTCTATGGGGGTAGTTTTAAAACAAAGTATGACGAGAGACGTTTGGGGTTATTTTTGAGTAGTCTTGTTTTTTTTGTTAAACGTTACTACACAGGTCCAAAAAAAATAGGAATTTTGATAGAGATTTTTATTTTGTCTAAAGTTAGTTTGTTTTTTAAAAAACTTAAATCTTTTATTTAAAAATGGATATATGGAAAAGAAAATTTTGCCAGTATCTGTCATAATTAGTACGTATAAAACAAAAGAGTTTGCCATGAAAGCATTGCAGGCTTTGTATGCCTCAGCTTCTTTGCCACAACAGGTAATTATTATTGATAATAATTCTGGTGACGAAACTATAAAATATTTGCGCGCTGCTTTCCCCCAGGTACAGTATATTCAAAATGAAAAAGATTTAGGGTACGCAGGGGCAAATAACCGGGCTATGCGTGAGTTTGCGACACAGCCGTATGTCTGGTTGCTTAGCAGTGATACAGAAACAGGCGCTCATAGCCTCGAAGAACTATATGCATATTTAGAATCTCATCCAGAGGTTGGTGCAGTTGGTCCTCAGCTCGTATACCCCAATAAATCGCTGCAATCAGTTGGTGGCTTCTTTCCTACACCGCTTAATGTGTTTTTATATTTATTGCCAGTCAGTAAATTGCTGCCTGTATCATTCAGGCAAAAAATTAAACAAATTGGAATATTTCCTCAGACAATTCCTGCGAGTGGACTCGAGCTCGATTATGTTACGGGGGCAGCTATCTTTTTAAGAAAAAAAGCAGTGAGTGATGTTGGTTTTATGGCCGAAGATTTTTATATGTATTTTGAAGATACTGATTTATGTTTACGGTTACGTAAAGCTGGTTGGAAATGTATTGTTATCAATTGTGATCCTGTGATGCACGTGTATGGCGGTAGTTTTAAGACTCGGTATGATAAGCGCCGACTACAGCTAACCCTACAGAGCCTCGTTCTATTTGTAAAAAAGCATTATTCGGGGTGGAGGCGGCGTGCTATTATTGCAGAAGTGGTAATACTAGGACCTCTTAGTTTGCTGGTTAAACGGTTAAAAAATTTCTTGTCATAAATTTAAATCTATGAAAGTACAGCATGTTTTGGTTACGGGGGCGACAGGCTTCATTGGGTCCCATTTGGTTGCTGAGTTGTTAGAATCAGGTTGTGTTGTATCTGTAATTGTGCGCGCTCATTCTGATACATGGCGGATAAAAGACGTGCTTCAACATGAAAATATAAAAATATACAGCGATACGCTTGAAGATATGGAGCGTGCATTTGTAGAGCAGTCAATTGATTGTGTTGTTCATTTAGCCGCCAAGTATATAAAATATCACAGCTCATCTGCGGAAGCTAAACAGCTTATGGATGCTAATATTGTTTTTCCTGCAACATTGCTGGATATTATGATAAAATATAATGTTCAATCAATTGTCTCGGCAGGTAGTTTTTTTGAGTATGATCTAGAGCATAAAAGCATTCTTTCCGAATCATCACCTGTTAAGCCGTATAACCTATATGCACGTACAAAGTTAATGGTGCATGATTTGCTAGGCGATTATGCTCGTTGGTACGGCTTGTCATCGGTATATTTAAGAATATTTTCAGCATATGGCCCTAAAGATAATGAAAAACTTTTTTCATATTTAATTAAAAATTTTATTGATAAAAAAGAGATCCAATTAACTCCTTCGGAGCAGCAGTGGAATTTTACGTATGTGAGTGATGTTGTAGATGCCTTTATAAAAGCGATTGATTTTTCGATATCAAAAAAGTCGAATCATGTCGTGTTTAATGTCGGCAGTAATAAGCCTGTTTCGATTAAAAATATAATCCATATCTTAGAAGATAAGCTTGCAATCTCTGGGTTGGTGCGATATGATAAGCCCTATCAAAAGAATGAGATTTTTTATGTCTCTTGTGATGGAAAAAAAGCTCATGATGAGCTTGGTTGGATAGCAAAGATTGGAATAGAGGAGGGTCTGCAAAAAACTATTGATTACCACCTTAACTTTAAGAAATTATAATATATGGCAGACCAACTATTTGGTGTTACGGGAGGCCCTATTGAGGGCGTGGAAATACAAAAACTTACTGTTATTCCCGATGAGCGCGGGGCTATTTATCATATGTTACGTAACGATAATCCTATTTTTGAGAAATTTGGAGAGATATATTTTTCAAAAGCTAATCCAGGCGTAATTAAAGCTTGGCATTTACATAAAGAAATGGCGCTTATGTATAGCGCAATTTATGGTATGGCAAAATTAGTTTTATATGATGATCGTAAGGGGAGTGCTACAAAAGGTAACCTGATGGAAATATATATAGGAGAGGATAATAGATTGTTGGTTAAAGTGCCAGCAGGTGTGTGGAACGGATTTAAATGCATTAGTATTACGCCAGTTATTGTTGCTAATTGTGCCACCTTGCCGCATGACAAAGAAGAAATTACTCGTCTTGATCCATTGTCTAAGAAAATTCCGTATTCTTGGGATTTAGTAAATGGTTAATATTTTTTAACAAAGATAGGGTAGTCTATGATCTCACTTATTGCTACAGTTTTAAATGAAAAAAATAATCTGCCTGATTGGCTAGAAGGTGTTCTGTCTCAGACATCTTTACCAGATGAGATAGTTATCGTAGATGGAGGTTCACAGGATGGGACTTGGGAGTTTCTGGTCGAGAAGAGTAAGCAAAATAATTTAATTACTGTTTTTCAGCACCCTGGTAATATTTCAACTGGTCGTAATTTTGCTATTTCTAAAACAAGAGGTGATATTATTGTGGTAACAGATGCGGGTTGTAATTATGATATCAATTGGTTTAGAAAAATCACCGATCCTATTTTATCTGGCCAAAGCATTTTTGTTACAACTGGATTTGGTCCATGGTTTAAAAAAGAAGATGGTCTGCTCGTCTATGGAATTGCAGCCGCAACAGTGCCTGCACCTGCTGAACTTAGTAAAAGATGGCTGCCATCAAGTCGCTCGGTTGCCTTTAAAAAAGAGGTTTGGGAAAAAGCAGGTGGGTATCCAGAGTGGATCCCGCTTTGTGAAGATGTGGTCTTTGATTTTAAGATTTTCAAACTTGGCATACAGGTAGAGTATGTTCGTGAGCCCTTGGTTTTTTGGAGACCTCGAACAACTCTAAAAACTTATTTTAAACAGTTATTTGGGTATACTAGAAGTGATGGGCATGGTAAGCTGTGGCTGCGTAGGCAGATTATAAGATATACTTATTATTTCATAAATATTATTTTGTTGTTTTTATCGCTATCTGTTAGTAAGTGGTTTATGCTTATATTTTTATTAGGGTTCTTAGACTATGTAAGAAGATTTTGGCTACGATGGATTTTTTTCTCTAAACATTTATCTTTTTTAAAAAAGATAATCGGTTTTATTTTGGTGCCTATATTAGTGGCTTATGGAGATCTTGCTAAGATGTGTGGTTGGCCAGTGGGTGTGTACGAAAGAAAAACTGGGAAGATTAAATTTGAGCCGTAAAAAGGTAATTATAGTATATGAAATTATCAGTTATTTTGGTTAATTGGAAAACAAAAGAGTTGACAAAAGATGCTATAGCCTCTGTTTTGAAAGAAACCAAAGGGTTTGATTTTGAGATAATTGTTATTGATAATAATTCTGCTGATGGCAGTGTAGAAATGATCAAAGCTGAATTTCCGCAGGTAGTACTTATCGCAAATACAGAAAATGTTGGTTTTGGTAAAGCTAATAATCAAGGGTTGAAAATAGCAAAAGGGGATTACCTCATGTTTTTAAATACAGATGTTGTAGTTTTAGACGGTGCTCTGAATAAATTAGTAAGCTATCTGGACTCGCACATTGATACTATGATGGTAGGCCCCCGTCTTCTAAATAGAGATTTGAGTTTCCAGCATGCTTGTCGTCGTATGTTACCAAACCCGATAAATTCCTTTTTTCATCTGTTCGGTTTGACCAAAATTTTTAAACAAAATAAGGTGATAAATAACTACAAACAGTTTGCTTCTGATCCAGAAATTACTGGCCCTACCCAGGCGCTATCAGGGGCAGCCATGATGTTTCGTAGGCAAGTATATCAAGAGTTGGGTGGGTTTGATGAGATGTTTTTTATGTATGGTGAAGATTTAGATTTTTCTAAGAGAGTGTTTGATAAGGGCTGGAAAACAGTCTATGTAAGTGACGCACGAATAATTCATTTTGGTGGTCAGAGTAGCGGCAAGCGCCGAGTGCAATCACTGGTTAATTTTTATGAATCAATGTGGCTGTATTATAAAAAGCATTTTTATAGCCAGTATAATATACTTTTTAATTTTATTATTTGGCTGGGAATAAAAATTAGAATGGCAGTTGCGTTGCTTATGAATTATTTAAAATAATAATTGTTTAATTAAAAAATTCTGGCTTTATCTATAATTAATATATGAAAATTTTATATATAGGATCTGGTTATGTGGGGACTTGTTCAGCTGCTATCTCGGCAGATTCTGGGCATGATGTGCTTGTCTATGATATAGATGACAGTAAAATAAAAAAATTAGGCTCAAATGATATCGATCAGATAGAGTCGTGTTTATTTGAAAAAGGGCTGGGAGAAATGTTGCTTTTAAATAAAGAGAGAATAAAATTTTCTAGTAATTATGACGAGGTAATTGAAAGCCTAGAATCAGTTGATGCTATTTTTTTATGTTTACCTACACCTGAAAAAAATAATTCAGAAGGTGAGTCTGACCTTTCTTTTTATTACCAGGCTACGGAAAAATTGGCTGATAATTTATTGAAAAGAAATAATGGCGAGCAAAGTAAGTATGTTGTGATTGTAAATAAAAGTACCGTGCCGATAAATATGGTTAGAGAAACAAGTAATATAATGAATAGTCATGGTGTAAAAAATATTGGTGTAGTTTCTAATCCAGAATTCTTAGTAGAGGGTAAGGCTATGGAAGGTTCTGTGCGGCCAGATAGAATTATTATCGGGGCAGAAAGTGAAAAGGATTTTGCGGTAATGAGAGAGGTTTACGGTCGTTTTCACAATGCGACTTCCATTCAATATATTGAAGTTAACCCATTTGAGGCTGCAGCTGGTAAGTTATTAGCAAATTTTTTGTTGTTTAATAGATTGGCCAATACGTTTAGCGTTATGGGGAGAGTTTGTGAATCGTTTGCTGATGTACGGTTTGAAAATGTGCGTAAAATTATTACAAGCGACCCTCGTATTGGCACCTGGGGTTTTTATGACAGTGTTTATGCGGGAGGGAGCTGTTTTATAAAAGACGCCGCTTCATTGGCCCATCAGATAGAGGAAGCTGGAGGTAGGGCTCATCAGGTGCGTCTAACCTTAGAAGAAAATAAGTTTCAGCGAGACTATTTTTATAGTCGAGCGGAAAAAGAAGCAAGTTTTTCTTGGAAAGGAAAAACAATTGCAATATTAGGGGTTGCATTTAAGCAAGGTACTAATGATGTTCGAAATTCTCCTGCATTTGATATTGTTAATCATTTAATAGCTGACGGAGTGGCTGCAATTAAAGTATATGACCCTACCGCTCTGCCAATGTTTAAATCGTTTTTATCCAAGAATGGTTCTCGGGACGAAAAAATAAATTATACAGATAGTGAAGAGCAAGCTCTTGAACAAAGTGATGCTTGTATTATCTTGACCGATTGGCCTCAGTTTAGTTTGCTGGGAGAAAAAATAGAAAAAGTATGCAGTGCCCCATATTTAGTAATGGATGGCAGAAGAATATTGCAAGGTCGGTTTGAAAGTTTGCAAAAAAAAGGTTATAGTATTATATCTGTCGGATCTCCGTTTTTACCAGGAAATAAATTATAATATTCCTATATGTCTAAGTTAGTTGTTACGGGAGGTGCGGGATTTATTGGTTCCCACCTCACTGACGCTTTGGTGGCTCTTGGTCATGAGGTGTTTGTAGTTGACAATTTAATGCTTGGAAAAAAAGAATTTATTAATAAAAAAGCAAAGTTTTATAAGGCAGATATACGTGATTATAAAAAAATCAGTAAAATTTTTAAAGGCGTTGAAGCAGTATTCCATTTGGCGGCAGATCCGCGATTGCAAGTGTCTGTTGAGGATCCAGCTACTACGCATGAAATTAATGTAACAGGAACGCTTAATGTGTTGTTGGCCGCCAAGGAAAATAACGTTAAAAAAGTAGTTTTTTCTTCTTCGTGCGCCACCTATGGCGAGCAAAAGGTGCTGCCAATTCAAGAATCTTTTATTACCAGACCGCTCAGTCCATACGGTCTCCATAAGTTGATGGGAGAAGAATATTGCCGTTTATTTTCTTCGTTGTATAATTTATCAACCGTTTGCCTTCGTTATTTTAATGTTTTTGGGCCGCGGAAATTGGCTACAGGTTCTTACCCTATGGTCATTCCAATTTTTTTGGAGCAGCAGAAAAAAGGACAGAAATTAACCATAGTAGGAGATGGTAAAAGTACTCGTGATTATGTGCATGTTTCGGATGTTGTGCGAGCAAATATTTTAGCTTGGAATCAAAATATAATTAATAGTGGTGCTCCAATTAATATTGGATCAGGCAAGCAAACAAGCGTTAATGAAATAGCTGCTTTAATTGGAGGTGAAACTGTTAATATTGATCCGCGTTTTGGGGAGATGCGTTTTATTGAAGCGGATAGAAGTTTAGCAAAGAGTGTGCTGGGTTGGGAGCCAACCGTTACGCTTCAAGAAGGTTTGTTACAGCTTAAGAAATAACACTAAAACAAAAAACCTCCTGTTAGCAGGAGGTTTTTTGTTTTAGTGTTATTATTCTGTGACAACGTGAACAAATTTGAACATTTTCATAGTGCCGTCAAAACGACGTCTTTTATGTTGGGTGAATTTCACCTTACCGTTTGCCATAGCAAAAATTGTGTCATCTCCGCCTTTTTTGACATTTTTTCCAGGGTGGAATTTAGTGCCTCTTTGGCGAATGATAATCATTCCTTTTTTAACTACTTCACCATCGTGAAGTTTAACACCTAAGCGTTGAGCGGCAGAATCGCGACCCAACCGAGTGGAGCCACCCGCTTTTTTATGAGACATATTTTAAAAATTAACAATTAGCAATTAACAAAAATCGTGGGCTTATTATAGTATAAATCGGTAAACTTGTCAATATATAGTAAAATTGCTAAAATAAAGCAGAATTTAGCCCATTTTTAATGGACATCTATACTGGTTTATTATGATATTTTATCCTCCTAAACTATTCTTTCGTGACCTATGGATCTCTGTACCATTTATAGGAGTACTTTTAATCCAGATATTTTTGTGGTGGGATTTGATCGCTAATATTAGACCAGATGTTGGCCAGGTATTTTTGCACTATAATATCATTTTTGGGGTTGATTTGGTAGGTGATTGGTGGCAGATTTTTTATATGCCACTAGCTGGGATTATGGTAATTATAGTCAATTTTTTATTTTCTTCACTCTCTTATTCATTTGATAAATTTTTGGGTCGGTTATTAAGTTTTTGGGTGTTATTTTTCCATCTATTTTTAATGGCTAGTATCATTTTTCTGGTAAAACTTAATTCGTAAATTAAGAACAAATAGGTTTTATGGAGAAAATTAAACAATCAGCAGATAGATTATTTTTATTACTTTTTGCAATTTTAGTGATATTTGGACTAGTGATGCTTGCTTCGGCAAGCGCTCCGATGGGTTACGCTAAGTTTGGCGATACTTATTTTTTTGTTAAAAAACAACTGTTGTTTGGTTTTTTGCCAGGACTATTTTTGTTGCTCGTTTTAGCTAAGATTAATTATAGGTTTTTGCAGAAATTTGGAGGAATCTTATACTTTTTTTCCTTAATAGCGCTTTGTTTGGTATTTATACCAGGGGTAGGGCTTGTTATAAATGGATCAAAAAGTTGGGTGCAGCTTTTTGGTCTTAGTTTTCAACCATCAGAGTTTGTAAAACTTACCCTTATTATCATTCTTGCTAAACTTCTTTCTGAAGGAAGGGATCTGAGAGATTGGAAAAATGGATTAGTGCCAATTTTTGCTATGTTATCACCAGCTATTTTACTCATACTGGCCCAGCCAGATGTTGGTACGCTTTCTATTTTGGTAGTAATTATTTTTGCCATGTTATATCTAGCGCATATTCCCAAGGTATATCTGCTTATCCTTGGTCTGGTGGGTGTAGTAGCCTTTGTTGTGCTTTTACTAGTAGCTCCATATAGAGTGGAACGGCTTACTACATTTTTGCACCCAGAACTCGATCCCCAAGGTATTGGATATCAAATAAATCAAGCTTATCTTGCTGTGGGGTCTGGAGGTTTTTGGGGCACAGGTCTTGGTCATTCAAGACAAAAGTTTCAGTATCTTCCAGAAGTGCAGGCCGATTCAATTTTTGCGGTGATTGCAGAAGAAATGGGCTTGCTTATGACTACTGGTTTGGTTTTTTTAATTACATTTTTAGCGCTACGTGGCCTTAAGATTGCTAAGGGTGCGCCCGATGAGTTTGGTCGTTTACTTGCAGCAGGGATTATGATATGGTTTATTTGGCAATCTTTTTTAAATATTGGTACTATTATTGGGTTATTGCCTCTTACGGGTGTGCCCTTGCCGTTTATCAGCCACGGGGGGTCAGCGATGCTTATTGCGCTCGCTGCCGTAGGCGTGGTTGCAAGTGTGAGCAGGTCAAGTAAAATTTAATTATTGTTTTCTATGAAATTACTAGTTTGTGGAGGAGCGGGGTTTATGGGCTCCCATTTTATAAAATATATCCTCGCTCAATATCCAGAATACCATGTTGTAAATTTTGATAAACTTACATACGCTGGAAATTTAGAAAATGTGCGAGAAGTTTCTGATAATCCTCGATATACATTTGTTCGTGGTGATATTTGTAATAGAGAAGAGGTAAATACTGTAGTGCAAAAATATAGTATTGATGCAATTGTAAACTATGCAGCAGAAACTCATGTAGATAGGTCTATTATGGATCCTGATACATTTTTACGTACGGAAGTGCTTGGTACGTTTAATCTATTAGAAGCTACTAAGAATTTTAAATTGGCCAAGATGGTACAGGTGTCCACCGATGAGGTGTATGGAAGTATAGAAAAAGGAAGTTTTAGTGAAGACTCTTCTTTTTTCCCGAACAGTCCATACTCTGCTGCCAAGGCTGGTGGCGACCACCTCTGTCGTGCATACTTTGTTACCTATCAAACGCCAGTAGTGGTAACACATAGCTGTAATTTTTATGGCACAAATCAATACCCAGAAAAACTAATCCCATTTTTTATTACTAATTTATTAGAAGGTAAAAAAGTTCCGTTATATGGAGATGGTAAGAATGTTCGTGAGTGGGTTCATACGAGCGACCATTGTCGAGCAATTGATGCGGTGTTGCATAAGGCAAAACCGGGTGAGGTATATAATATTGGCTCTGGAACAGAAATGGAAAATATTGAATTAACAAAACTCATCTTGACCGAAATGGGTATGGCAGAAGATATGATTGAGCCTGTAAAAGATAGGCCAGGTCATGATAGGCGCTATGCAATTAATTGTTCAAAAATTACCAAAGATTTAGGTTGGAAAGCAGAAAAAGATTTTTTGCAAGGTTTGCGAGAAGTAATCGCGTGGTATAAAAATAATACAGCCTGGTGGCAGCCATTAAAAAATGGAGAGCATTTGGAATATTTTAAAAAACAATACTCAGAAAAAAACTAATTATCTTAATTTTGTGTATGCAGCCAAAAAGGATATTAATTACAGGTGCGGGACAGTTGGGAACATTCTATAAAGATTATTTTGAAAACCAAGGTGTAACAGTGGCTATTTTTGGTTCAGAGTTAGATGTTCGCAATGAACAGACCGTTAGAGAAAAAATAGAAATAGTTAATCCAGATTTGGTTATTAATACTGCCGCTAAAACCAATATTGACTGGTGTGAACAAAATAAAACAGAAGCTTTTGAAATTAATACGATGGGCGCCGATGTGGTAGGTAGGGTCTGTCAAGAAAAAAATATTTATTTACTTCACATTTCGAGTGGCTGTGTTTTGGAAAGTAAAAACGCGGCTGATGCTCAAACAGAATTTGTAGTGCCAAGCCCTCTTTGTTTTTATTCTTGGACAAAGGTATGGGCCGAAGAAATGCTTGTCCATCGCCAAAAGCGCCATGGTTTACAGGCCTTATTATTAAGGCCAAGGCAGCTATTATCTGCCAAAGTAGATCCGCGTAACGCACTCACTAAAATGCTGACGTACAATAAATTTATTGATACACCTAATTCTTGTACGGTTGTAGAAGATTTAATGCAGGTAACACATGATTTAATTTCTCGAGATGAAACTGGTGTGTACAATGTAGTGAATCCAGGAGTTACTACTCCGTATGAGATAGCGCTTGCGCTGAAGGAAATTGTAAAACCAGAGATGGAATTTGTAAAAATTAGCAAAGAAGAGTTAAACAAGATGACCCTCGCCGAACGAGTAGATGCAGTGCTTGATACAACAAAGTTGAATAACATAGGAATTCATTTAAAAGAAATTCATGAAAGAATGAAGGAGGTAATGGTAGAATTAAAGAAAAATATGGATAGTGATGGTGCAGGTAAGGTAATGGAAAAAGTTAATAAAGAAACTAAAGAGAAGTTGGGGCTAGTAACAAACCTAGGTCAGTATTAAAATTAATATTTTATGTTGGATAATAAAGAAAAAATTAGTCAACTAGACTCCAAAAATATGTTGGGGAGTATAGAGCTCTTCGGTCAGCAGATAGAAGAAGTGTTGGCTCAGGCAAAAAAAATAAAAATTCCATCTGCGTATAAAAAAGTAACTAGTATTGTGGTGTTGGGCATGGGTGGGTCAGCTTTGGGTGCACATGTTATTAAATCTATTTTTTTTAAAAATCTTGCAGTTCCAGTAGAAATTATAAATGGATATCAAATTCCAAGTTTTATTTCTGAAAAAACACTTGTCATTGCCTCGAGTTATTCTGGTTCTACCGAAGAAGTGGTAAGCGCAGCGGGGGAGGCAAAAAAGAAAAAAGCAAAAATTTTAGTAATTTGTTCTGGAGGGAAATTGGGGGAATGGGCTCAGAAAAATAAGATTCCTAGCCTCATTTTTTCTACCAACAATAATCCGTGTGGCTCACCTCGTATGGGGTTAGGGTATTCTGTATTTGGGCAAATTGCATTGCTTGTTCAGGTTGGACTGTTGCAGGTATCTAGCTCACAAATAAAAAATTGTTTACAGGTAATTGCCCATTATAATTCGGTATTTGGGGTTGGTGCAGCTCAAGAAAAAAATAGAGCCAAACAATTGGCGGCAAACTTGTCTGGTAAGAGTGTTTGGTATGTAGCCTCTGAGCATTTATCGGGGAATGTGCATATTGCAGCTAATCAGATGAATGAAAATGCTAAGCGTTTTGCTGGTTATTTTATTGTGCCAGAACTAAATCATCACTTAATGGAAGGCATGCTTTATCCAGAAGCTAATAAAAATGGAGTTACATTTTTAATGGTAGAATCTGGTTTGTACGATAGCCGTGTGCAAAAAAGATATGAAATTACTAAAAAGATCTTAGATAAAAACAATATTGGATATGCTGTATATGTAGCTCAAGAAAAAAATAAGCTCGCTCAAGCGTGTGAGGTTTTGATTTTGAGCAGCTATATAAGTTTTTATTCAGCTATGTTGCAGGGCATAGATCCAACTGCTATTCCGTTTGTAGATTTTTTTAAGGCTGAACTTAAAAAATAATCTATGCGGCTTTCCATAATTACAGTTACTTGGAATTCTGCTGCTCTCATAAGAGAGCAAATTAAATCTGTGTTAGCGGGATGTCAAGATATTTTGTTTGAGCACATTATTGTAGATAACGCTTCGACTGATGATACAGTACGTATTATTGAAACAGAGTTTTCTCATATAAAACTTATAAAAAATAATAGTAATACTGGTTTTGCTTACCCTAATAACCAAGCTGCCAAGATCGCTCAAGGCGATTTTTTGCTTTTTTTAAATCCTGATATGCGGGTGGCACCAGGCAGTTTGGATATAATGGTAGATTGGATGGAAAAACATTCAGATGTGGGTTTGGCGAGCTGTAAACTTTTAGATGAGCATGGAAATTTAAATACAGATGCGCAGCCGCGTCGATTCCCAAAAGTTTGGGATCAGTTGGCTATAATTTTAAAATTACCTCACTTATTTCCAAAAATTACTGATACGTATTTATTTAAAGACTTTGATGCTTGTGTGGAGCAAGAAGTAGACTCCGTGCGCGGATCTTTTATGATTATGCGACGAGAGGTTTATCAAAAATTAGGCTGGGTGTTTGATCCACGATATTTTATTTGGTTTGAAGATGTTGATCTTTGCAAAGAAGTAAAAAAACTAGGATTTAAAGTGATGCATACACCAATTATTAGTTGCATAGATTATGTTGGGCAAAGTTTTAAACAGCGAGCTAGTCTCTGGAAACAAAAACAGTTTACCGCGAGTATGTTGTTATATTTTCAAAAATGGGAACCATGGTATAAATGGATGTGGATTTTTTTGTTGCGGCCAGTTGGCATTGCTATGGCTTGGTGGCGCGCCACATTTATTCATCATGAGTAAGATAAAAGAAATATATGAAACTTTCCGTGCATTTAGTTACCTGGAATGGGGCAAAGTACGTACCATTTCTTTTTGATTCTTTGCGTAAGCAATCTTTTAAAAATTGGGAGCTGCTTGTTATTGATAATAACTCTACCGATGGCATGGTAGAAGCAATGAAAAAAGAATTAGTAAATTTTTCAGTCCAGCATGAATTGGTAGAAAATAAAACTAATTTGGGGTTTGCTGGTGGTCATAATATGGCCTTTAAAAAAACAAATGGTGAGTATATTTTGATGCTCAACCAGGATATGTATTTGACTTCGGACTGTTTGGAAAAGGTAGTTACATTTTTGGATAATAATTCTAGTCTTGCAGTTGTATCGCCGAGATTGATGAAGTGGAATTTTATCGAATCAGATAAAAATTTAGTAAATAGTTTTACTAATCAAATAGATACGCTTGGGTTGCAGGTATATCGTAACAGGCGAGTGGTAGAGCAGTATACAGGACAACAGTGGGAAGCGGTAAAAAACAAGTTGCACAACTTGGATTTGTTGCGGGTATTTGGTGTTTCTGGGGCGCTGCCAGTCTTTAGAAGATCTGCGTTGCAAGAGGTAGTTTTTCCAGAGGACGGCACAGTTTTTGATGAGTCGTATCATGCATACAAAGAGGATGTCGATTTGGCGTACCGAATGGCAGCCCTCGGTCTGCAAGCAGGTGTTTTACTCGGTGCAGTTGCTTACCATGATCGTTCTGCGGCTGGACCAAAACAGGCGAGCGATAGGGCTGCTGCTCATAATAAGAAAGGGCAGTCTCAATGGGTAAAATATCATAGTTACAAAAACCATCTGATGACGTTGTATAAGAATGAGTATTGGCAGAATGTAACCCTTGATTTTCCTTGGATTTTGTGGTATGAACTAAAGAAGTTCGTTTATTTTTTAATTTTTGATCGTGCCGTTTTGGTTGGGCTACGCGAGGTGTGGGTTCTAAGGAAAATTTTAAAGAAAAAAAGAAACTTTATTAAACATGCCAGAAAATTAAACTGGCGAGAGGTGCGCGCGTTATGGAGCATGTAAAAGATATAAATATTGTTTTTCTCAATTATTTAATGAAGAATGATATTCTTGATGCGCTCGCTTCGGTTTTTAAAGATGTTTCAGATTGTCCTTATGCTATACAAGTTACAGTAGCCGATAATTCAGAAAATAAAGACAATATTAAAGAAGAATTAGCTTCCAAATACCCTCAAGTAAAGTACGTAGATTGTAATGGTAATATTGGTTTTGGCAAAGGTAATACGATGGGTTTTAAATCAACCCCAGCTCGTTATTACTTTGCCCTTAATCCAGATACTGTTCTGCCAGAAAATTCCAAAGTAATTGAGCGGCTTATTAAATTTATGGATGACCATCCTAAAATTGGTTGCGTTGGTCCAAAATTACTTAATACCGATGGCAGTTTGCAATATTCTTGTTATCGTTTTGATTTACAATCAATGCTCATCAAGCCTTTAAAGCAAATAAATTTGGATAAAAAATACGCCTGGATTCGCAGATTCTCTGATAAGCTACTTATGAAAGATTTTGATCATAACAGTACGATGCCCGTTGATTGGGTCTTGGGAGCAGCTATGATGGTGCGCAAAGAAACTGTTGATCAGGTAGGTTGGTTTGATGAGCGGTATTTTATGTATTTGGAAGACAGTGACTGGTGTCGCACCATGTGGAATTTTGGTTGGCCAATATACTATGTCCATGATATTATAATTACGCATAAACATACTCGAGAGTCAGCAAAAATACCAGGTGTGTTGAGAGCTTTGGTAAAAAATAAATTGGCCCGTATTCATCTGGCAAGCTGGCTTAAATATATGTGGAAATGGCGAAATAATTTTAAATTTTTTACCCACTAAATATCTGTATGGAGTATCCAAAAGTGGCAATTATTTATCTATCCTATCATTCAGAAATTTATTTGGATGATGCTATTTCGGCTTTAGAAAAAAGTACATATCCTAAAGAAAGGGTAGAATTTGTAGTTGTAGATAATCCTCATCCACAGGCAGGTTCTTCTATGAGAGCTTTGGAAGAAAAATTGATGCCTATTTCTGGAAAAACAATTCCGCATGTTACCTTGTTGCCGCAAGCAGAGAATTTAGGTTTTGCTGGAGGAAATAATGTCGGTATAGCCTGGGCGCTTAAACATGGTTTTGATTATATTTATTTTCATAATAACGATGGCTTTATGGCCGCCGATTGTTTGGAAAAGATGGTTCGGGCTATGGAAAAAGATAGTACGATTGGAGCCGCTCAATCATTGCTTTTGCTTTATCCAGAAACAGATTTAGTTAACACTGCAGGCAACTCTTTTCATTATTTAGGTTTCGGTTATTGTGGTAGTTTTAGGTTTAAAAAAAGCGATTTACAGTTGCAGGAAGTCCAAGAAGTTGGTTATGCAAGCGGCGCTTCTATAATTATGCGCGCGCGACTGCTTACAGAATATGGTTTTTGGGATAAGGATTTTTTTATGTATCATGAAGATTTGGAATATTCGCTTCGCATGAAAGCGGTGGGATACAAGGTCTCCATAATAAGAGATGCTATTTTTTATCACAAGTATCAATTCAGTCGTAATAAGGATAAATTTTATAACATGGAAAGAAATCGGTTTGCAGTTATGCTGATGTATTTTAAATGGCCAACACTGCTTTTGCTATTGCCGATGGCTATTATTATGGAGGCTGGATTGGTATTATTTTCCATTATGGCTGGCTGGTTTTCTTTAAAAATGCAAGTATATACATATTGGCTTACGCCACGCCATTGGGCCCTTTGGTTAGAAAAAAGAAAGCATATCCAATCAATTCGGAAAGTGTCAGATAGTTACATGTTGGCCACAGCTGTAGACAAAGTAATTTTTGATGAAAAAGATATTGATAATCCATTGCTCAAATATGTTGCAAATCCACTCATGACCGCATATTGGTTTGTTGCAAAGCGTATTATTTTTTGGTAAGGTTTTGTAAAATTATTTGAATGTATGAAAATTAAAAAAGCTATTTTAACGGGAGGGGGAAGAGCAACACGGTTACGCCCAGTTACCTCTACCATGAATAAACATTTAATTCCGTTGGCCAATAAGCCAATGATTTTTCATGCTATTGAAAAAGTGGTAGCTGCGGGTGTGACTGATATTTTTATAAACACTAATCCAGGTGATACAGAGTTACAAAAATATATTGGTGATGGAGGGCATTGGGGAGTCAATATCACTTTCTTTGAGCAAGAGGGTGGCCCACAAGGCATTGCCCATGTAGTTAAACAGGCCGAAAAATTTATTGGGAATGATCCGTTTTTGTTTTATTTATCAGATAATGTTATTTTGGGTAGCTTGGATACTTTTATTGATGAATTTTCCCATGGTAATTATGATTGTATGCTTGCTTTGTCCAAAGTACCAGATCCAGAACGATTTGGTGTGCCAGTTTTAGATGATCAAGGAAAGTTGATAGACGTGGTGGAGAAACCGAAGGTGCCGCCCAACGATTTTGCAGTTACAGGTATTTATTTATATGGTCCGAAAGTTTTTTTTAACGCATTCGATAATATTGCTAAAAGTGATAGGGGAGAATACGAAATATCGAGCATACACTCCGATTTTTTGAAAAATAAATTACGTGTTGGGTATAAAGAAATTACGGGTTGGTGGAAGGATACGGGCAAACCAGAGGATTTAATTTTAGCGAGCGAGCTTTTGCTTAAAGAAATTATTCCAGAAAATTTTAAGGTAGAAGGTATTGTTGAGCCTGGCGCGTACATAGAGGGTAAGGTGCGGATTGGTATTGGCACCACAGTAAATAAAAATGTAAAAATCACAGGCCCAGTCCTTATTGCTGAAAACTGCACTCTCGAGGATTGTGTTATTTATCCTAACACTACTATTGGTGCGGGGAGTACTATTAAAAATGCTCAAATTAGCGACTCTATTATTCTCAATAAATGTCATATAAGTGCCAATGTTAAGATTGCAGGTAGTATTATTGGTTCGGGCGTAACTGTTATGCAAAGTAAGTCAAGTGAGCAAAAGATGATTTTAGGAGAAAATACACTTTTAGAACTTTAAACAATCGTAGGTATTCAAGTGTCTGTATGCTTCTGTTGACAGACGTGTTTTTTGTGTGTATACTGCTGCAAGTTCTTTCAAATAATCGCGTTTGTTAATTTGCATATTTACCATCTCTGTACGAGGTGAGGAGTATGCAAATTAGCAATGCCTATAAGACAGAAGTGAGAGGTCGCATAAGCGACTTTTCGTAGCCATTGTATGGTTTCCATTCAGGACTTCTGTGCGTTGTGCAACGTTCTCTCAAGGGTTTCCAAGGCCTCCTATGAAGAAGACTCTGCGAGTTCACTGTATCGTGAAGGTTGGTCGTCAGGATGGCGATGTGGAGGTGTTCCAAGCCTTCTTTCCGTTCGAAAAGGTGCCTGTCGCCACTCCAGATCGACATGCGAACCTCTCGGCCTTCATCAAACTGATGCGAGATGCCAACGTCTCACCACACCGTGGTCATGTTCCTCTGTTCCCTGGTGCGCAGACGCTGATCTGCGACTTCAGCGATCTCCGTCCTTCGGCACTCTAGCTCCTCGGGGAGCAGGGTGTCCGCGGCGCACGAAGAAGGCCGCCTTATGTTTATTGTTTTTATGCAATGTGTGAAAATAATAAACAGGCGGTCTTTTTTTAATTTATATTGACATTTGAGTATTTTATGGCTATAATCTTGTAGTTCTTTTAATTTTTTTGTTATTTACGTTTGGCCTATCTTTACTTGAATAATGCTAACTTGCATAGTGTATATTTTTACATTAAGTATACAGTTTGCAGTTTGGCATTTTCATGTGAAAAGTAGGAGCAGTCACGGGGGGTGACTGTTTCCAAGATGCTCTACCTGAGCTTTTCGCAGCCAAAATGTGAGGTTTCTTTTCTCGGCAATCATGAGAGGTGCGTTCCGATGAGCAAGCAACTGTTTGTGTTCGTGTTGGTTCAGAAGCGTCCCGATGGGACGGTCTGCCGCTACGTCAAGGGACCGCTCGCCACGAGCGAGCGGCCTCGTCCGCACGTGAGGCATGATGCAGGTGGTTCTGGCACGGTCTGCGCGTTCGACAAGTCGGAGCTGCTGACCGAGCCGCTCTGGATGCGGATCAACAAGATCTGCAAGGGGGAGAAGCCCACCGGCGTGATCGAGATCTTCAAGAAGATTCCGATGGCTGCAGTGGTGGGGCCGACGCGCAAGAAGGTGCGTCGCAGCCGTGACTGGATCGAGCCGCGGAGCACCGGTGAGGCTCCGCAGGTGCGAGTCATGGCTTCGGCGCTTCCGTTCGAGTCGTTCTCCTGGGCGAACTGACCATCGCCCTCCTATACTCATTCGCCTTGCTTCCTTCCTGGCACAGGGGGCATATGCGGATTCAACCAGAAGACCGCCTCTATGCTCATTATTTTTCATAGTGTGGAAAATAATGAGCAGGCGGTCTTTTTGTTTAATTTTTACCATAAAATTTGCTTGGCAAAGGACAGTCTTTGTGGTACGTTTAGATAAGTATAATAGAGGTATTTTAATATTAGTTAGTATGAAAAATAAATTAATTATTATTGGGGTTCTGTTTGTTTTACTGGGAGGTGTTTTGTTGGGTTACCGTCTAGGAAAACCAAATAAACCAGGTGAGCAGATAAGTTCTCAATCTATTGTGCAAGCGCTTAAGCATGAAGGGTTTTTGGTAACTGAGACATATATAATTACACAGCAGATAAAGATCGATCGTTCTACAGGAAGTTCGTTTAAGGATTTTTTCTGGGGGCAAGATATTGTAGCTATAGGTACTATGAAAGCCAGTTTAGGGGTAGATTTAAATAAGCTTTCGCCAGAAGATATTCAGGTAGATGTGCGCAAAGTTTCGGTAACTGTGTCTGCTCTTGAAGATCATGGTGTAGAGTTAATAGGAGATGTTACCTTGCAAAATAAACAAGGACTTTTAAAAAAGGTTTTTAATAATGATGATGGATACAATGCGGCGTATGCCAAGCTCAAAGAAGCGGCTTTGGAAGCGGCGCACAGCGATGCAGTACAAAGTGAAGCTAAAGATAATACAAAAAAAGAAATTGAACGATTAGTGCGATTGGTAGCGGGAGATAGGGAAGTGGAAGTTATATTTAATTAATGCACTGCCTCAGTGTTAGTCTGTAAGGGGCTCTCTTCTCAGAGGGAGAGTCCTGTGTTATTATTAAAGCAATAAAATTAATTTTTACTAAGTTATTTGTATGCTCAAGCTAGACTCTTATTTTAAAGAAGCTATTAAACAGGATGCTTCAGATTTGCATTTAATTGGCGGTGAATTGCCGATGATTCGCGTAGAAGGAGAGCTCAAAGATTTGGATGATAAGCCGCTCAGTAATAAAGAGCTCCTTGCTGAGATTAATGAATTGCTAACCAAAGAACAGCAGGTAAAATATGCGACAGAGAAAGAACTAGATATTAGTTACGGAGTAGGCGATATTCGTTTTAGAGTTAATTTACATCAGCAAAGTGATAATGCAGGGTTAAGCGCTCGTGTTATTCCAGCGAGTATTCCAAGTCCAGAAGATTTACGTTTCGAACCTGTACTTATGGAAATGACCAAACTGCTTGATGGTCTAGTTTTGATTACAGGCCCGACTGGTTCTGGAAAAACTACTACCATTGCCTCTATGATTGAGGAGATAAATAAGACACGCAAAACTCATGTTATTACCATTGAAGATCCTATAGAATTTGCTTTTCAAGATAAAAAAAGTCTCATTGAACAACGCGAAGTTGGCAAAGATACAAATTCTTTTGCTAATGCGCTTAAATATGTGTTGCGTCAAGATCCTAACGTTATTTTTGTGGGTGAGATGCGTGATCCAGAAACTATTGCTACTGTGCTTACTGCTGCTGAAACTGGTCACTTGGTATTTTCTACCTTACATACCCCTACAGCTGCCGAAGCGGTAGAGCGTATCGTTGATGTGTTTGAAGGTGCAAAACAAAAACAAGTGCTTATCCAGCTATCTGCAGTTCTACGAGGGGTAGTAGCGCAACAGTTGTTACCAGCCAAAGATGGTGGTCGAGTGCCAGCACGAGAGATTCTAATTAACACTCCTGCAGTGGCTAATTTAATTCGTAATAATGAAGTTGGTCAAATTAAGTCTTCTATTCAGACAGGTATTAAAGACGGTATGGAAACCATGGAAAATTCTGTTAAAAAACTAGTTAAAGAAGGTTGGGTCGAACAAGAGGTGGCTGATAGGCGAGTAGGAAACAATAAAAAAGTATAATTTTAGATGAGTGTTAGTTTGCTAAAAGAGTTATGAATGTGCAGAAAATATTTAAGCAGGTTGATTTGGTTTCAAAGGAGCACGCATTACCAGTTTTTGTAGTGGGTGGTTTTGTGCGTGATTTTTTGTTAGGCAGGGAGCAAAAAAAAGATGTCGATTTTGTGGTAGTAGGAAGTGGTTTGGAATTTGCTAAAAAATTTGATGACGCGCTTAAGCAGATTGGTAGTTTGGTTGAGTTTCCTGATTTTGATACTGCTCGTTATATTTTTCAAGCTGAGGGCGAGTCCGAACAAATGGTGTTAGAGTTTGCAGGAGCACGCACCGAAAAATATGATTCAAATTCACGTAAGCCAAAAGTAGAACAGACCACGCTCGCAGAAGATTTAGCGAGGAGAGATTTTACAGTGAATGCCATGGCTGCCCCCGTATCAGTTTTTTGCAGTCGTTCTTGGCCAAGCGTAGATAAACTCAAAAAAGAAATTATCGACCCTTTTGATGGGCAAAAAGATTTGGAGAATAAAACACTGCGCACACCCCTTGATCCAGACAAAACTTTTATTGACGATCCGTTGCGTATGATGCGAGCTGTGCGGTTTGCCAGTCAGCTCGATTTTTTTATTGAAGCAAAAACATTAGAGTCTATTCATAGTAATCGAGAACGACTGAAGATTATTTCCGCAGAGCGGGTATGCGAAGAACTTTTTAAATTAATGGCATGTCCAAAGCCGTCTACCGGTCTTACCTTAATGTGGCAAACACATTTACTAGATTTGGTTTTACCAGAAATTTCTAAACTAGAAGGAGTAGAGGATGTATATGGTCATCAACATAAAGATAATTTGGTTCACACATTTAAAGTAGTGGATAATGTTGCCGAACGATCGAACAAAACGCTGCTTCGTTTGGCAGGGTTATTCCATGATATTGGTAAACCAGCTACTAAAAAATTAATGCCAAAAATTGGCTGGACATTTCATCAACATGAACATGTTGGTAAGAAAATGGTCTATGGAATAAGTAAACGACTACGTTTTTCTAAAAATGACACCGATTATTTAGCAAAATTAGTGCGTTGGCATATGCAGCCAATAGGCCTGATGGATGATGGTATTACTGATTCGGCGGTACGTCGGTTGGTAGTAAATTTAGGTGAAGAATTAGAAGATTTGTTGATTCTTGGTCGGAGCGATATTACGAGTGGTAATCCATACAAAAAAGAAAAACGACTAAAAAACTATGATTTTTTAGAAAAAAAGATTGCTGAGGTTCTGGAAAAAGACAAGCTTAGAGCGTTTCAGTCGCCGTTACGAGGGGAAGAAATAATGGAATTAGCTGGGTTAAAACCTGGCCCAACTGTAGGAAGGATAAAAGAAGCTATTGAGGAGGCAATTCTTGATGGAATTATTCCAAACGATCACGATGCTGCCAAGGAATATTTTTTTAAGATTAAAGATGTGTATCTAAGCCAAACACAGGATTGGGAACGGGCTATTACACGCCATTGACGCGTGGGGTAAAACCGAGTATGATAAGTATGATTAATCATACTTAAATTGTTTGATTTATGGCAAAGGATTTTCTTGATAAAGATGGTATTAAGGTGTACGGCACTACTGTTTTGGGAGAGCGTGGTCAGATTGTTATTCCGAAAGAAGCTCGTGGCAAATTAAAATTAAAAAACGGAGATCAGTTTTTGGTAGTAGAACATTTCGGTAAACTGATTTTGGTACCTCAAAAAATGATGCAAAGCTTGCTTACTATATTAAATAAACATTTAAAATAATCATATGGGAATTTTTAAGTTAAAAAAGTTCTACGTTATTATAGCGGCCCTCGCTTTGGTAGGGGTAGTTGTATATGGTCAGGTTAAAAAAGCTAACAAACCACCAGAGTACGAAACGGTGAAAGTAGAAAAAGGTGATTTGCAGCAAACCGTTGAAGCAACTGGTAAAGTAGAATCGCAAAGTGATTTGTCTCTGCGTTTTGAAGTCCCAGGAGTGATAGAAAAGGTAAGTGTGATTGCTGGAGCCAAAGTAAAGGCAGGCCAGGTATTGGCTAGTCTAAAACTCGCCGAATTAAATGCGGCCGTAGCTCAAGCTCAGGCAAACTTGAATCAAAAATTGGCTGGAGGTACCCAGTCCGAAAAAGATTATTATAAGGCGGTGCTCGACCAAGCAGAAGCAGATTTGCAGAATAGTCAGGTAGTTGTTAATGCCTACGAAGATTCTGTAGTTGTATTGCAATCATCTCTTATAAAATTAGATGATGGTCTTGTGCAAGTGGATAATATTTTAGGTATAGATAATACAAGTGCTAATGATGAATTTCAATCGTTGTTATCTGTTTCTGATTTAGATAAATTGAATTTAGCTAATTCTCAGTATCAGCTTGTTAAGAGTTTGGTTGCGCAAAATAGAATTAAGGTAGGGCCTCTTACCAGTGCTTCCCCAGCTGCCGAAATTGATGCTGCGCTCGTATCCTCTATTGAAACGTATGTGCAGATGAATAAATTGCTTGTTGCGACTGGTGATGTGCTTAATGCGTCAGTTACAGGGGCAAGCCTTTCTCAAACTTCTCTATCAACTAAAAAAACTACTATTGATACTGCAAGAACTAGTATGAATGTTCAGCTTACGAGTCTAACCAATGCTAAACAAGCGATTGCTGATGGTAAAGTATCCTTAAAAATAAAAGAAGCTCTCTATAATCAAGCGTTGGCAAATTATAAAAATAAAATAAATCCAGTACGTGAGGTAGATATTGCTGCCTATAGAGCTGCCCTGTCGCAAGCCGTGGCAAATCGTAATAAGGCTATTATTCGGGCTCCAATAGATGGAGTTGTTACTTCTATTAATAAAAAAGTAGGAGAGTTTACTGCTTCTAGTGAAGAGATGGTACGAATTTTTGTTCCTCACTACGAAGTAAAAGTTGATATTCCAGAAACTGATATTTCTAAATTAAAAATTGGTGATACCGTAGCTATTACGCTTGATGCGTTTGGAGATGATGTGCAGTTTAGTGGTAAAGTTATAAATATGGAGCCAGGTTCAACAGATATTTCCGACGTGGTTTATTACAAGGTAACTATTACCATTAATGATTCAGAAAAAGATATTAAGCCTGGCATGACGGCTAATGTTAAAATTAGCACAGATTCTCGTGTGGGTGCTCTCTTTATCCCATTAAGAGCTGTACGAACAGGAGATAAGGGAAAGTATGTTAAGGTTCTAGAAAATGGCACATCAGTTGATGTAGATGTTAAATTAGGTATTCGGGCTGATAGTGGCCGAGTAGAGATTTTAGAAGGTTTGAGTGAAGGAGATGATGTCATCTTAAGTGTAAAATAATTATGGCACTTATAGAGATAAAAAATTTAATAAAGAATTACGAAAATGAGGGTGTAAAAACCGGTGTATTGCATGGCTTGAATTTTAATATCGAAAAAGGGGAGTTTGTAGCTATAATGGGTCCTAGTGGATCTGGCAAGTCTACCCTCATGCATATTCTTGGTTTTTTGGATAAACTGACAACTGGTGAATATATTTTTGATGGTAAAAATGTGAGTGATTTGACGGATGATCAACTTGCTCAAATGCGAAGTAATCAAGTGGGGTTTGTATTTCAGGCCTTTAATTTGTTGCCACGCACTACTGTAATGGAAAATGTTATGTTGCCTCTTACCTATGTTAAAATGGATCAGGCAGAGAGAGAAAAAAAAGCAAAAGAGGCGCTTGTTTCTGTGGGTCTTGAACATCGGTTAGATTATTTTTCTAATCAATTATCTGGTGGTGAGAAGCAGCGAGTAGCTATTGCCAGGTCTTTGGTAAATAATCCGTCCGTTATTTTTGCTGATGAACCAACAGGTAATTTAGATTCAAAATCAGGTCTTCAGGTGATGCGGATTTTACAAGGTCTCAACGAATCGGGCCGTACCATTATTTTGGTAACCCATGAAAAATATACTGCAGAGCATGCAAAACGTATTTTACGTATCAAGGATGGTCTGATAATTGAAGATTCTTTGGTTGCTAACAGATTGCTTGCAAAAGAAGGAAATGAGTTGATAAAATAGTCGAAAGAACCTGAGAATTTTATGAATATTTTAAAAGAAATTCGCAGTGTTTTAAGTATTATTGGTCGTAATAAAGTACGATCATTTTTGACGATGCTTGGTATTGTTATTGGAATCATGTCTGTAATTGTGGTGATGTCAGTGGGTGCGGGCGCGCAAAGCTTAATTTTAAATCAGGTTACAAGTCTTGGTTCAAATCTAATTGGTGTCTTACCAGGAAAATCAGAAGACAACGGTCCTCCAGCCTCGGCAATGGGAATAGTTGTAACCACCCTTAAATACGAAGATATGAAAGCTCTTACAGGGCCTGAATTTCCTAGTATTGTTTCTGTTACAGGGTATGTGCGTGGTGCAGAAACAATTAATTGGGGTGATAATAAAACTGATACTAGTTTTGTGGGTGTATCAGCAGATCTGCCTAATGTCGAAGATACTGAGGTGCGAGTAGGAAGATTTTTTTCTGAAGAAGAAGAAAAGGGTCTTGCTCGGGTGGTGGTGCTTGGTAGTCAGGTGGCAAAAGAATTGTTTGAGGGTACCGATCCGCTTGGTAAGCAGATTAGAATTAAAAAAACACCGTTTACGGTTATCGGTGTTATGGTAGAAAGAGGAAGTAGCGGTTTCCAAAATCAAGATAACCAGGTCTATACTCCGATTACCACTGCTCAAAAATTATTACTCGGGATAGATTATGTAAGCTTTGGGCGTATAAAAATAGATAAAGCAGAAAACGTGGATAAGGCAGTAGAGTATATTAAGCAGGTTTTACGTGAACGACATAAAATTACTAATCCTGAAGAGGACGATTTTTCAGTTCGTACAACAGCGCAAGGACTTGATGCACTTACCAATATTACCAATGCGCTCAAAATTTTCTTATCAGCGATTGCTGCTATTTCGCTTATCGTAGGTGGTATCGGTATTATGAATATTATGTTAGCAGCCGTACAAGAAAGAACAAGAGAGATTGGTTTGCGCAAAGCGGTTGGTGCTACTAATCGTAATATTATCACTCAATTTTTAATTGAAACGGTAATGATTACTTTTTTAGGAGCTCTTGCAGGGATTTTACTTGGAACCCTTATTTCGTTTGTGGCTGGAAAGATAGCGCAAAGTCAAGGGTATCATTGGGACATAGTTGTTTCTTTTTCATCGATTTTTACTGCTTGTGTTGTTGGTGTTAGTATTGGTTTGGTTTTTGGTATCGTCCCTGCCAGACGCGCAAGTAAATTAAACCCAATTGAAGCACTACGATATGAATAGTTATTTTTTTGATAGTCTCAGAACAAATATTAAGTTAGCTATAACTTCTTTGTTAGCGCAAAAAACAAGGTCTGTCTTAACGATTCTCGGCATTAGTATTGGTATTGCAGTAGTGATAACTATTTTGGCTGCAGGCCGAGGTTTGGATAAATTTATTATGAGTCAGCTAGAAGTGTTTGGTTCTGATACGCTTAGCATTGAGGTAAAAATTCCAAGCACCAAAGGTTCTTCAACAGAAAATGCGATTGGGCAATCAAGTGGAGTAACTATTACTACATTAAAAAATAGCGATACCGTAGATGTTGGCAAGCATCCAAATATTGTGGCGGCGTATGGATGGGTAATAGGCCAAGCAGTAGTTTCTTATCAGGGTCAGATAAAAACGGTAACGCTTGTTGGTCAAGGCTATAATATGCCTGAGGTAGAAAAATTTAGCTTGGCCGAAGGGAGAATGTTTACCAAAGAAGAAGAGGATTCGTTAACACAAATAGTAGTTCTAGGCTCGAGCGTAAAAGAAAAATTGTTTGGTGATGATACAGCTGCAGGAAAAACTATTTATATTAAAGGTAAGCCCTTTAGAGTCGCTGGCACTGCAGTAAAGCGAGGGGCTAGTTTTGGTATGGACATGGATAATATGATTATTTTGCCCACTAAGACCATGCAAAAAAGAGTTTTAGGTATAGACTATGTGCGAAACATTATTGCCAAAATGAAAGATAAAAATTTATCAAAACAAACTGTGGAGGATCTTAATCAAATAATCCGTGCTAACCATGATATTACTGATCCGAATAAAGATGATTTCACAATTAATACCATGGAAGAGGCAGTATCCATTCTCGGTAGTGTTGTGAGCGGAATAACATTTTTGTTAGTAGCCTTAGTCTGTATCTCTTTGGTTGTAGGCGGCGTTGGTATTATGAATATTATGTATGTTTCTGTTTCAGAAAGAGTTTTTGAAATAGGGTTGCGTAAGGCGTTGGGCGCGCGATCAAAGGATATATTGTGGCAGTTTCTTTTTGAGTCTGTTTTACTTACTTTTATTGGCGGTGTGGTCGGCGTGATAATTGGCGCATTACTTGCGCTTCTTGTATATTTTATTGCAATTTCAAATAACTTTAATTGGGTATATAGTATTCCTGTTTTTTCTATAATTTTATCAGTCGGATTTTCTGCTTGTATCGGAGTTTTATTTGGGCTTTATCCTGCCAAAAAAGCTGCCGAGCTTAATCCAATTGATGCCCTTCGAAGAGAGTAGTATATGAATAAAGTTCTTGTTGTTCAATTTAGTATAGATGCTTCAAAAGAGCATGCGCAAAAATGTTTTACAAGTATTTGTTCAGATGCAAACTTTAGTTTTTTTAATGCCATTGAAGATGATTTGAGCACTCTTACGATAGATGATTTTTCTGGAATAATCTTGGGTGGTAGCGGGCAATTTTATTTATCAAAAGGAGATGGAGAAAATACGTGGCTTCCCAAAGTTTTTAATTTTTTGGATCGAGTAGTTGAAAAAAATATTCCAACTATGGGTATTTGTTTTGGGTCGCAAATTTTGGCTCTGCATCAAGGGGGCAAGGTGGTGTGTGATCCAGCTATGCAAGAAACAGGTACTTTTGAAGTCGAGCTTTTTAAACATGCGGAAGATGACCCTATTTTTTCTCAGCTACCTCAAAAATTTACGGTTCATTTAGGGCACAAGGATACGCCAAGTGATTTACCGCCGCATATTATCCCATTGGCTAAATCAAGTAAGGTTCCATGGAGTGCCTTTAGGGTAGCAGGTAAGAGAATCTGGGGTTTTATGTTTCATCCCGAACTAAATAAGGAGACTATGAGAGAACGTATGAGTATGTTTCCGAGCTATGTGCAGGATGGGGAAGATTTTGATAGCTATTTGAGCAGAGTTGTAAAAGATACGCCAGAAACTCCTAAAATCCTAAGTATTTTTGCTCGATTAGAGGCAAAAGGTTAGAAAATTGCTGGCACTTTTCTTTATTGCCTTTATAGGGTAGTATTTTTGTATAAGTGTTTCATTTAATTCACGTATGACCGACACGCAAGCTATAAAAGATAGGCTGGACATTGTGCAGATTATCGGGGAGTACGTACAGCTTAAAAAAGCTGGTATAAACTGGAAAGCCAATTGTCCGTTTCATAACGAAAAATCACCTTCATTTATGGTACAGCCAGAAAAGCAATTTTGGCATTGTTTTGGTTGTGGAAAAGGTGGCGATGTTTTTTCTTTTGTGCAGGAAATGGAAGGCCTTGATTTTTCTGAAGCACTTAAAATTTTGGCGCAGAGAGCAGGGGTAAAATTGGATACATATGCGAACGAAGTTAATAAAAGTCAAAAAAATAGAATCATTGAAATAAATAATAAGGCCGCTCATTTTTTCCATCATTTTTTGTTGGAAATTCCAGCTTCTGTTGGAGCAAGGGATTATTTAAAAAGGCGCGAGTTATCTCACGAAACGATTGTAGATTGGCAGATAGGTTTTATTCCTGATCAGTGGGACCTGCTTACTAAGTATCTTTTAAATAAGGGTAATAATATCGATGATTTGGTTGCTTCTGGTTTGGTTATAAAAAAAGATGGCGGGGGTTTTTATGATCGGTTTCGCGGTAGAATAATGTTTCCAATTTGGGATGCTCATGGCAATGCGGTTGGCTTTACGGGGCGAGTGCTTGTTGAAACGGAGAAGTCAGGTGGGAAATATGTTAATACGCCACAGACACTTGTATATGATAAGTCCAGGGTTTTATACGGCCTCAATAAGGCAAAAATAGATATTAAAGCTAAGGATTTTGTGGTGCTGGTTGAGGGTCAGATGGATGTGATAGCCTGTCATCAGGCAGGTATGAAAAACGTAGTCGCTTCCTCGGGTACAGCGCTTACGTTTGAGCAGATTAAGCTGCTCAAAAGATATTCTAATAATATTGCCATTGCTTTTGATGCTGATGCAGCTGGTCAAAACGCGGCAAAACGCGGTATAGATTTGGCTCTTGAGCAAGGGATGAGTATAAAGATTATTCAAATTCCACCTGGTGCAGGCAAAGATGCAGATGAATGTTTGAAAAAAGATAAAGCAGTTTGGTTTAAAGCAGTTGCAGATGCTAAAGAAATAATGGATTGGTATTTTAGCGCCAATTTTTTAGATGTTGATAAAACTGATCCAAAAGAAAAGCAGAAGATTGCTAATAATTTGTTGTCCGAGATTATTCGTATTCCGTATGCTGTTGAGCGGGAACATTGGATTAATAAATTAGCCGAAGAGATAAATGTGGAAAGGGCTACACTTGTGACAGAAATGCGACGTATTTCTGCAATTGCAGTACCAAAAAATAATACAAATAGTACCAGGGCAGCCAGTGTTGAAGATGTAAAAATAAAAGAGAGTACTTGGGATAAAAAGGGTAAAATACATGCATTGTCTGAAAGCTTTTTTGCATTATTGCTCAAGTTTCCCAAGATAGTGCCAGAGTATATGCCGCATTTACGGGCAGAATTTTTTAGTGGTACCCCTATGCTTGGGCTTTACGAGTCTTTAAAAAAACACTATAATGGGAGTGTTAATATCGAAGCCTTTAAACAAGGTTTGACGCCTGAAGAACGATCTGCCATTGATATTTTAGTCCTGAAAATAGATAAAGATTACGGTAGTTTTGATGTAGAGATGGCCATAAAAGAGCTGTCCAATTTATTTAGTGCCATAAAAGGGGAGTGGCACAAAGAGAGGCGGCAGGCATTATACGATTCGTTAAAAGAAGCTGAAAAAGATAAAAATTCAGAAGAGGTTCAAAAGATTTTAAAAGAAATAGTAGAGTTAGGTTAAATAATCCACGTTAATTTTATATAAAGTATCCCTATGGTGAAAAAAAAGGGTACAATCAAGAAAGCTTCCAAGCCATTGCGCGTTAAACATACGCGTGAGCAAAAAAGGGAGAAAAAAGTTTTAGTAAAATCAAAAAGCGTAAAAGTTTTAAAGAAAAAATTTACAGGTAAGAACCATGTCGCGCAAAATAAGAAAAATAATTTTTTTAAAAATAAAAAAAATAAACGAGTCGAGCCAGAAGAAATAGTGCTTGAGCCAACTCTTAAAGATATCTGGGCTTTGGTCGCCAAAGGGCGTACTCGTGGTTTTATTACTCAAACCGAAGCAGAAGCAGTATTTTCGAGGCCAGAACGATATCTAGATCTATATGAAGGGTTTATGGATTTGTTAGATAAAAATGGCGTGACTATCGTAGAAATGACAGGTAATTTGCTTGGTCGAAAAACTGAAAGTGTGCAGCTGTTAAAACAATTTCAAGGCGCACAGCCAGATATGGATACGCCATTTGATTTAGGGCAGATTTCTTCTGATTCTATTCAGATGTATTTGCGAGAAATTGGTAAAATACCGCTGCTAAAAGCAGCCGAAGAGGTGTCTTTGGCAAAACGTAAAGAAAGAGGAGATAAAGAAGCAGATAGAAAACTAATTGAAGCAAATTTAAGATTAGTAGTTTCAATTGCCAAGAAATTTGTTGGTAAATCATTATCATTACTCGATTTAATCCAAGAAGGTAATATAGGCTTGTTTAGAGCTGTGAAAAAATTTGATTACCGTAAAGGGTATAAATTTTCTACGTATGCTACGTGGTGGATACGTCAGGCTATTACACGTGCCTTGGCCGATCAATCACGCACAATTCGTATCCCCGTGCATATGGTGGAAACTATTAACCGTTTCCAGCAGGTTCAGCGTCGGTTGTTGCAAGATTTGGGTCGTGATCCAACTCCAGAAGAATTAGCTGCAGAAATGGGCGAAGAAGTAGATAAAATCAATCATATTATTAAAATTTCTCAAGATACTGTATCGCTCGAAATGTCAGTTGGTGATGATGACGATGATGATTCTTCGTTGCAAGACTTTGTAGAGGATGTAAAAAATATGTCTCCAGATAGAGTAGCAGGGCTTCAAATCCTCAAAGATTATGTTAAAGACGCAATTAAAGATCTTTCTCCTCGTGAACAAAAGATTTTGGAAATGAGATTTGGTCTTACCGACGGAGTAACGCATACTTTGGAAGAAGTAGGAAAAGAATTTGATGTGACCCGTGAACGTATTCGTCAGATTGAGGCAAAAGCACTCGAAAAGATTCAGCACATGGATATTATTAGTAAGTTGAAAGATTATTAATTATGAAAATAGAGTCTTTTGCTCCAGAGATGCGCATTTCTCCTAAAGACGACTTAGAAGCAAAATTAGTTAATAATGATGTTATTGCTCACGCCGAACTTCAACAGTATGCTCAGGCTATTATCTCTCATCTTGCAGAAATAGAAACAGCGCATAAGGATGAAAAAATATCCTTTGTTATAGATGCGCTGAGTGATAAAAAAATCCAAAGGTCTTTCCGGGCGGTGTCTGCAGATAATAATACAACATTATCTCACGACGATATTTTAATTTTACAAAAAACTGTAGATAGGGTAAAAAAAGCATTGATTGAAGAGTTAAAAGGTAAGATTGATAGTACAATTTATCTTTTTATTATCGATTTAGTGCGACCAAAAACGGATAGCCCTCGAGACAAAAATAATATTAGTATCATTTTTGATATTAATAATGGTTCTGAGAAAATCTTAAAAGATCAACAAAATTTAAATGAAGAATATAGAGAAGAGATTGCGCTTGCTCATAAGGATTTTTTAAAGCTTCCGTCACATCCTAATGTTGTTCGGATGGTCAAGTATGATGAGCAAAATCACGTGGCCATTTATGAAAAACGATCTTTTGTTTCACTGAGTGATTTTTTAGAAAATCAATCTTTGGGCAAAAAAAAATTTCTCCCTGCTCTTTCTGTGTTGAGAGACTGTATAAACGCAGCTCTTTATTTGGATAGCCATGGACTAGTGCTGCAAGATATCCACCCCTCTAATTTGGGCGTAGAGCAACACGGTCAAAAATTACAGGGAGTTCTTTTCGATTTAGAAGGATTGGTAAGAAAAGGTGTGGAAGTGTATATGCGTATTGGTAAAGGTGGAAAATATGGTCGAGGTTTACAAGCTCCTATAAGTAAGTTTCAAAAAAATAATTTATACGGTACAGGTATTTTAGACGAAAATCAGGATAATAAATTTAAAATTAGTCCGTACGAAGAAGTATTCCAGTTTGGTTGTTGCCTAGAAGATATTATAGAAGATTACCTGCTTTCTGTTCGAAAAGATCTTAATCCTGATAGCATGAAGCTTGTTAGAGATTTACAAGAATTGGTATTTGATATGACTAAATCGTGCGCCAAACAAAATGGTCGGTTAGACCTAGGTGCTGCTGCTAGCAGGTTAACTGTTCTTATGCAGGAAATGGAAAAAAGTAAATTATTTTCTTAAATAATATCTTGATTATATTAAGATATAAACTAATTCGTTCGGAGGTGATTAAGCAAGTTTGTCGCCTCGCTCACTCATTTTGATTATGAAAATAATGTTCTCTGGCGGAGGTACATTAGGGCCAGTGGTGCCACTTTTAGCGGTAGCAGAAATATATAAAAAACATGATCCTCAAGCCGTGTTTTTTTGGGTGGGTACCGAGCGTGGTCCTGAAAAAGAATTAATTGCCGAGTATAATATTCCATTTTTTACTATTATATCGGGCAAACTTCGTCGCTATATTTCTCTGTGGAATATCTTTGATATCTTCAAAATAGTATTTGGTTTTTTTCAATCTTTATTTTTGTTATGGCAAAAGAAACCAGACTTGCTTATTACTGCTGGTGGTTTTGTAAGTGTGCCGCTTCATGCGGCTGCTTTTGCTTTGGGAATTCCAGCATGGGTTCATCAACAGGATGCTCAAGTTGGTTTGGCAAACAAAATAATGTCATACACTGCCAAAAAAATTACAACTGCATTGCGTGATAGTCAATCTGCTTTTCCAGAGTATAAGACAGAGTGGATTGGAAATCCAGTGCGTGATTTGTCGGTACAAAGTATAGTTGAATCAAGAAAAAAATTTAATATTCCAGAAGGTGCGCCAATAATTTTGGCTATGGGAGGTGGTACGGGCTCATCTACCATAAACAAATTAGTTATTGAGGCGTTACCAGCTTGGCCGCGAAATTGGCATGTTATTCATTTAGTAGGTAAAGAAAGACCTAAACAATTACAAGAAAATGCAACCAAAGTATTTCCTAATTATCATGTCTATCAATTTTTAAAATCTGGCATCCGAGATGTGTATGCTATTGCCGATGTAGTTATTGCTCGCGCTGGTTTTGGTACAATTACAGAGCTTGCTGCTTTGGGCAAAGCAGCAATCCTTATTCCGATGTCTGGGACTCATCAAGAAGTAAATACTAAATTATTGGTAGAAAATAAGGCAGCTATAGTTTTGGATGAAAGAACTGATAGTGGTCTTAAGTTGGCCAGAATTGTGGCAGATATGATAGAATTACCCGAAACAAGAGAGTATTTAGCTGACCGTTTGCATACAGTTTTGCCCCCAGCCAACCCCCTCAAGATAGTAGAGATTATAAAAAGTATTAGCTCTTGATTATTTTTTTAAATTAGTATAGAATTAAGTCCGTAAAGTCATATACGTATTTATTCAAAATTTGGGTCGGTAGCTCAGCTGGTAGAGCAATGCCCTTTTAAGGCAGTGGTCCTGGGTTCGATCCCCAGCCGACCCACGAAAGTAATTTTCTTAAATAAGCAATTTAAGACAACTGCTTTGTGGATTATATCGATAAATCGGGCGTTTAGCTCAGTTGGTTAGAGCGCCTCGTTTACACCGAGGAGGTCTAGGGTTCGAATCCCTAAGCGCCTACATAATAAAACAGCCCCGATAGTATCGGGGCTGTTTTAAATTTTAGTATCCTTATCCCGGTAACTATAATTTGTATATATACAAATTATAGTTACAACACGGGACAAGGCTCCGCGTCCTTGCCCTTCCTGGCATCCTGCAGAAGCACGCGCTTCTACTCGACGATGAGCTCCTCGATCTTGAACAGCCCCCGCCCCTTGCCGCCGTAGGAGCCACTCCTCCACACGCCGACTTCTCGCAGGGAGTCGATGGTGCCGTCAAACGCTGTGATTGACGGCCAGTCTTGCTCACTTAGGTAGACCCTGTTCTCGCTGTTGTTGGGGTCGTCGACCATCACCTGGAAGACGATGTGCGCCCCCATTCCTGGCGAGAGCGACAGCTTGAACGCACTGACGTCGTTGCCAGTCGTCTTCGTGGGCTTGATGCGCTGGGTGATCAGGTCGTCGGGGCAGCTGCACTGGTTCTCCAGCCGCCGCAAGAACTGGATGACCTCGGGGTTCTTCTGTCCCGAGACCCGCACGATGTAGTCCGACTTCGTCGAGTAGCCGATGACCGTGCCGCTGCTGCTCGACTTCTTCTTGACCTCGGCGCTCTTGTCGCTCGACTTCTTCCTCGCCTCCTTGGACTCCGTCTTCGTCGTGGCGGTCACCTTGGCCGACTTGGCGGTGGTTGCGCGCTTGACGTTGGTGGAGCTGCAGCCCAGGATGAGCATCAGCAGTGCCATGGTCGTCGTGATCGTGAGCGTGGTACGCATGTGATCCTCACTCTCTCGGTAGGAGACAAAACCTTTCCCGGATATCGGGCGAGGCTGCCAGAACTAGCGAGAATTTTGGGCAATGTGTAGTGCTCAAAATTCTTGCTAGTTCTAAGAATTCATTAAAAGAACTCAGTATTTTAACCATAAAATAGCAATTTTGTCAAGCGTAAGAGGTTATTTTATTAAAGTGTGTTATAATTATATTATCATTTTTTAAATTTACTTTTATATATGAGTAGGTTGGTTGAGGAGAAAAAAATTATTTTACATCAAGGTGTATATAAAAAACCAGTTTCAGTTGCCGATGCAGTATTTATGATTACGGGTATGACTATCGGAGCTGGTGTCTTAGGCGTTCCGTATGTTGTTGCGCAAGTAGGTCTCAAAGTTGGTATTGCCTATATACTCGTGTTGGGTTTTATTATGCTATCTCTTAATCTTATGCTTGGAGAAATAGCAGTAAAAACCAAAGAATCTTTGCAAATACCGGGTTTGGTTGGCAAATATCTAGGCAGGTGGCCTAAATATTTTATTAATGTCATGATTATTTTTGGGTCTTTTGGTGCCCTGCTTGCCTATATAGCCGGCGAAGGACAGTCGCTTGCCGCTTTATTTGGTGGTGAGCCAGTTGTATGGAGCGGTGTTTTTTGGGCTATTGCGAGTATTATAGTCTGGCGTGGCTTGCAAACTATAAAAGTTGTAGAAAAAATTCTTAGTATTATTGTAATAAGTATTATAGTAGGTCTTTCAATTTTTATTTTAAAGGATTTTAAAATTGCTCATTGGGCGTACACAGATCTGAGTAATATTTTTTTACCATACGGAGTCATCTTGTTTGCTTTAAATGGGACACCTGCAATAATAGAGGCGCATGCATTATTACCAAAAGATCAAAAAAGTTTTAAGAAGGCTTTGATTATTGGGTCTTTGATACCAGTGGCTGTGTATATTATATTTGCCCTGGCAGTGGTGGGTGCCACAGGACTACAAACTTCAGAAATAGCTACTATTGGATTAGGAGAAAAATTTGGTACAGGAGTGCTCGTATTAAGTAATATTTTTGCTATTTTAGCTATGAGTGCAGGCTTTATTGGATCAGGTATTGCGTTGAAACAGAGTTTTGTATGGGATAGCAAAATTAATACCGTGTTAGCAGAATTTTTAGTGATTGGCGTTCCGATTCTTTTATTTATCTTTGGTTTGCGTGAGTTTATTACAATTTTAAGTGTTGCAGGAGGGGCAGTGATTGGTGCTGAGGCGTTGTTGCTTGTATTTGTTTGTTGGCAAGCCAGAAAAAAAGGGGATTTGGATGATTCCTCATATGGGTTACGTCACTTCTGGCTACTGGCAATACCTGTACTAGCAACGTTTACCTGGTTTACGTTAAAAAGTTTTTTTACTTTTTTAAAGTAGTTGACTTCTAAGGAAGTACCTTTGATCCGAGGTTGGAGCCTCGGTCGTTTTTGTTAAGCGTGTTGAAGATTGGGGTGTGGGAGATGTTGAATTTTTTTCCAACATAATCATCTGTAGCCGAGAAATTAAGAGAGTTAGTAAGCTGTATATTTTTTCCAACCTGGGACTGATTAGGAGTAACTGACACTTCAAAATAAAGGCCGGTTTGGCTGTTTGCGGGCAAAGTATAGTATTGCCAAGAAATAGAGCGGTTAAGAGCATTATAGAGCAGCTGAGGGCCAATAGTAGTGCTTTGTTTGCCGCTCAATTCGACACCTTCGGGTAATGTAGTGTTAAAGCTAATGTTCTCTAAAGCGTTAGAGGTGTTGGCTATTTTTACAAAAACCCAATATTTGGTATTTTTGCCAACAGTAGGTGGAAGAGTTCCGCGGCCCAACTGATCGCCTTCGGCTGTGTAATAGCGCGCCTCTGTGTCGATAAATTTTACTTCTGTGGCGAGTGGAAGGGATGTGCGAGAGCCGTCCTGGCTAAATGTTGCATCAGTTATTCCAGGGGCACTTGCTTTCATTATTGGGTATATTTCTAGTTTAGCGTTCTCTGTTTGAGGTAAGCCCAGGGTGGAAAGTAGGTATATATTTACCGTAAATGTATCGCTATTTTTTGGAGAGCCGTTACTAAGACTAGTTCTGGATTTGCTATCAAAAAATATTCCATTATTTTCGGCTGTAGCTCCATTTTCTCGGGCAGTTTTTTTCCAATCAATGGCTCCAGTGAGGTTGGTTGTAATGTGAAGCGTCAGGTTTTCGAGTTTAAAGTTACTTGTATTTTCCCATCTTATTTCTACTGGCAATACTTGCCCTGGTTCTGCAAATGCTACATTGCCTAATAAGCGAGCACCAGAGATTATTTGTGGTGAAATAATGTTTAGTTCGGTATTGAGCGAGCCTTGTGGAATAAGGTGGTTGTTGGCTAGCACCTGGGGTGTGATGGAGTATGTGTACTTGCCCGATTTTTCTGGGCTCGTAAATCCCCCTTGTATTACTTTGATTCCGTTTGGTGAAAGAGAGATGTTGGATAGATCTTTTTCGGCAATAGCACCTTTGTTTAAGTTGTGTGTAAGTGAGATATTGCTGATTTGGTTGTCGCTCAAGTTTTGAAGGGTGTACGTGAATTGTACAGGTGTATTTGAAAAAGTAGAGGTGAGTATGGTAATTTTGCCAACCAGAATACTGTCAGAAATAGTTGATATTAAAGAAGATAGTTTTTGTTCCCGACTATTTTTATTTTCTGGTCTGTACGAAAGGTTGGCAATAAAATGTTTTTCTGCTTTTGGTTCTGTCCAAAATTGACCGTAGATTTCTGATTGTCCAGAAGCGCCAGCTTTTAATTCTTTTATTGCAGTAAAGATAGAGTGCTCAGAAAAGGTATCGCTTGATGTTTTGGTGCGGTCTATAATAAAACCTTCTGGTAAACGCAGTCCAAGGGATACATCTTTCAAATTTTGTTTGCTATTATTTGTATAATCAATAGTTAGTCGGACTGCGTCACCGCTTTGTATTCGTTCTTGGCCCAAAGAGAGAGAGATGTTAATAAGACCAGCAATGCTCGGTTTCCAGAAAAATAACACTGCGCTACTTATCATCATGACAATAGCGAGAGATAGTAGGGCAAGGTCAAAAACAAAGAGTTTTTTTGCATGCTGATACATGCCGTGGTATTTTTTGTGATAGTGATTTTTAAGAAAATTAAGCATATTTTTGTTAGTATTTTGCAGGGTTATTATATATCGTATATGCGTTTTCTACAACTATATAAATAAATTAAAAACCTCCCGAATAGAGGAGGTTTTTGATTTAAAGAGTTTCGGGAGAAGTGCTTGGTGAGTCGTCTGTTTTTTTACTAGGCACAATTTTTGGGCTAGGGGAGTAGAGCGGATTTTTAATTTTCCAATCACCAATAAATTGACCGATCCCTTTTTTTTCAAGCTTGTTTTTTATAGTGGTGTGTCGCTGGGACCATTTAACAAGGCTTTCAAAATTGAGCTTATATCGTCCAGCCACCACTATATAAATGACCTCCTTAGAGGCGATTGCTCTACGAATAGTTTGTGAGTTTACGCCAAATAATTTCGCAGCTTCAGATATTGAAACTCGTATTACTTCTTTTGTAGGCTCGGCATGTGGCACAATTTGTTCCATAGGGAGTAGATCAAAAGATTATGTAAGTCTATTTTAATTTGTGTTTGTATAGACTAATCTAGACAAGTATATCAAATAATTGGTTTTTTGTCAATAATACGACGGTTATCTCTGTTTTTATGATTTTATTTTTACAGTATTTGTATACACAAGTGTATACAAATACTGTAAAAAACAGGGGTAAAGCTCTTGTTCTCAAGGATTTTTCTCGTATTTTTTATTTGTATACACTAGAGTATACAAATAAAAAATACAAAATTTAATTTCTTTTTTTGCAGCTGAGCATTAATTTGAAGCATCAAAAATCATTTTAAATTCTATGGTCTCTATTTGACTTCTGCCCTTTATTTTGCTAACATGTTAACCATTGAAATGGTTGAAAATTAATGTGATTTTCGAAAACTGTAACATAATTCTTATTTCTACGTCTACTATAATGTCTAGAAATAAAATCTCTGAAAAAATCCTCCTCTTTAAGCTTCACACCAAAAAGGATCCAGAAGCTTTTGCTCAGCTATATGATATTTATGCTAGACGAATCTATAGCTTTGTTTTTTTTAAAGTTGCAAATCGTGAAGAGGCCGAAGATATTACTTCTGAAGTGTTCTTGAAAGCATGGCGATATATAAATGAGAAAAAAAGTATAGAAAGTTTTAGCGGTCTTTTATATAAATTAGCGCGCAACTCTGTTATTGACTTGTATCGTTCGAAAACAAGTCATAAAGAAGTTTTTTCCATCGATGATGATGGGGGCGAGAATATACAAGGTAAAGAAAGTTGGGTGATTGGCTTCGAAGAAAAAATAGGAGAAAAAATTGAAGTTCAAAAAATCATTAAAGCTTTAAAAAATTTAAAACAAGAATATCGAGAAATTGTTACTCTAAGATATGTCGATGAATTAGAAGTGAGTGAGATTGCCGAGATAACTGGAAAGGGCCGAGTATCAATACGAGTAACATTGCATAGAGCCTTACATAAATTAAAAGAATTGTTAGAAAATAAAGTATAAAAAATCGGGTAAAGGTATAGTTAATACGTTATGTCTAAAGAAATAATCAGACAATTGAAATCCTTGAAGCATGCTGATACTGGACCGAGTGAAGAATGGTTAAAAAATAACCGAGAGCTTTTGTTGTCTCAGATTAGAAATACTGTTTCTACAAAAAATAATAATCGAATTAAGTTTAATGTCGATAATTTTTGGCAAGCAACTTCAATTTTCTTGCCACAAACATTGGTATATAGAGTTATCAAACCAATGACAGCGATAATCCTTATCCTGGCTATGGGTGTTGGAAGTTGGGTTGCAACTGTAAGTGCTTCTTACGAATCATTACCTGGCGAATGGCTTTATTCTGCAAAGCGCGCAACTGAAACATTTCAGTCAGTAAGTGCTGAGGTTGTTGGCAATAAAAATGAGGCCGCTAGTCTGCACGGTGAATTTGCTAAAAGAAGAGCTGTAGAAATAAAAAGTATTGTTTCTCAGAACGATCCTTCAAAAATTGAAATTGTTTCCAAAACAGTTAATGATTTAAAACAAGAATTAAATAGCGTAAGTAATAAATTAGAAGAAATAAAAACAACTAACGGTTCAACTGGAGAGGCTGCAAAAAATATTAATCAAACTACTCAGGATATACAAAAAGTTTTAAAAGAAGTTAAAGTTAATTTACTTATCAACGATGTTGCAAGTACAGGCGATTTATCAACTCAAGTTTCTCAAGTAAAAGATATAGCAAAAGAAACAGCGGTAAAAGCTGTAGAAGTTATGGTAGAGAAGCATTTACAAGGAGATGTGAGTGTATCAAAAGATGAGGTTAAGGCAGCCATTAACCAGCAGCTTCAATCAGCGGTAACAGATGCGGCCGAGTCCAAGCAAAGTATGGTGGAAGTAAACAAAGCTGTAGGTATAGTTAAAACAGAAGTAAATGCTGCTATTGTTCAAGATATTAAAAATTCATCTACATCCAATAATACACAAGAATTATCCGATAAAATAGAAGAGACTTCCAAACAAACCCAGGCAGCTGTAAACACAGCCCAGCAGTTTAATGTTAAAACGGGAGAAACGGTAAGTGAAGGGCAGATATTATTGTCTCAAGATAATCTTTCCCTAGCTGTTGGAAAAATAAAAGAAGCTAATGCAGTGAGTACTCAAGTTGAAAAAATTACTGACGATACATTAAAGGCAGTGCAAGGCATCTTGCCAGTAGTTGCAGTTGCGGCAGATGCTCCACTTACTGCTTCTACTAGTATTTTTGTTACAACTACCCCTGTTAGTAGTAGCCTTAGTGTTGGAGTAACTACATCAAATACTATAAAAATAAATGTATCAACCACTCCAGTAATAGTTCCAAAACCAACCACTACCTTAAGATAATCTAAATTATTTCTTTCCTCTGTGGAATAGATTAATTTCTATAGCACAGAGGAGAGAGATAAAATCCCGTATTTTTTCGATATTGTATCGGAGGAGGCGGGAAGGAAAGTGTTAATCGCGGTTTTACATCAGGTCGAGGGCTTATAGAAGCTCGTAAAACCATTGTAGTTCAATCAACAAACCTAACGGTTTCGTTGATTGAAACAAACTTTAATCTAGCGACTTCGTATTTTAGCGGGGCGCACTAGATTAAAGAATAATAATTTAAAATTATGACCGATGTATTAAAATCCGTAAAAAAAATCTTTACGGTTAGCGTTGTTGGAGCTACTATGTTGTGGGCTCTAGGCGTTGCAGCTTTGGTTCCTGTTGCAAATGCAGCAGTTTGTCCAACGCTTTCCGCCGGTGACATGGTAAAGGTATCTGGTAAAGCAGCTATCTATGCTGTCAACAAAAATAATCAAATTTTATACTTCCCTTCAGGGGATGAATTCAAGAGTTGGACAGGTCTTTCAGCTACTGCTGCAAATCAGTATGCTGGTTATGTAACAATAACACAGGACTGTTTTGATTCTTTAGCTGTTCCTAGTTCTTACCCAGGCGCTGTTAACTACCGCTCTGGTGCATACCTTTTGAAGAGAATTTCTTCAGATCAATTGTATGCTGTATTACCTGGAAACTCTTTAGCTAAAATCAGTACAACTGATGCTACAGCTTTGTATGGAGCAAACTATAAAGTAATGACTGTTGCAGACGCATTCTGGCCTCACTATGTAAATAGAGGAGCTGATGTTTCTGGTATGGTTCATGAAGGTATGCTCGTAAGCAATGCTGGAAAAACTTGGTATGTTGCTGCAAGCAATGTATTACGTGAAGTTACAGCTACTGGTATGACCGCAAACAGATTTAAAGCTGCTTTCGTTCATGCTGTTCCTGCTTCTTACCTAACTGGTACAACCGTTGGCACCATGATTGATGCTATGGAATCTGTTCTAACCAACAGAACTCAAGACGGTGCTATCGTTTCTACTCCAGTTACTGGTGGAAACCTTTCCGTTACTTTAGCTGCTGATAATCCAGCTGCCGGTAACCTAGCTGACGGTTCTGCTTATAACAAAGTTTTGAAACTTAACTTTAGTGCTAGTGCAGCTACTCAAGTTACAGGTCTTACTTTGACTAAAACTGGTTTGATTGCAAATAGCAATATTACTGGTGTTAGTGTTTGGGATTCAATGGGAAATCGCCACGGTGATGTTATGACTTCCTTAACTTCAGATAACAAAATTACTGTAAGTTTTGGTTCATACCCAGTACTCGTAGGCGCTGGAGCTTCTGAATCTTTGACAGTTGCTGTTAACATCGCTCCTGCTGCCAACTCTGGCTTAGTAGGATTCAGTGTTGCTGCTTCTACTGATGTAATGAGTAATGGTACAGTTGGCGGTTCATTCCCAATCGTTGGTAACCAAATGGCTATCATTGATGGAAATGCTTCCTTAGCTTCCTATACTGTTTCAGGTCAATCAGTTGGCGGACAAGCAACTCAACCAGCAAGCACAGCTTCTGGTAACCTGCAAATTGGTGACTTACAAAAAGAAGTTGCTAAATTCAGATTTACCGAATCAAGTGGTAACGAAGATATCTCTATTTCAAAGCTTACTTTCTTTGTAGCTGGTACTATCCAAGATAATGATTTAGCCAACTGGAGCGTTTTTGCCCCAAATGGAACTCAACTTGGAATGACTGCTTCAATGAGTAACCGCTATGTAACAGTTAACTTTGCTACTCCTTACGTTGTACCAAAGAGCACAAGTCGTGATTTATCTGTAAAAGTTGACGTTGTAAACGGTTCAACCCGTAACTTCAATGTTCACCTACAGAGTGATTATGACATGTTAGTAAAAGGTATAACTACTGGTTTCTACGTTCTACCTACCAGCTTTACTGATACAACAAGTACAAGTGGTTGGTTCAACATGGGTTCTGGTACTTTAACCGTTAACAAATCCACTACTGCTCCTGCTGGAAACATTTCTTCTGGCGCACAAAATATTGTGTTAGCTCGTTTCGATGTTAAAGGTGTTGGTGAAAGTATGGAATTGCGCAAAATGGGTCTTGGTATTAACCAAGGCAGCGGTTCAAAGACAAAACTCACTGGCAACGTAGTTGTTCGTGATGCTGCAGACGGAACTGTTTACTTGACTGTTGCTGCTTCTACTGCTTCCCTATATGCAGGCGGAGCTCAGAACACATTGTCAAGTTACATCAACTTAACTTCCAACCAAACTAAGACTTTAGAAGTAGTTGGTAGTGTTGATTCAGTAGCAACTTCTGGCGTAAGCTATAAAGTTGGTATTGGTAACTTCTACGGAAAGAGACTTTCTACCTTAGATTTTGCTGACGGTTTACCAAGTGCAGTAAACACAAGTACAGAAGCTAACCAATTAACTGTTAATGCAACTTCATTGACATGTTATAAGGATACAGCCATGGGTAACGTTACTCGCGCTCCAGGTTCAACTACAGTTATCGGTCAGTACATTTGTACAGCTGGTACTTCTGAAGATGTTCGCTTGAGTAGTGTTAGCGTAAACTTTGGTCTTGCTACAGGTCAAGCTTCCGAAATGTTCCAGAACATGTCCCTTTGGAACGGTTCAACTCAGTTAGGAACAACTCAAAGTACAGTTGCTAGTACATCTAACAGCTACAGCTTTGACTTAACTGTTTTGAAGAGTCAGACAGTAACATTGCAATTGAAAGCTTATATTACATCCGGAGCTTCTGGAGTAGTAACTACTTCTTTTGCTAGTTACAACTATACTGGTAAAGACAGTGGAACAAGTGGAACTGGCAGCATTGTTGCTGGTCAACAAGTAACAGTTGGTGCTGGTAACTTAAACGTTACTTCCGTATCCGACGCTACAACTCTTTCCAAGATCTATGGTCCTAACCAGACTGGCGTACAGTTAGCTAAAGTAAAATTAGCAGCTGCTAACGACGAAATCACATTGAACAAAATTACATTCCAAACTGTTTACTCCAACCTTAGTGGTGTAGCTACAACTCTCGGTACATATGGCACTTTGTCATTGTATGCAGAAGGTTCAACAGCTGCTTTGGCTACAGGTAACTACGTAAATGGTGATGTAGTATTCAATGGCTTTGCAGCTACCATCCCAATGGATAGTTACAAAGTATTCGTTGTTAAAGCCAATACCAATGGTTCTGGCGTGATCTCCAATAACACTACTACTGCTTTGGTTGTAAAGAGCGACAGTAATACTGATATTGAAGCAAGATCTGCTGCTGGATCACTTCTTGGTACAGCTGAAATCAACTATAATCAAGCTGTTATCAATGGTGGGGCTGAAAGTAGATTTGCTACTTCTACCTCTTACATTTTCCACGATGCTTACCCAACTGTAGCTCCAGTTTCATTAGGAACTGCTCTACCTTTGGACAGTTCAGCTAAAGTTCTTAAATTCACAGTTACCAACTCTGGTGCTCGTGACTTAAGATTAGCTTCCACTACCGTTTCAATCAGCGTATCTGGTTTGGTAGGTTCTGGATCTGCAAGTGGTACTATTAGAGATTTCAGATTGTATGAAGATAATGGCGCAGGTGGTCTTGGATCTTACATTGCTCAAGTTGACACTGTTGTTAACTCAAGCACTGCCAACCCAACTACTGTTAGCTTCAACAACGGAAATGATCAAAATAGCTTATTGGACAATTTCGTAGTTGCTCCAGGTGCTACTCGAACATTTATCGTTACAGCTGATACATCTAACATGTTAGGCGGCAATAAGACTTCAGGAAGTGTTACACTTTCTGCTAAGATTTCTGGTTCAACTGGTTGGAGTGGAACTGCCTGGAACACAGGTAACTTGTTCTACTTCTATACTCCAGTTGGAGGCAGTGAAAATGCTGCTCCTGGTTTCTCAGCTTCAGACTCTTATGATGTTACAGGTTCTTCATTGACCTACTCATTATCATAATGTTTGGACTGAATCTATAAAAAGTTTATAGAACAAAACCCGCCCGTAAGGGCGGGTTTTTGTTTTTTAGTGGCTCAGCCAAAGATTGACAAGCTCCGTATTTTATAGTATATTTGCGGTACATTCTGCCATGACTTAGCAGATTTTCCGCCTCAAGCGGACCCGTCTTTGGCGGGAAATTATTTTTTTAAGCCATTTTTTATCTCCGACCTAAGTGTATTGATTTATGAAAATTCGCAATGTCGCCATCATCGCCCACGTAGACCATGGAAAAACCACATTGGTGGATGCTTTGCTGCGTCAATCCAAAACTAAGCTTTCCAAAGAGCAGGACAGCCAAATTACTATTATGGATAGTAATGATTTGGAACGTGAACGCGGTATTACTATTTTTTCTAAAAATGCTTCTGTAGAATGGAAAGATACAAAAATAAATATCATTGATACTCCAGGCCATGCTGACTTTGGTGGAGAAGTGGAAAGAGTTCTTAAGTTGGCTGACGGCTGCTTACTTTTGGTAGACGCCAAAGAAGGTCCAATGCCTCAAACTAGATTTGTGCTCAAAAAAGCGTTGCAAATGGGACACAAGGTTATTGTAGTTATAAATAAAATTGACAAACCAGGTGCCAGACCAAATTGGGTTTTGGACAAAACGTTTGATTTGTTTGTAGAGCTCGGCGCGAGTGATGAAGTGGCAGAATTTCCAGTTATTTATGCTTCTGCCAAAAATGGTTTAGCTGGCATGTCGCCAGATATGGCAGCCATGACAGATATTACTCCTATTTTTGATACAGTGCTCAAATTTATTTCCGAACCAAAGGCAGATGTGCAAGCGCCTTTACAAGTTCTAATTACCACAATCACTGGTGATAACTTTAAAGGTAGAATTGCAACCGGTAGAATTTATAATGGCACCATAAAAACTGGTCAAGATATAATGCATATAAATAGAGAAGGTATCATGAAAAAATGTCGCGTTATGGCGCTAATGACATTTTTTGGTCTAGAGAGAATAGAAGTCCAAGAAGCATATGCAGGTGATGTGGTAGCTATTGCTGGTATTTCCGATATAAATATTGGCGAAACTGTGGCTGACGTTGTAAATCCAGTTGCTTTACCGCTTCTTACTATAGAGGAGCCAACGGTGAAAATGACGTTTAGTGTAAACAACTCTCCGTTTGCTGGTAAAGAAGGTGAATTTACTACTTCTAGACAGATTCGTGATAGATTATTTAAAGAATTAGAAACAGACATGGCTTTAAAGGTTGCCGACGGTACGGAGGGAAATTGGATTGTTTCTGGGCGAGGTGAGTTGCATTTGGCTATTTTGATTGAACGACTGCGTCGTGAAGGTTTTGAATTTCAAATCTCTCGTCCGCAAGTTATTCTCAAAGAAGTTGATGGTCAAAAAATGACTCCGTACGAGCAAGTATTTGTAGAAGTACCAGAAGCTCATTCTGGAGCGGTAATCCAAAAGTTGGGTAGTCGCCATGGAGAATTGCGTGAAATGAGGACCGAAAATGGCATAGTATTTTTGGAATTTATTATCCCAACCCGTGGTTTATTTGGTTATCGTACCGAATTTTTGACTGATACGAGAGGTTTGGGAATTATTAACACAATTTTTTATCAGTATATGCCAGATCCGTCCAACTGGCGCGAACGTGATCAGGGATCTCTTGTTGCTCATGAAACGGGTACTACCAATTTGTACGGACTTCTTAATGTGCAAGATAGAGGAGTTATGTTTGTTGGTCCAGGTGTCCAAGTCTATAAAGGCCAAGTTGTTGGTCAGAATGCGCGCAGCGAAGATATCTCTGTTAATGTTTGTAAGGAAAAACAGCTCTCTAATATGCGTTCCAAAGGTGATGGTGTAAGTGAGCATTTTAATGCGCCAAAAGTTATGGATTTAGAAGAGGCTATGGAATATATCGGCGATGATGAGCTTGTAGAAATTACCCCGCAGAGTATTCGTATCAGAAAAACTATTTTGGATGAAAATGAAGCTAAGAAAAAAGCACGAGGCATGTAATGCGCTATAAAAAGCAATTGTAATTTATTTATTTTTTTGTTACTATTTTAAGCAATTAGGGCTAGGAGTAAATAAAATACGGCCCCATCGTCTATCAGTTAGGACGTGGCCTTCTCAAGGCTAAAAGACGGGTGCGATTCCCGTTGGGGCTACAGTTAAAACTATCTTATCTATGCTTTTTCGCACGCCTAAAAGAGCGATTATTTTCTTAGCAGTATCGTTTGTCTTTTTTGTTTTGCTAACCAGCATCATTATTTTATTATTTATCTTTTTTCCTTCCACTACAATGGATTTACTTCAAGATATTATATAATAAGTAAAAATTATCATGATTAGTGGATTTTGGAAACAACTTAAAAAACCAATTTTTGTTTTAGCGCCCATGGCTAATGTTACGGATGCGGCTTTTAGGCGTGTTATTGCCAAATATGGTAAGCCCGATGTGATGTGGACTGAATTTGTGGCCTGCGATGGTTTGGTATCGGCTGGTCGTGACAAACTACTTATAGATTTTATGTATTCCGAAGCTGAGCGTCCTATTGTGGCTCAGATCTTTGGTTCCAAACCAGAAAATTTCTATAAAACAGCATTGCTTGTTCAAGAGCTTGGTTTTGATGGGATTGATATTAATATGGGTTGTCCAGACAGAAATGTAGAAAAACAAGGAGCGGGTGCTTGCTTAATCAAAAATCCGTTACTTGCTCAAGAGATTATTAAAGCTACACAACGTGGCGCTGGCAATTTGCCAGTATCTGTTAAAACAAGAATAGGATATAACAGGAATACATTGTCTGAATGGCTGCCATATTTACTCGAAACCGAGCCTGCAGCTATTACAGTGCATGCTCGTACACGAAAAGAAATGTCAGCTGTGCCTGCGCATTGGGAAGTAGTGAAAGATGCTGTGGCTTTGCGTGATAAGTATGATAGTTCAGAAAACAAGACGCTCATTTTAGGAAATGGCGATGTAAAAAATCTAGAAGATGGAGAAGAAAAAATAAAAGCAACTGGTGCGGATGGTGTTATGATAGGCCGTGGTATTTTTGGCAACCCTTGGTTGTTTAACCCAAAAATCTCTGTAGAAAATATTCCAATACAAGAAAAATTAAAAGTAATGATAGAGCACACTTATTTGTTTGAAGAAATACTAGTAGAACACAAAAATTTTGATATTATGAAAAAACACTACAAAGCCTATGTTAATGGGTTTGATGGTGCCAAAGAATTGCGTGTAAAGCTCATGGAAGGGGCCAAAACAGCGGCAGATGTAGAGCGGATTACACTGGAATTTCTGCAAGCTGCACCCTAGCCGTTAATCCTAACTATCGCGTCATCAGCCTCGTTGATTTTTTATTTTTTCAGGTATATAGTACCTCCATGGAATTTAGCTATAAGTTTTACAATACAACACGGGCTGCTTGGGATGGTATGAGTGAGGCAATGCTCTTGGCCCAAAAATCAATTTATTGGGAAATATTTACGTTGATAGATGATTTGGCAGGTAAACCATTTATAGATATTTTGTGTGCCAAAGCTCAAGCAGGACTGGATGTCAAAATAATTGCCGATGCGTTTGGCAGTTTTTCCTTATCCAAAGAATCAATTTTTCGACTCAGAGCATCGGGGGTCAAATTTTTGATGTTTAATAATTTTAGACCAGAGTTTTCTTTGCAAAATTGGTGGAGAAGGGTATGGCATCGCACTCACCGCAAAGTCCTTATTATTGATAGAGAGATGGTTTTTATTGGTGGGGTAAATGTGGCTCAGTTTTCTGCGAGCTGGCAAGATCTTCATCTTAAATTAACAGGTAAAATTGTAATACCTATTTTATTTGGTTTTGCTCGTTCGTATATAAGAGCAGGTGGAGATAAAAAAGATGTTCAGGAGTTGTTGCGTCCTAAGGTGTTGCCGCACCTCGATCATTTTAAAGAAAAAATAAATTTTATTTTGCACTCACCACTTCAACATACTATCAGATCTCCGTTTAAGGATTTTTATAAGCAAGCTCTTGGCAATGCAAAACAAAAATTCAATCTTCTTACGCCATATTACGTGCCAGATAAAAACTTTTTGCAACTCGTCTCTAAAGCAAAAAGTCGTGGTGTTGATATTAGTATTATAATGCCTTGGAGAGCAGATGAGCGCATTATGCGGTATCTTGCTTCTATGTTTTATGGAGTTTCAGCCAAAGCTGGCGTAGTTTTTTATTTTTTAAAGAAAATGAATCATGGCAAAGCAGTGAGTGTGGATGATAAACTTGGGATGGTAGGGAGTGCCAATTTAACCCCTCGTAGTTTTTATATCAACCATGAAGCAGGGGTTACGTTTTCTGACAAAATGATGGTGGATGAGCTTAATAGCATTTTAGATAATTGGAAGAGCGAAGCAGTGCCGTTATCAGATTTAGGGCTCTCCAACAAAATTGGCTGGACTCGAAAATTTAAAGATTGGTGGATGAACAAATTACGTGACTATGTATAGTATTTGAAGCTTTTAGAGGCGGTCTAAACTTTAGAAATTTAATTTTTTAAAATATATGATTAACACAGATCCATTTGTTGGTGCTCTTAAGCAGTTAGAAAAAGTAAAAAAAATAATCAACCTGGAAGAAAATATTTACGAACAATTAAAGTTGCCTCAAAAATTTCTCGAAGTATCTATTCCTGTAAAAATGGATAGTGGTGCAATCAAAGTTTTTCGAGGGTTTCGTTCCCAATATAGTAATGCGCGCGGACCGTATAAAGGCGGTATTCGTTTTCATCCAGGCGTAAACGAAGCAGAGGTACGAGCGCTTAGTATGTGGATGGCTCTTAAAACGGCCGTTGTTGGTATTCCTCTTGGCGGTGGTAAAGGTGGAATAATTGTAAATCCAAAAGAATTATCTGTTAGTGAGTTGGAACGTTTGTCACGTGGGTATATCCAAGGTATTTATAAGCTAATCGGCCCTCATGTAGATGTGCCTGCTCCAGATGTATATACAGACCCAAAAATTATGGGCTGGATGGTTGATGAATATGAAAAATTAACAGGTGCTGGTAATCTTGGTGTAATAACAGGCAAACCGCTTAGCATTGGTGGTTCCAAAGCCCGTGGTTATTCTACGGCTCAAGGTGGTTTTTATGTTTTGCAACATGCAGTTAAGAGATTAGATCTTAAAAATTTTACGGTAGCTATTCAAGGTTTTGGTAATGCAGGAGCGACTATGGCTAAAATTTTAGATGAAAATGGTTATAAGATCGTAGCGGTAAGTGACTCTAAAGGTGGAGTGTATAATGCCGAAGGTTTAAATATTAAAAAACTTTTAGAACATAAAGAAAAGACTGGTTCAGTAATCGATTTTGTAGATAGTCAAAATATTGGCGAAGAAATTTTAAATCAAGATGCTGCTATTTTGGTTTTGGCTGCTTTAGAAAATAGTGTTACGGCCGAAAATGCGGAGAGAATAAAATCCCAGTTAATAATCGAACTTGCTAACGGACCAGTGACACAAGAAGGGGATGAAATTTTAGCCCGCAAAGGAATTATCGTAGTGCCTGATATTCTTGCTAATGCAGGTGGGGTAGCAGTGAGTTATTTTGAACAAGTACAAAATGCTTACAATTTTTATTGGGAAGAAAAAGATGTGTTGGAAAAATTGGAAAAAATAATGTCCGATTCTTTTGCTGAGGTTTGGGCAAAGAAAGAAAAATACCAGACTGATATGCGTACCGGAGCATACGCGCTTGCAATAGAAAGAATTTCACAAGCCATGGTAGATAGAGGCATGGTCTAGTGGTCGCTATATTGTAGGGAGGGGCTGCTTTGTGCTATTATTGAGCATATGTTAACTTATTTTTGGACAACGTATTTGTATCAGCCGTTATTTAACGCACTTATTTGGATTTATTTAAATATTGCGGATAAAAATATGGGGTGGGCAGTAGTATGGCTCACTATTTTTTTACGAATTATTTTGTTGCCATTTACTATTATTTCTGAAAGAGACTCGGCAAGGCAGAAAGATATAGAAGAACAGGCGGTAAAAGCAGCCAAGGCATTTAAGAATGATCCTGTAGCTCAAAAAGAAGAGATCAGAAGAGTGATGAAAAAGAATCATGTTTCTCCATGGGCAAAAGTTATATCGCTCGGTTTCCAGGTTTTAGTATTTGTATTGTTATATCAGGTGTTTATTAGGGGTATTACAGGAGATAGAATTATAAAATTACTTTATAATTGGATAGATTTTCCTGGAAAGATAAATGTTGATTTTTACGGATTTAATATAGGTAGCCACCATGATGTTTTTTGGGCAGGTTTGGCGGCTTTATACCTTTTCTTCTCTATTTATATTGGCGAATCTTCTAAACCAAAACAAGATAAATCAAAAATGACATTTTTATTTCTTTTCCCGCTATTTACCTTTGCCGCCCTATGGTATTTACCTATGGTAAAATCGCTTTTTATTTTGACAACCATGGTATTTTCTGGTATAGTGAGCGTTATTCGTACGATGCTTTTTCCCGATAAAAAAAAGGATAAAAAAGAAGAAGCAAAACATAAATCTCACTAAGATAAATATATGTCCGCAGATTCAATGGATAAGCTCATGTACTCGTTTGTAATGGATGACGTTCTAAAAGGCCTCTTCATTAGTGTTCCGCCAGGATATGTGGCTTGCGTCTACGATTTGGGCAGGGGAGTATTGAAAAAAGTATTAACTCCAGGGCTACACCTCAAAATTCCTTTTTGGCAAAAAGCAAAATTATTCAATACACAAACCTTAGAATATAGCATTTCGAGACAGTTTAACCCCGATCACGAAAAAGCTCTTGGAGATATTCCAATTGCGGCAACTACAAAAGATACTCAGCGAGTAGGTGTAGAAGGAACTATTCTGTTACGTCTAGATGTACATCAAGTTCCATCTATTTGGCAGACTATTGGTGAAGATTTTATCATGAAAATTATTCGTCCTACTATCCGTAGTCGTGTGCGTATGGTCTTTAGTAAATTTGAGTACCAAGAAATTATTGGTATCAAAAGAGATGCGGTTGAAATGGAGTTAAAAAATGAGCTCGAAAGAATATTTTACGCTCGAGGTATCTATGTTGAAAATGTACTCTTAAGCGAGATAGGAAAGATCTAAATACTCTAAAATAAGCCTAAAAAAGCCTCTTGACGAGGCTTTTTTAGTATGTTATATTATCACTCATAATACTAGAGTGATAATACGTTTGTCTATGGATGGTCGCAAACATCAGCTGCTTACCATGGTTATAGAACATTATATAAAAAATGCGGAACCAGTTGGTTCCAAATTTTTGGTTTCTTTTGGTGGTTTAGACTTTAGTGAAGCTACTGTTCGTAATGAATTACGCGCTTTGGAAGAAGAAGGTTATTTGATGCACCCGCATACATCAGCGGGAAGAATCCCAACTGAAAGAGGGTATAGATATTATGTTGATCAGCTAAATTTAGAAAAAAATAACATTCCTAAAAATGATTTTAAAACTCTGGTAGATTCTTTGTCAGCAGAGCAAGATTATGAGTTGTCTCGAAAGAACCTGGCAAAAGCTGCAGTTGGATTGTCCAAAGAAACCGTTATTATAGCCTTTTCTACCGAAAGAGTGTACTATACAGGCCTCTCCAATTTGTTTAATAAGTCAGAGTTTGGAGATTTGGAAGCCATCTCAAATATTTCCGAAATGTTTGATAACTGTGAAGAATACCTGGAAGATTTTATGCATAAGGTAGAAGTCTCGCCTCGATATTTTATTGGTAGCGAAAACCCGTTTGATGAAATGTTATCTGTTGTTTCTGCCAGGTTTGGCAAAGAAGGTATGATAGCGCTACTTGGTCCAAAACGAATGGATTATAGATATAATTTTAGTTTAATCAAGAAATTATTAGAAATTATCTAGGGTAGTAGACTTAAATTACTAAGGAGCGATTAATAATTATATGGATGAAGATAATAAAATACCACCAGAAGTAGAAAATTTAGAAGCAAGTACTGCTCCAGTTTGTGAAAATTGTGAGAAGTGCAAAGCGGAAATGGAAGAATACAAATCTGGTTGGCAACGAGCCTTGGCAGATTATAAGAATTTACAAAAAGAGTCGGCTGATATGCGTGGTGTTTGGGCAAAAGCGAGTGAGCAATATATTTTAGAAGAGTTTATTCCCGTATACGAAAACTTTAAAAAAGCATTTGCTCATAAAGATGCTATGACAGACGAAAAAAGTTGGAAACAGTGGGCAGATGGTATCGGATATATCCAAAAACAATTCGGTGATATTCTAAAAAATTATCAAGTAGAAGAGATTCAAACAGCAGGTGAGAAATTCGATCCTCGCTACCACGAAGCGATCGGAGAAGAAGAGTCAAGCGAAGTTGAATCTGGGATAATCCTTAAAGAAGTTGAGGGTGGATATAAACGAGGAGATAAAATAATTAAACCAGCAAGAGTTATTATTAGTAAATAATTATATGGTTTTAAAAAATATGGGCGAGCGTACTCAAGGCATGCCAAATCACGAGGGTGTGGTTGAGCGGCCTTTAACCGAGGAGGATAGTCTTCCTATAGAGCTTGATTCTAATTTTTTTGCTTTAGCCGAAGCTTTGCATAGTCTTGATTCAAGCCTCTCTGAGGTAGAACTTGCAAAAATTGTTAGTTCTTTTAAAGAACCTTGTTATAGTAAGGACAAAGATGAAGTAAATCACCAAAAAACCATTGATGCCGCGGCTAAAATGATTGCTTTTTTTGATGAAGCAACTCTGGTTACATATGTTAAAAGTAGAAATTTTCATCGTACGGTTCTAGAAAGAGTCTTAGATAAATGGTCAGCAGACGAAGCGGCAGAATCTTCAGTTGTTTTTAAGAAGTTAGTTAGGGTGATGGTGGAATTGGGTATATTAAAATATAATACAGATGTTAGGATTACAGAAGATCTGACAGCTGCGGAATCAAGTGGAATTTTAAAAGAAACTGAAAAATTTATTTCTACTCATTCTGTTCAAGAAGTTATAGATTCTGTTAAGACAGGGGAAATTCATTTGTCAGTAATTAATAAATTAAACGAAGGTATTAAGAAAAAAGAGTTAGATATTCCACAGGGATTGGTAGATAAAATTACTGAAATTACTGCTGGACTTTATGAGACTCAGAAAGCGGAAGATGAAAGAATGGTTAAAAGACTTCGTGAAGTGGCGGCTATTATTGAAGAGAGTAGTAAAGATGAAATCTTTATTATGTTGGCGAGTGCTCGATTAAATCCGTATGAAATTATTGAGTTATCTGAAAAAATTAATAGTGGCAGCTTTCCTGGCCATCCAAATTTAAATTTTGCGATGAATGAGATACGATCTGAACTTCCTTTTTATAGGAGCCTTTATAAAGCGGAGCTTGCTCTGCAAAAAGCAGGGGATTTTAAAGAAGTGACTTCGTTAATAGGGTCTAAAAAAACACAGTTGAAAGCTGAAACACTCAAGATTTTATTAGACTTATATAAAGCAGAAATGAGGCCTAGTATCAATGGTTCTAAAGAAAAAATTGAAGCTATTTTAGAAATATATAAATAATTAATAATTAAATTCATTCATATGTCCAAAGTTCTTGGAATCGATCTCGGTACAACCAATAGCTGTGTAGCAGTTATTGAGGGTGGTCAGCCAAAAGTATTAGAAAATAAAGAAGGTAATCGCACTACTCCTTCGATTGTGGCAATGTCCAAAGCAGGTGAACGGTTGGTAGGTCAGTTGGCAAAACGTCAATCAGTAACTAATCCGCAAAATACGCTCTATTCCGTAAAACGTTTAATCGGCCGTCGTTTTGAAGACTCGGAAGTGCAGCGTGATCTATCTTTGCTTCCATATAAAATTTTAAAAAGCGATGACAAAGTAAAAATTGAAATGCAAGGCAAGGAATATACTCCGCAAGAAATTTCGGCAATGGTACTTCAAAAATTGAAGAGTGATGCAGAAGAAAAATTGGGAGAAAAAATTACTGAAGCGGTAATTACAGTGCCTGCATATTTTGATGATTCACAAAGACAAGCTACCAAAGATGCTGGTACAATTGCTGGCCTTAACGTGCTTCGTATTATTAACGAGCCAACTGCAGCTGCATTGGCTTATGGGTTTGATAAGAAAAAAGATCAAAAAATTGCTGTATATGATTTAGGTGGCGGTACATTTGATATTTCTATCTTGGAAGTTAGTTCTGATACGGTGCAAGTATTGTCTACAAACGGGGATACTCATTTGGGTGGGGATGATTTTGATCAAGTAATAATTTCTTGGATTTTAGATGAATTTAAAAAAGATCAGGGTATAGATTTAAGTAAAGATCCTCTATCTTTGCAGCGTATCAAAGAGGCAGCTGAAAAGGCAAAAATAGAGCTCTCTACCGCTCAAGAAACAGAGATTAACCAGCCATTTATCACTTCTGACGCATCAGGCCCACGACATTTGGTTCTTAAGTTAAGCAGAGCCAAGCTCGAAGAATTGGTAGGCGATTTGGTTGATAAAACACTTGTACCAGTTCGTAAAGCCTTGGAAGATGCAAAATTAAAACCAGAAGATTTGCACGAAGTAGTGATGGTTGGTGGTATGACTCGTATGCCGCTTGTGCTACAAACAGTAGAAAAATATTTTAATAAAAAACCAAATATCAGCGTAAACCCGGATGAAGTTGTGGCAATTGGCGCAGCGGTGCAAGCAGGTGTGTTAAAAGGTGAGGTGCATGATGTGCTACTCCTTGATGTTATTCCTCTTTCGTTTGGTCTGGAAACCATGGGTGGTGTGATGACTAAGCTTATTGAACGCAATACTACCATTCCTACTTCCAAGAGCCAGGTATTTTCAACTGCGGCAGATAATCAGCCAGCAGTAGAGATTAATGTTTTACAAGGCGAACGCCCAATGGCTACAGATAATAAAACATTAGGAAGATTTATTTTGGATGGTATTCCTCCAGCTCCACGTGGTGTGCCACAGGTAGAGGTAACATTTGATATTGATGCCAATGGTATTTTAAATGTTAAGGCCAAGGACAAAGCAACTAACAAAGAACAGTCTATTCGTATCGAAGCTTCTACTGGTTTGTCCAAAGAAGAAGTGGAAAAGATGAAACAAGATGCCGAAGTGCACGCAGCTGAAGATAAGAAAAAACAAGAACTTATAGAAGCAAAAAATATTGCTGATACTATGGTTTATACTACCGAAAAAATGATGAAAGAAGTAGAAGAGAAAAAAGTAGCGGTAACGGACGATGAAAAAAATAAAGTAAATGAAAATTTAAAAATTCTAAAAGATGTAAAAGATAAAGATGATATAGAGCTTATCAAAAAAGCTTCAGAAGAACTCTCTAAGGCTGCACAGGTGGTTGGTACTAAGATGTATCAGGCTGGGCAGGCTGCAGGCGCGCAGCCAGGCGCAGATCAAACTGCTCCAAATGGTGAAGAAAAAAAAGATGAAAATGGACAAGGGCCAATAGAAGGTGAAGTAGTTAAATAATTATAATTCTGTAACCCGCCTCGCACTAGGGGCGGGTTACCTTGTCTTTATTCTATGTTGGAATCAACCATTGAAATTAGTAAGGAAATACAGTTGCGCTCGTTTAGGGCAGAGATACAAAGCCTGCAAGATAAATTACGTGGTAAGGATGGGACGATTGTTAAGGTAAATATAGATGAGCTTGGTTTGGAAGAAATGCAGATGTGGAAAAAAAGTAAGAAAATTATTAAAAATTTTTATAATACTGTAAAAGATGTAGACGATTTTGCTGATATTAAAAATAGTGAAGGGTATCGTTTAGAGGTTAAACGTGAGCTCGAAAGTATTTTTTCAGATGATCCTGGTGATAATTTAAATGGCAGGCATTTTTTTTCAAATTGGATAGTCAATGTTTTGAGTACGCTTGCCTATAGTTTAGATAGTATTAATGATCATGGCAATTTTGTTGAAAGTAAAAAAGATTTAGCGCAACAGTTAGAAACATTTGGTGTGTTATAATTACATGTTATTGGGAGAGGCTGAAGAAAAGAAGTTTAAAATTTAAAAATTATGGCTAATAAAGATTATTATAAAATTCTCGGTGTAGAAAAAAATGCTTCTGTTGATGATATTAAGAAAGCTTTTAAAAAAGCAGCGATGCAGCACCATCCAGATCGACCCGGTGGTGATGAGGCTAAATTTAAAGAGGTAAATGAAGCCTATCAAGTGCTCAGCGATTCCGAGAAGCGCCAGCGATATGACCAGTTTGGCTCTGATTTTGAGCAGCAAGGTGGTTTTGGCCAAGGTGGCGGAAACTGGGAAGATGTTATGAACTCCTTTAGAGGAGGAGGCGGTTTTGCTGGAGCAGACTTTGGCGATATTTTTGGTGATTTTTTTGGCGGTGGACAGGGGAGAAGTCGAGGCCCAGCTCGAGGCCGTGATATACAAGTAGATATAGAAATTGATTTTAAAGAAGCAGCGTTTGGTATAGAAAAAGAAATTTCTTTGCGCAAACAAAATAAATGCGATATTTGTAATGGGAGCGGTGGTGAACCTGGTAGTAAGATGGACACCTGTTCAACCTGTCGGGGTCAAGGTCAAGTGACCCAAACGCAACGAACTTTTTTGGGTGCTATGCAAACGCTTGCAACCTGCAGTGATTGCCAAGGTTCGGGTAAAAAACCTTCTAAAAAATGTAAGCATTGTAGTGGTTTGGGAGTTGTGCAGAGTAATTCACAAGTAAAAATAAAAATTCCAGGTGGTATTGATGATGGTCAATCTATCAGGTTGGATGGTTATGGAGAAGCCGCTCCTCATGGTGGGGGAAATGGTAGTTTGTATGTGCGGGTACGAGTTAAATCATTAAAAGGTTTTGCTCGTGATGGATATGACGTGTATACTGAAGAGGAGATAAATTTTCCTCAGGCAGTGTTGGGTGACAAGATTGAAGTCGAAACTTTAGATGAAATAGTAAAATTAGTTGTCCCAGAGGGTGTTGAATCTGGTCAACTTATACGTATAAAACATAAAGGTATCAAACATTTAGATCGCACTACGCGTGGTGATCACTATGTTAAAATAAAAATCCGAGTGCCAAAGAAAATAAGTAAAGAAGTGAAAAAGAAACTGGAAGAACTGAAAAGCGAGCTCTAAAACACTGCCAGTATTTATAAGTTACAAAGAGGTGTGTTGGTATTTGCTTTTTATGTTGAATAAAAATACAAAAAAAGATTTTGAACAATTTTATAATAATCATATAGACAAGGTGTATCGCTTTGTCTATTTTCGTGTAAGCTGTGACAAGGAGTTGGCGCAGGATTTGGTATCTGAAATATTTATGAAAGCAGTTGAGCATTTTACGGATTACGATGAGGCTAAAAGTCACTCTGCCTGGATAATGACAATTGCAAAAAATCATTTGGCTAACCATTGGCGAGATTTAAAGCCAGGTAGTCATTTGCCAGAGGATGACGAAAGCCTTTCCGAAGGATTTTGGCTAAAATCAGCCATAAATTTGTTTAAAAAAGAACAAAGTAAGCAAGAGCTTGAGGAGGCGCTAGAGTCGCTTGATGCTGTAAGTAGAGAGATTGTAACTTTTCACTACCTTCTTGGGTATAGTTATGCAGAGATAGCTGAAATAAGAGGTATGACCGAAACAGCTGTAAAGGTGGCTGCTCACCGAGCGGTTAAGAAACTCTCATTAATTATATAAAGATTTTAGCAGATATTCGGGTATTATATGAATCTAAAAACAAGATATAATTTATATAGGATAAAAAAAAGCTTAAGTCCAAGCTCGACTTTTAAAGCCAGTTTGCATAAAAATTTGGACAAAGCCTGGGAAGCTCGATACGGTAAAACACTGTGGTATCAAAGCATAGGATGGTATCAGGCGGGAGCTTTTGCGGCAGTAGTTTTATTGCTTGTTGGTGGTGGAGGGGCATATGCTTATTCTAGTCCAGAAATTACCGAGGGTAGTGCGCTCTATCCAATCAAGCAAGCAATTGAAACTGTTGAAGAGGTAACGAAGATAACACCAGAAGCTAAAGCGGAATTTTATTTAAAAAAAATAGAGCGCCGTGAAGCAGAAAAAGAAATTCTTCAGAAAAAGGTGATAGTTAAAGAAATAAAAGCAGATATAAAAACCAGAGAAGATGACATTAAAACAGAAGTGGTAGGCAGACAAAGAAAATTTTTAGAGCGCAATCTTGTAGAAAAAAAGATAAAAAAGACAGAAGAATCAATAGAAAAAGCAGAAGAGCAGTTAGAAAAGATTAGTTCTAAAAATATTAAACTGGAGGGTCAGTTAAAAATTAGAACTGAACAAAGAATAGAAAAGATAAAAAATAAATTAGAAATAAGAACTGATCGCACACGAAGCGGAGAGGACGTAAAATAATGACGATTAATTTGTAAAAGGTCGTAATCAAAGATATAGAGAGAGATTAATTAATTAAATATAATTTATATGAAAAAATATCTTATACTATCGTTGGTTGCGGTGATGTCGTTTGTTTCTTTGGCTCCTGCTCTAGCTCGAGAAGAAGAAAATCGTGGCCAAGAAATGTCCGAAGTAAAAAAAGAGTTGAGTGAAAGGGTTAGAGATGAAAAAAAAGAATTGCAAAATAAGTTAAAAGAAGTGGCAAAAACATTACGATTTGCCCCTCGATCAATTAGTTTGGTTGGTACTTTGGTAAGCGTTAATAGTACCGGTACCTCTTCAACAGAAATTACGGTAAATCTAACTAAAGTTGGTCCTCAAACTCCAAAAAAATGGCCGCCAACTTCAACTGTGGCATATCCAACAAAAGGCAGTAATATTGTTTTGAAGCTTACTGACAAAACTGCTTTATACAGAGGCTATTGGGGAAAAATGAAATTAAGTGAAATGGGTGTTGGTGACCAGTTGCATATTGTAGTAAAATTTAATACTGATGGTACTCTTAATGTACGATGGGTTCAAGATCAATCATTGCACATAATCTTGAATAAAAGAGGTTCAGTAGAAAGTGTTGATACAGCTAATTCAACATTTGTCTTAAAACAAGAAAAAAGAACATTAACCGTAAAAGTTTCGAGTGCAACAAAGTTTAAAATGAAAGGAAGTGCAGACGCTGCTTCTCTTGCTACCTTAAAAGTAGGGGATACAGTAAGTGTCGAAGGTATTGTTAATCTTAACCTTAAGACAGTTAGTGCCAGCTCTGTTACCATCGCCAAAAGACCAGTTGTAACTCCGGTTGTTGCGCAGTAATTTCCATCTCATCTACCAATAAAATAAAAATCACTCCGATAATTGGAGTGATTTTTATTTTATAGTGTTTTTATCTGCGTTCGTCTAGAGCTTTGTTTACCCAGCTATCTGCCTCTTTATTTTGCTCTCGGAACGTGTGTTTAAATGTTACTTTTTGAAACTGACTTGATATATTGAAAGCCTGAATAAACAGTTTTTGTAGTGTTGGTTCTTTTACTTTATATTGGCGATTCATCTGTTTTGTTACGAGTTCGCTATCCATAATGCATTCTACTTCGGTGGCACCGAGTTCTTTTGCTTTTTGTAAAGCAGAAATAAGTGCAGAGTATTCTGCAAAATTATTTGTTTGCTTTCCAAGGTATTGCCCATAACCAGCAATGGTTTTTCCAGTGGTATCTTTAATGACTACGCCAAGAGCAGCTGGACCAGGGTTGCCTCGCGCGCCACCATCGGTATATGTGATTAGTTTCATATATTATTTAATACACAAGTTTCCAGATGCCGTCTTTCTTTTCGTTAGTAAAATATAAAATTTTATTTTCTGTATCAGCTTGAGGAAGGTTAATTTTTTCATTTATTAAGTCATGGCCTACAAAATAATAAGGAAAAAGAACTGTAGCTCGATCACCCCAAATTAAAGCAAGCGTATTATATCTGTCTAAAGGTAGGGTGTATTTGAGTTGTTCTCCGGATCTGTTAAGCAGATTTGGCTCTTCGCCCTGGCTATAGGTCCATAGCTCCCATTCTGACCACAGCAACCACCAGTTA
>JAGOQR010000004.1 GCA_017991415.1 Candidatus Magasanikiibacteriota bacterium | reverse complement strand
CATAGATTAAGAGACGTGCCTACGTAGAGAAAAGGACCTTTAAATACATTTTAAAAAACAAAAAACCACTCGCAATTTCTATCCTCCTACCTCAATTCCCTTTTAAGAAACTAAGGTAAGGGTGCGAGTGGCTTGTTGTCGCGCCCATACCATTTTTTGTAGGCGGTCCGCGAATACGGTTCATGAGGGTTCTCCTTCTGAATTCGATGTGGTCCGACCCTGCAGGGGCCTAGACGGGCGAGACCTTCCTCGCGCAAGCGCAGTTGGAGTCCACCCACTCGATCTCCAGCGTCTCGCCACCAGTGAGCAGCGGGACGAAGAGGATCCGCGACGGGGCGGGCTTCAAGCCTTCGGCGGGCTTCTTCTGGAAGCCGTACAGCGGCCCATCGGGTCCATCCTCGACGAAGACGAGTCGGGCGATCCTGGGCCTGAGGTTCGCCCACCTCGGGTCGAAGTTCTTGGCTCCGTGGTAGTTGTAGTTGGCAGCGAAGTCCTGGGGCACCTGGATGCGAGCACCGACAACGAGAGTGAACGTTTTCCGCAGCATGATAGACCTCTTGGACCACTATAGCTTTCTCGTAATGAGTCAGCCAGCGGTGCAAAGATTTTATAAAATATTTATTTTTTTGTCAATATAAAAAAGGACGTCGGAAATAAAAATTCAACGTCTTTTTTTAATTTATAACAGAGAGAATTTCTACGTTAATCCAAAATTTTGGCTTCCCCACTCTTTATTTTTTGCACAAGATCTTTAAATACAACATGATCGGCATAAATTGTTCCTGATTTACTTTTTTTAAATTCAATCAAAATATTAAAATTTCCAGCTTTTATAGCATCTTCAGAAAACAAGTCTGAATGACTATCCCCCACTTGGAAGATTAAAATAGTACCTTGCTGAGGAGTCGCACCTTCCTTTTTTGAATCAAAGACAACTTTTGCCCCAAGCTTAATTCCTTCCTGAGCCGCAACCTGCTTAGCAAGCTCAAGTCGCTTTAAAAATTTGCTTTCGTCGGTTTCTATTTTATCCAGCAAGTTTTTTTCCACACCATCTTCACTATAAATCTGAAAATCTTTTTCTAGGTCCGAATTTTTTGGAACCATTTCCCCAACCATTCCTTCAAGAGGCAATTCTTCTGGTCTATTTTTACTTTCTCCCATAGCTAGACATCTTAATAGTTAACGTCGCATAATATTATATGGTATAATATCAACATTACAGGCTAATTATACCAATATATGCATAAATCTGACAATCCTATTGCATTCCATATCCCCCGCTTTCTTGAGTACTGCGAAATAGAAAAGGGGTTAAGCCCAACCACTACTCGTAATTACGATAATTTCTTAAAAACCTTTCGGCGCTGGCTGGAAGAGCAAAAACTAGAGGCTTTAAAACCTCATGAACTAACACCGGAACACATTTGGGATTATCGTGTATTTTTATCACGCAAACAAGATACCAAAGGAAACTATACCAAAAAAACAACTCAAAACTATTATCTTATTGCCCTACGCAATTTGTTAACCTACTTTGCTGAAAAAGATATCGTGTCATTACCATCAGAAAAAATTAAATTACCAAAGTTAACCGACAAAGATAAAGCGATAAAATTTTTAAAATTTGATCAGGTGGAAAAACTAATGGCTATGCCAGATATTTCTGACCCGAGCGGTTTACGTGACAGAGCCATGTTGGAAGTTCTTTTTTCTACAGGCATGCGTGTCTCAGAACTTACCGCACTTAATATACGAAGTTTTAATGTTGAGGCACTAAAAAAAGGAAATTTTAACGACCAAGAACTTACTATTACAGGAAAAGGCGGGTCAACTCGTACTATTTATTTTTCCGAACGTGCTTTTACTTGGCTCGCCCAATACCTCAAAACTCGCCAAGACATGTTCAAACCTCTTTTTATAAATTACAAAAAAGATGACGAAGATAACGAGCACCGACTCACTCCTCGCTCGGTAGAACGAGCTATGAGAAAATATGCCAGCATGGCTGGGCTGCCTGTAGAAGCAACGCCCCATACATTGCGCCATAGTTTTGCCACCGACTTGTTGCAGCAAGGCGCTGATATGCGTTCGGTGCAAGAACTTCTTGGACACAAAAATATTGTCACGACTCAAATATATACGCACGTGACCAATCCCCAGCTACGCGATATTCACAAAAAATTCCACAGTGGCAAGAAGTAACTTACTTTATCTCGAGAAGTTTTACTTTTAATTCTTTTGCCCATTTTTTGGCCAGAGCTACATTGTTGTCTATATCAAACCAAAAACTATTAAGACGAAGAGGGGTTGTAATACTCTTGCCTTTCACTTCTTTTACAAAATCTTCCAGGTGTCCAACCGCACCACAAAATTGTGCAAACCCATCATCTCCGCAACCATAGAGAGCAAAATTTTTACCTGCTAATTTTTCTTTTTTCCAGGCATCTAACAGCTTGAGCATGGTCTCCGTTGGCATACCTTCCAATCCCCTACTAAACCAGCTTGGGGAACCCAAAATAATGGTATTATAATTTTTTACATCTCCTGGTTTAAACTCTAAGGCATTTTGCATTTCCACTACAAACTTATCAGATAAAATATCTTGGATAATCTGAGCAACGGTAAACGTGCTGCCCGAGTTAGTTGAATATACTAATAATATTTTGGAAGGCATATGTTATTGGTACAATTTTACAGTTTCAGAGATGTCTTTTTTCTTAATTGGAGTAGATAGAAGCGGACCTTTTTGAATTTGCGGTATTTGCTGTTCATACGAAGGCCTATCTTCTTGGTACAACACTCCCACTGGAATTTGCTTTATCCCCCACTCCATTATCTTGGCAAATGCAGCTTGTTTATCTTGTGGATTATATTTTTTATCGAGATGATAAATATTTTCTTGGAAAAAAGCATGTGTATATATTCTATTAAAGGTTACACACGGCTGCAATACCTGCAGTACCGAAAAGCCTTTGTGCTTACTTGCTTCGATCATTAAACTAGTAAGGCGAGGCACATCGCCAGAATAAGCCCTGGCAATAAATGTTGCACCAGCAGTAAGGGCTAGTAACAACGGATTAATCGGTTCGTCTAGGTTGCCGGTTGGGGTCGATTTTGATTTATAGCCATGAGGCGAACGAGGTGATGTTTGGCCAGTAGTCAGGCCATAAACAGCGTTGTCGTGTAAAATAACATTCAAATCCTGATTACGACGAGCAGCGTGCATAAAATGATTGCCACCTTCGGCAAGGCAGTCACCATCACCAGTAAAAACAAACACATTTAGTCGATCATTAACCATTTTTATTCCCGAGGCTACAGGTAGAGCTCGTCCATGCAACCCTTCAAAACTACTTAATTCAATAAAATTATTTATATGTCCGTGGCAACCAATACCTGCCACAATTACGCTATTAGTATTATCCCATTTTTCTCTCATCGCCGCTTCTTTAAAAGAAGTCCAGATACCAAAGTTTCCACAACCTGGACACCAATTACACATGTTGGGTGTTTTTAAATTTTGTACGCTCGTAGTCATATATTTTATAATTTAGACGGCATGACAAACAATAAAACTATTCAATTTTTATATTATTTTTTTAATCTTAGCAATAATTTCTTCTGGATAAAATGGACGGCCGTCGTATTTTAATAACTTATCTTTAATACCAATACCAGTTTGCTCTTTTATAAGTCCTGTCATTTGTCCTGTTGAATTACACTCAATACTCAAAATACGATTGGCTTTGTGTAATACATCAGCCACTTCTTTGGTTGGAAATGGACTTATCCATGTTATATGTAAAAAATTAACATTTTTAAACTGATCGAGCGCTTCCAAAATAGCCCCTTTGTTACTTCCCCACGAAACAATAGTAAGGTCGGCATTTTTTGGACCATACAGTATTGGTTTAGGCATATCTTTTCGTGCGCAAGTCTGCAATTTCTGCATTCGCTTATTCATCTGATCCAATCTATTTTGTGCGGCTTCATTAGAGTAGCCTAGTTCATTGTGCTCGTCGGAATTTGCAACAATATGATTCCCTACACCAGGGATAGATCGTACCGAAACACCGTCGGCCGAAAGCGCATACCGCTTATAATTAGCTTGTTTTTTTATAATTATTTTACCTTGCGCTATTCTATACTTATTGTATTCAAACGCTGGTACACTAAAGCCGCTTTCGCACACTTGCTTATCCACCATTAAAATTACCGGTGTTTGATATTTATCAGCCAGATTAAATGCCTGCATAGTAAGATGGAAGGCTTCTTCTGCATCTCCAGCAGCCAACACAATGCGAGGAAATTCTCCTTGGTGAGCATGTAAGACAAATCGCAAATCACCCTGCTCAGTCCATGTTGGCAAGCCTGTAGCTGGACCACCACGCATGCCTTCGATAATAACAAGCGGTGTTTCGGTCATAGCAGCCAACCCATAGCCTTCACTCATTAGACAAAAACCGCCGCCTGCACTCGCTGTCATAGACCTAGCACCAGCAAAAGAAGCACCAATTGCCATATTAATGGCCGAAATTTCGTCTTCTGGTTGTTTGTAAATAAAATTATATTTTTCTTGCAACGCAGCCAGTACATGCAAAATATTACTGATCGGAGTCATGGGGTAAATTGCAGCAAACTGCAGTCCGGCCGCCACAGCTCCCAAGGCAATAGCCTCATCACCTGTTATAACCATTTGTTTGGAGGCCTTCTTTTTAACAGTAAGAATATTTTTTATCGTATCAGCGTATTTTTCTTTAACATAGTCGTACCCTGCCTGAGCAACACGAAGATTATTATTTTTTATTTCTGGTGACTTGTGGGCAAACTCCTCATTAAGCAAATCTTGTAAAATTTTTATACTTCCTCCCAAAACCGCCACACTTGCACCCAAAGCTACTGTATTACGTAATAAATATGTGTGAGCGATATCCTTAGAAATTGTATTAAGAGGTATGGCAAGAGCATACACCCCTTTAGCTAATTTTGGCAGAACAGATTTTTCACCATCATAAATTAACACCGAACCAGCTACAAGTTCTTTGAAATGAAAATCAATTGTTTCTTGATTTAGAGCTACAAGTAAATCTGTTGTTTGATACGAGGCCGCTACTGCTTTTTCGGCTACTGTGAGTTGCACCATATTGTGACCACCACGAATAATAGACGGGTACTCGGCATAACTAAAAATAGAATAGCCAGAACGAGTGGCGATTTTAGAAAAAGTTAAGCCAGTCGACATTATGCCATACCCTGCTTCTCCGCCTACTTTGATAGTAAATGGTTTCATACTAATCTTTATTTTAAAATAATTCTTGGATCTACAGCCCAAGCTTCTGTTGCCGTAACAATAATTGGGTTGATAGTAATTTCGCTAAAATATGAGGTGGCTTGAGCTGCCGCACTTAGCTGCACCAAAAGAGTTGCTAATTTTTTTATTGCATACGGCTTATGCCCTCTAAAACCATTTAATAATTTTGAAACTCTTGATTTTGCTATTATGTTTTTTGCATCCTCTTCATCAAGAGGTAACATTTTTAAATTTCTATCCCCTACCAGTTCGGCTAGAATACCGCCAGCACCAAATAACAAAACATTACCAAAACTATGATCATATCTTATCCCAGCAATAACTTCTGTACCTTTTTCTACCTGTTGCTGTACTTGGATAGAATAAGAAAATTTCTTAGGTAATTTTTTAGCTATCGCAGTAATTTTTTGCCATGCTTTTTCCAGCTCTTCGTCAGTTTGAATATTTACCAGCACTGCCCCTCCATCAGTTTTATGAATAAGGTCTGGAGATGAAAGTTTTAACACAACTGGCCAATGATTTTTTTGAGCAAATATTTTTGCTTGAGCAAAGCTTTGGACAACTTCGGATTTTGGCGTTTTAATACCAAACAATTTGAGCAACTCTTCTCCTTGTTTTAAAGACAAAACTTTGTTGCCAGGCTCTAAAGACGCAATAATCTGTTCGATTTTTTTAATATTATTTTTTACAGCTACTGCTGTTTTTTGAGTTTTTATTTTTTTTCTTTGCTCCTGCCAATGCCACATATGAGCAAGGGCTTTTATCGCTCGTTCTGGAAAACGAAACGAAGGAATTTTGTACGCATTTAATACTCTTTCACCAACATCTACCATAGCTCCTCCCATAAAAGAACAGACAATTGGTTTGTTATATTTTGCTGAAAGGGTTCCGATAAGCTCGGCCGTAGCTTTAATCTCAGTCATTATTTGTGGTGTAAGAAGTACTACAAGCGCATCTACACCACCTTCTGCCAAAACATCTTCGATTGCTTCGTGGTATCTATCAGATAACGCGTCTCCCAATACGTCAACTGGATTAATAACACTCGCTGCACGCGGTAAACTATTTTTTAATTTTTCAAGTGTTTTAGCACCCAGTTTTGCTAGTTGCAAACCATGCGCTTCGAGCGCATCGGTACTAATTACCGCTGGCCCTCCTGCATTAGAGACTATTGCTACGCGGGGTCCTTTTGGGGCATTCTCCCAAGAAAAGATTTTGCTTAAATCAAACATATCCTCTATACCTTCGCACCTAATAATGCCCGCCTCAGCAAATACCGTATCTTGAACACTATCGTCTCCAGCCATAGAACCTGTATGAGACAGAATGGCTTTTTGCGCATGCTGGGATTTGCCAGGTTTTAAAATAAAAATAGGATTTTCTTTAGATACTTTTTTTGCCAACTCCAAAAATTCTTTGCTCACTTCTACTGATTCTAGGTACATACCAACTGGCTGGTAGTCGGAGAGCCCTACTTGTTTTATTTTTTCTGTTTTATCACTTAACCAATATTCTAAAATATTATTTTCGTTAAGCACTGCTTTGTTGCCCAAGGTAATAAACTCACTAAAACCAATTTCATTTTGTTTTCCCCAATCAAAGATAGCCGAAGCCAAAGCTCCAGACTGAGAAATAAAACGTAAATTACCTGGGGTATTTCCAGCCAAACTAAATGTAGCGTTCAAACTACTTATCGTACTGGCAAAACCAAGACAATTTGGGCCTAGAATAGTAAGGCCGAGTCTGTTAGCAGTTACAGATAATTCTCGCTCCATTTTCTCTCCCTCTAGGCCAGCTTCTTTAAACCCAGCGCTAAAAATTACAATATTTTTGGTTCCTTTTTTAGCTATCGACTCAAGGAGTGACATAGCCACAGTTGCTGGCAAAGAAATAATTGCCAAATCGGGAGTTTGAGGCAAAGCGGCAAAATCTGGGTAACAAGTTAGTCCTAATATATTTTGAGAATTGGGATTAATTGGGAAAATTCTACCTTTAAAACGAGAGTTAATAATATTTTGCAAAACAATATTTCCTATTTTCTTTTCATCACGAGAAGCACCAAGTATAGCTACTGAATTTGGTTTAAAAAATGTTTTCAAATCTGTCATACAAAAAACTTTTTATAAAGCAGCTCTAATTATACCATCTAACATAGCAGCAAAGCTAATTCCTGCTTGAGCAGCTGCTTCAGGGAGCAGGCTGGTGGGTGTCATGCCAGGAATGGTATTAGTTTCTAAAATATATAATTTTTTATCATTGCCTAAAAATATATCGGTGCGAGACATACCCCGACAGCCTAATGCCTTATGAGCCATAAGAGCTAGTTTTTGCATCTGTAAATTTATATCATCCCCAAAATCTGCAGGACAAATATGAGTGGAACCACCTGTTTTATATTTTGATTTATAATCATAAAATTCTCCTGCTTTTGGCAAAATATGCGTAGGAGGCAACGCGACCAATTCGCCTTTTTGCTCAAGCACGCCACATGTTGCTTCTTGCCCCTTAATAAAACGCTGTGCCATCAGCCAAGGAAAAATCTTGATATTTGTATCTATTATTTTTTTTAATTTATCTTTTGATTGTACAATATGCACCCCAACGGCAGACCCTTCATCAACAGGTTTTATCACAACAGGAAAACCAATTTTTTGTTCGATATCTTGCACAATACGAGCTGCCTCTCGTTTCCAACCATCCTTTTTAAAATGAATAAATTCGGGGTAAGGTAAATTATTGGCAAAGTAAATTTGAGCAGAGAATACTTTGTTCATCGCCAAGGCACTCGAAAGAACATTGGACCCTGTATATTTAATATTTAATGTTTCAAACATTCCTTGCACTCCCCCATCTTCTCCTGGCGAGCCGTGTAATGCGATAAAAATAATATCAAATAATTTTCTATCTTTGTAATGCAAATCCAATCTTCTTTTTTGTTTTCCATTTTTATCAAGCAACCAAAAATTTCTATCTTTGGACATCTCTACCAACGAAGGTAGATATTTTTTTCTATCAATATTATTAAAAATTGCTCTGCCTGTTACCAAAGAGATCTCTCGTTCTGTTGATGGTCCTCCCATTAACACTCCGATTTTTATTTTCATATTAATATATGATGGCATTATAAATAACCAAGCGGGTCTACAGGAATACCATTTAACCGCACTTCAAAATGCAAGTGGGGACCTGTTACAAACGGCCCCGCTCCTACCGTGCCTGGCTTACCACCAGAAAGACCAATAATATCGCCCTTGTTTACAAATTGATCGGCCGCCACATCAATGCGGCTTAAATGGCCATAGAGCGTGGATAAATTTCCAGTATGGACAATAAGTACATACGCATAACAACTTGCTAAACTGCATGTTTTTGCTCTGGCTATATACCCAGAGGCTGCCGCTCGCACAGGTGTACCTTGCGAAGCCCGAATATCAATGGCACTATGTTCAAAAACATTTCTAAACGGGTAATCAGGATCGTGAAATTGCGCGGTAATCGTACGACTAGAAACAGGCCAAGCAAACGAACCAACCACATCTCCTAATTTGTTTTGTTGTTCTAATTTTTTTCTTACCTGATCCTCGTAGGCTTTTTGTTCGTTTATCACTGCTTGATACTGCTGCTTGAGACTGCTTAATAGTGTTCGATATTTTAATTCAGAAGATTTGGTAGTTACCAGTAAATTTTCTTTAGCAACTGACTGACCTTTTAGTCGTGCTTTTTTTTCTTCCAGTTCAGCTTTTAGATCTTCGTAGGTTTTTCTGGTTGCCACCACCTGATCTCGCTTTGATTGTAAATCTTCTTTTATAAGTCGCAACACCTTGGCTGACCGTCCCACATCTTGATAAATTTTTAACGTATATTGCAACTGATCGTAGAAAGAAGCAAAACTATTATTTGTTAGCAAGACCTCTAAATAATTTTTCTGTTTATCAGCATTAATACTTTGAACCATTTTGGCAATAATTGCTTTTTGTTTTTCAAGTGTTGCCTCTTTAGAAGCAATGGTAAGCTCCAACGCTTCAATTTGCAGTTGTGCTTGATTTATTTTTGCTTCGGTTAAATCAATGTCGGTTTCTGCTTTGGCAAGATGATTATCCAAAATACTCAACTGATTTTTGAGTGACTGAGCTTGTGTTTGTGTTTGTGTAATATTTTTATTATATTTCGCAATTGTCTCTTCGAGCTGCTTAATGGTTTCTTTTTTAGCGGCAATCTGCTTGTTGAGCTCATCAATTTCTGCAGAACTAGCAGTTTGGGCAATAACAAAAACAGGGGCAGTAAACCCAAAAGCAAAAGTAATGATAAATAATAATACCAGCTTTTTCATAGTTGGTATTATAGCACACTAGAAGAATTTTGACCTCTATAAAACTTATTTCAAACTAGCAAGACCTTTTGCAAGTCTTTCCAGCACAAGCTTCTTACCCAAAACCTCAGCAATTTCAAAGGGTCCAGGAGAATTTTCCTGTCCAGACAAAGCTACTCGCATTGGCCACATTACCGAACCGACAGAATATCCTTTTTCAGCTATCCAAGCTTTTAGGACTATTTCCAAATCTTGCTTATTCCATTTGTCATCACTCACCGTTTCCAAAAACACCATTAACTCTGGCAAAATCTGTACAACTTCTTCTTTAGAGCTCTTTTTCCAAACCAATAAATTAGGGTCGTACTCTGGCAAAGCAAAAACAAACTTAATTGCTTCTGGCAATTCTGCTAAAGTTGCAATTCGTTCTCGTTCTAGTCCTACAGCTTTCTCTAATAATTCACTATCCTGTATACCCGCTTCTTCGAGCCATGGCTTGGCACGCAAAACCAATTCCTGGTTACTTAGATTTTTTATATACTGCTTATTAAACCAATTCAATTTATCGATATTAAAGACTGCGCCTGTATTACCTACTTTAGCCAAATCAAAATCTTGTATTAACTCTTCAAGCGTATACATTTCTTTTTCGGTGCCTGGATTCCAACCTAAAAATGCCACAAAATTGATTAAGGCTTCGGGTAAATAACCCTTTTTCCAATAATCTTCTACTGCCACATCTCCCTGACGTTTACTAAGCTTAGATTTATCAGGGTTTAGCAACAACGGTAAATGAGCCATCTCTGGCACATCCCAACCAAAAAATTTATACAACTGAACATGTTTAGGCACGCTACTTATCCATTCTTCACCGCGAATAATATGAGTAATGCCCATAAGATGGTCGTCTACCACCACTGCAAAATGATAGGTAGGAAAACCATCGGATTTTATAAGCACCTGATCATCTACTAATTCATTTTTAAATCGGACTTCTCCGCGAATTAAATCATTAAAAATAGTTTCGCCATGCTTGTCCATTTTTAATCTCATAACATGCTTTTCTCCAGATTCTGCTTTTTGTTTGGATTCTGTTGGGTCAAGTTTTGCACAAAGGCCATCGTAGCCTGTTGGCATTTTTCTTGCCTGTTGATCAGCTCGAAGTTTTTCTAATCGCTCGGAGGTACAAAAACAGTAATACGCATGGCCTGCATCGAGTAACTTTTGCGAATATTCTTTATAAATTTCCAATCGTTCCGACTGTGTATATGGACCATTCTCTCCCAAATTCTGCGGGTTTCCATGCTCATCTTGCACAACACCTTCTTTGGGAGTTATTCCTGCCCAATATAAAGATTTTAAAATATTAGAAACACCGTCTGCTACAAACCGCTCTCTATCAGTATCTTCTATGCGTAATAAAAACGTTCCACCATGTTTTTTGGCAAATAAATATGAATACAAGGCGGTGCGCAATCCACCAACATGCAAATATCCAGTAGGACTCGGGGCAAAACGGGTTTTTATCATACAACTATTTTTTAATTAAGGTTAACTGAAAATTATGATCAAAAAAATCTGCACCCAAATCGAATTTGTGCTGCTGACTAATATCTTTGTTATCAAAGCTAAGTGCCGATATTTCCAACCCCTTAGTTTTGTAATAACTCTCGTCTATCCCAAAAGTGCCGTTTACATCCTGCACCACACGCATACGGTCGGGAACAAGGCTGGGCGTATAGGTTTCGGTGATAAGGATTGTACCGTTCTTTTTTAACACCCTCACAGCTTCTGTAAGCATGCTATCAAAATAATTTGGCGCAGTTTTACCTCCTTCACCAAAAACATTAGTAAAAACCATTTCATCGACTGTACTGTCTGCAAAAGGTAGAGTGCGAGCATCTGCGTTAACAGCCATTGTGTTTTCTACGTTCAATCGATGCGCCATGCGGTCAGTAGCACGTGCGCGAGAAATATCTTGATCTATAGAAATGTACAGTTCATCGGGCTTCAATTTTCTATGGCCAATCAAAAAAAATGGCTTGCCGTCCGTACCCACTTCCACAATTATTTTTTTTTCTTTTTCGGCTCCTACTTCTCTAGAACCACTTATTTTTTCACCCATACAGTAGCACTATATATTTACATTATTATTTTTATAATTGACACAATTCCAATCAGCGCCCAAACAATATTTAATACAGCTGGTTGAAAATTTTTTTTACAAAACGAACTATAGATAACCCCGAGAGCCCCAATAGTATTTAGTATCTGATACGACAAACTGGCAGCACCAATAAGACCGAAACTTACCAGTGCATACGCACATACAATACAAAGCACCCCAACCCAACCTAAAATCTCACTTATTTTTTCCATATTTTTTCTTGTATCACAAGCCATGTAAACACTACCGTCGCATTGAAAATACGACCAATACGCGCTGGCTCTTGCCATAAACGATATACCCATTCTAACCCAAGTCTACGCAAAAATAAAGGGGCACGCTTTATACGATTCGAGATAAAATCAAAAGATCCACCCACGCCCATAGCCACGTTAATATGTGGCATGTTACTTAAATTTTCATAAATCCATTTTTCTTGTTTACCCATACCAAAAGCAACAAATAAAATTTCTGCGCCAGTTTTGTTGATCTCGTCAATAATACACACATCAAACTGCTGCATTGCAGCTTCGTTCAAAACAGGCCCCTTGTTATAACCCGATATTTTTAGGTTAGGAAATTTTTTATGCAATGCCTTAAATGTATTTTGAATAACTATTTCGTCTCCCGAGCCAAGCAGATAAACCCCTTTACTTTCTTTTTCTGCAAGCGCACAGAGCTCTAGCATAAAATCTGCCCCAGGAATTCTTTTTATTCCTGTAAAAATCTGCACCCCCATACCATCGCACAAATTTAAATCACCAGAATTTAAAACATTTTTAAAATATTTATCTTTCTGCGCTTTTACAAGCATTTCAGGATTGGGGGTAAAAATTTTATATTGATTTAATAAAGCCTGCTCCCCGATAAGCGGATGTAAAAAACCAGATACTTTTTCTAAAGCCTGCTGTTTTGTTATTTGGGTAATTGTTACACCAAGTAAATCCATATCAAAAAATTATTTTCCAAAGCGTCTTTGTCTTTTATTAAACTCCAAAATTGCTTTGTCGAATTCTGCTACATTAAAATCGGGCCATTCTACTTTGGGAAAATAAAGTTCACTATAAGCACTTTGCCATAATAAAAATCCAGACGTTCGCTGCTCGCCCGAAGTACGAATTATCAAATCTGGATCTGGCAAACCAGCCGTATCTAAATTATTACTAATGAGATCAAAATCAATATTGCTCGATGGTACGCCGCTTTTTATAATTTTTTGTAACGCACGCTTTATCTCATCTCGCCCTCCGTAATTAAGCGCCATAGTTGCAACAATACCCGAACAATCTTTGGTTAGCGCAATTGCATTTTTAATTTTCTCTTGAAGCGAGCTTGGCAATTCTTTGAGCGATCCAATATGCCTAAATTTAATCCCCCTCTTCTTATACTCTGCAATATTTTTATCTATATATGCTTCAAATAATTTCATGAGGTAGTTTACTTCTTTTTCTGAACGAGACCAATTTTCGGTAGAAAAACCATACATGGTAATTACTTTGACACCCATTTTCTGTGCGTGGAGCACTATTTTTTTAGCATTCTCCATGCCTTTTTTATGACCAAAAAAAGTTGGCAACGCGCGTGCTTTTGCCCAGCGCCTATTACCATCCAAAATAATAGCGATGTGTTGTGGAATTATTTTTTCTGAATTCATATTTTTACCAACTTCCACCGCCGCCGCCTCCGCGACCACCACCAGAAGAACCCCTACCGCTCATACCGGCTGAATTAAGACTAGCACTAAAACTGCTCAGCGAGCTAGTAAAAGCAACCGCTGAAAAGCTGCCAACATGATAGCCCGTATACCAACCTGGTGAAGGTATATGCATATCCTCAAATTGCTTTGCCCACTGTTTTTCAACACCCAATACCATAGCAAATGGCAACAATTTTTCAAACTGTTCTGGTTGTTTTTCTGGTGCGTTATGAAATTCTAACCTCGCTTTTTCAGCTACTTCTAAATATTTTTTTAATCCTAAAATATACTCTCTGGTCAATACGCCTTTCTGAGTTAATGCCGGCATGATAAAGCTAAACAAAATCAATAATATCCCAGAAATAATAAACGCTGCCAAAAACATAAAATCTGCCGATAGTTTCACGGTAAAATAAATAAGCACAAACCCTGTGACAACATAAATTTGCCGCATAGTGTTCGGATTGAGCTTAAAATACCCTTTGCTTGTCAGATCTTTATACAATATTTTTCCAACTTGTTTTATCCTCGTGCGCACAACTGGGTTATTTTTTAGACTGGAAAGTAAAACAGTCTTCTGTTCAAATTTTGAAAACAAAGCTTCTAATAATTTCTTATCATGATCATTACCTATTTCTTCCGGATTCTTTAACAAAGTAAATTGATAATCATCTTTGCTAAGCAAAAAATCTTTTCTTTTTTCTACTTGCTCAATTTGTATATATCCTCGTATTGCCAAACTGATAATTTCCGCGGAAACATCTCTGTTACTTGCCCATTGATCAAAAATTACCCCAACCTCTGCTGGTGTTAAATTATCTGGCGCATCAAATTGAGCCACAATCACATCCGTACCTTTGTAATCACGACCATATTTTTTCCATAGTAATAACAGTACGAAAAACAAAACTATCGGCAATAGCAATATCTTATTATCTTGCAAAAAATACAGTACTGATTGAACCGTACTTGGCTGGCGTATCACACCTTTAGGCAAAACCAACCTAACAGTGATTCCATCTTGGATAGACATGTCTGTCTGTCTTATATATATTGGATTTACAGTTCGTGCCTCTTGGCAATTATTGAGCGAACCGGATGCGCCGGCATAACAAAAAAGACTAATCTTGTCCAAACTGGCTTGAGAAGGAAAACTAATACTTGCTGAAGCTTCAGCAATAGGCACTTCCCATGCATTACCTGTAATATTCCAATAGAATTGATCGTTAGTTTTTAAAAATTTTACAACATTTTGAACGGTGTAGCTTATAATATAAGTATGGATGCCTGTAACAGTTTTATCTGGGTCCCCTATTTTTATGAAAAGATTGGATTCTTTTTTTGAAATATCAAAAGGAAGCCGAACCCCTTGCTCATCAACAACTTGCATATCACTAATATACAGAGGCAAAGAACGAAGAGACAAACCATACGGAATAGTTCTAAAAATACCATGCTTTTGAGCAGAACCAAAGTCGTATTGAATTTTTTCGGAAATTTGCACAGAGGCGTCATCTAAAATATGAATTGAAGCGTGAAACGATCGCACCTCCTCCGCTCTTACGACTTTTGGCAAAAGTATTAAAAAACCCAAGATCGTTAAAAAGAATAATTTTTTAATCATAATTATATCTAATTTTATAACGGCACAACAGCTAAAACATAGCTAAATGATAGCAAACTTGACACATTTTAACAAGATGTTATACTATTATCACTCTTCTATACAGAGTGATAATAATCCTTAATCTATACTTATGATTCCTCAAAATTTTACCAATAAATCTCAGGAAATAATGCAAAATGCAGCTCGAATTGCCTACGAAAATGGACAGCCCCAAATAGAGCCCCCGCATTTGTTTTTTGCCCTTTTAGAGGATGCCGACGGCGTTGTTGTTTCGGTTTTACATAAATTTAACGCTAATATCATCGCGCTCAAAGCAGGTGCACAGTCGCTTATCGATAAGTTACCGAAACAACCTGGAAGCATGCCTGCTGGCGGTGTTGGTCAAATTCTGCTCAGTCAAGGCATGATTTATATTTTTCAAACAGCCGTAGGTGAAGCAAAAAAAATAGGAGATGAATATATTAGTGTAGAGCATTTATTCCTCTCTTTTCTTATTGGCCATAACCCTATTAACGAACTGCTTGCTGCTCAAGGAATCACTTATGACGAATCATTAAAAATCCTCGCGAGCATTCGTGGTAACCAAAAAGTGGACGGCCCAGAACCAGAAAGCAAATACAATGTGCTAGAAAAATACGGCAAAAATCTTACTGATCTTGCGTTTAAAGAAAAGCTAGACCCTGTTATCGGTCGTGATGATGAGATTCGTCGTGTTATGCAAATTCTCAGTCGTCGTACCAAAAATAACCCAGTACTTATCGGTGAACCAGGAACTGGTAAAACTGCCATTGCCGAAGGCTTGGCTCAACGAATTGTAAACGGCGATGTGCCAGAATCATTAAAAAATAAAGAAGTTATTGCTCTTGATGTTGGCTCTCTACTTGCTGGCACTAAATTTCGTGGCGAATTTGAAGATAGGCTCAAAGCAGTATTAAAAGAAATAGATCAATCAGCTGGAAAAATAATTTTATTTATTGACGAACTTCATACTATTGTGGGCGCAGGATCTTCGGAAGGTTCTATGGATGCAAGTAACATGCTTAAGCCTGCACTAGCTCGAGGCACACTCCATACCATTGGCGCGACTACTCTTAAAGAGTACCAAAAATATATTGAAAAAGATGCAGCGCTGGAACGTCGTTTCCAGCCAGTTATGGTAAGTGAACCATCTCGCGAAGATGCTATTGCTATATTGCGTGGTATCAAAGAAAAATATGAGGTACACCATGGTGTTCGTATTACTGATACCGCTATAATTGCAGCAGTTGATTTATCACAACGCTATATTATGGATCGTTTCTTGCCAGATAAAGCGATTGACCTTATTGACGAAGCAACCTCTGGCTTACGATTACAAATAGATTCCATGCCTGACGAACTCGATAAAATGAAACGAATCATGATCAAAATGGAAATTGAAAAACGAGCGCTTAAAAAAGAAAAAGAACAGGAGGCACAGGAACGTTTAGAAAAAATTGAAAAGGAACTTGCTGAGCTAAAAGATAAAAGCACGGAGCTGGAAGCCAGATGGCAAAATGAAAAAGAAATTATAACCAGTATTCACAAACATAAAAAAGAGATAGAAGACTTGCGTCAGAAAGCAGAAATAGAAGAACGTCGTGGTGATTTACAAAAAGTTGCCGAGATTAGATATGGAAAAATTCCTAATTTAGAAGCAGAAGTTCGACAAGAAGAACAAAAATTATCGAACATTCAAAGAACAAATGGCATTCTAAAAGAAGAAGTAACCGAACAAGACATTGCGCGAGTCGTAGCCAGATGGACAGGAATTCCTGTATACAAAATGCTCATGAGCGAAGCCGAAAAACTTACCCACATGGAAGAAGATTTAACCAAACGAGTTGTTGGTCAAGAAGAGGCAGTAAAAGCAGTTGCCAACGCTATTCGTCGCTCCCGCGCAGGTATTGCCGAACCCAATCGACCGATTGGTTCTTTTATCTTCCTTGGCCCAACTGGTGTTGGAAAAACAGAGCTCGCCAAAGCATTAGCCGAATTTATGTTTGATACAGAAAATTCCATGATTCGCGTTGATATGAGTGAATATATGGAAAAACATGCTGTTTCAAAAATTATCGGCTCCCCTCCTGGCTATGTGGGCTTTGAAGAGGGCGGCCAAATCACCGAACTGGTACGTCGCAAACCATATTCAGTTATTCTATTTGATGAAATTGAAAAAGCTCACCCCGATGTCTTTAATATTTTATTACAAATTTTAGACGACGGACATGTTACCGATGCCAAAGGCCGCAAAGTAAACTTCAAAAATACTGTTGTCATTATGACAAGTAATATTGGCAGTAATTTAATTTTAGATTGGAATAAAAAAGGTGAATTTGGTTTTAACGCTACGGAAACAAAAAACAGCGAAAAAACAATGAAAGATAAAATCCTAGAAGGATTAAAAGATCATTTCAAGCCAGAATTCCTCAATCGTATCGATGATATTATTATCTTCCACTCGCTCAAAGAAAAGGATATTTCATTTATCGTTAAGTTGCAGCTCGAAAAAGTCAAAACTAGATTGCTTGAACAAAAAATCTCTCTTGAAGTCGATACGAGCGCCGAAAAATACTTGGCTAAAAAAGGCTTCGATGAAAATTATGGCGCCAGACCCCTCAAACGGGTTATCCAAAGCGAAGTATTAGATCTTCTTGCTATGGATTTGATAGAAAAGAAGTTTAAAGCGGGAGATAGAGTACGGGTAACAGTCATTAAAAACAAAATTGCCCTCGAAAAATAAACTGATCTGCATAATAACCCTGACTATATCAGGGTTATTATAATAATAGGGTAAAAATAGCCAATTGAGCCAAAAACCAAGCTATGATATACTGGATTGCATATGAATAATAAACAAATCTCGACATATACCATCCTTTTACTACTCGGCATTTTTAGTTTTTCCCCTCTTTTATCTGCATCTGCTGCTCAAGTGGCATTTAATCCTCAATTTATCATTTCTGACGAGGAAATGCAGAGCACTGCCAACTGGACGGTGCAAGATATTCAAAAATTTCTCGAAGATCGAGGAAGCTATTTGGCAACTTTACGGTCCGAAGATTTAAATGGCCAAATTAAGCCTGCTTCAGAAATTATCTACCAAGCCTCTCAACAGTACCAAATTAACCCAAAATATCTCCTCGTTACCCTACAGAAAGAACAAAGTCTCATTACTGACGACACTCCCACTCAGAAACAACTTGACTGGGCAGCTGGATACGGCGTCTGCGATAGCTGCTCTCTGAGCGATCCTAAACTATTAAAATTCAAAGGCTTTGGCAAACAAGTGGACAATGCCGCTGGTGTTATTAGGTGGTACTACAACAACAGCAATCTTTCGTATGTCAAAAAGAAAGATCAAACAACTATAATTGATAATCAACCAATTATCCCTCAAAGCTGGGCAACTGCTTTTTTATATACATATACTCCCCACTTCCATGGCAACCAGAACTTTTTTCGCATTTGGAACACCTGGTTTGCCCAAATCTATCCTAATGGCAGCTTGCTTCGCTCTGACGCAAACACCGAAGTATGGCTCATTCAAAATAACATCAAGCGTAAATTTAAAAATCAAGCCACATTACTCAGTCGCGCAGATCCAAAAATGATTGTCACTGTTTCAGAGTCCGAACTCAGCAACTACCAAACTGGCCCAGATATATCATTCCCAAATTATTCTATCCTCAAAACCCCTTCTACTTTTTATCTTTTAGACTACGACACCTTACGACCTTTTGCTTCTGCAGAAGTAGTTAAAAAAATTGGCTATAATCCAGAAGAGTTTGTGGAAATTTCCGACGCTGATATTGCAGGCTACCCCCTCGGAACAACCATTACCGAATCTACCACTGCTCCAACGGGTGTAATTTACCAAATTACAGATCTTAATAACACGTACTATCTTTTTAAAGATAATATCTTATACCCTATTACAGACAAAAATATTATTAATACAAACTACGCAAACCTCAGCATAGAAAAACATCTACTCACCGAAATAAAAAATCTCGAAGTGGCTAATCTACCTACGAGCTTTAAAGACGGAACATTGCTCCGTGTAACGGACAGTAATAATATCTACGTTATAGAAAATGGTAAAAAACGTCTTATTGCCGATGTAGATACCTTTGCTGCTTTGGGATATAAACGAGAAAATGTGCTTTCTATTAGCCGTGTTACTGCGAGCAATATTTTGGAAGGCGAACCTATTTTTATAAATGGCAGCCTTATCTCTTCACGCAATAAATACCTTGGTGATAGTGAAATAAAAATAGATGACTTGTTTAAAACAAGCATTCCTGCCTATCTTATCGCAGAATACCCAAGCGGCCGTATTATCTCTGGAAAAAATATAGACCAAACTCGCCCCATTGCTTCGGCCACAAAATTGCTTGTAGCATTTGAAGCGCTTAACCAAGACTTTAACCTAACACAATCTTCTGTATATTCAAGCGCCAAACAAAAATCAACTGGCAGAGTTTTAAATTTAAAAAATGGAGCTACCATAAAAAATACCGACCTGCTCAGCGCCATGATAATCGGCTCAACAAACAACACGGCTCGCATGGTTGCCCAAAATAGCGGCGTATCCGAAGCTGATTTTATTAATAAAATAAAAACCAGATTAAATAATTGGGGTGCCGACGACACGATCATTACCGAAGTTACTGGCTTAGATCCAAAGAATAAATCTACTCCTCGAAATCTCTTAAAAATTACTACTAAAATCTTAGAAAACAGTACAATCAAAACAGCTTTAACAAAAAGCAGCTACTCCTTTAAAGAGGTAGTAAGTAAGGTTGGCGCTGCCAAACATAGCGTAAGCGGCTTAGCCGTATCTGCACCAGTAGGAACAAAAAACTACAAAATAATTGCCAGTAAAACTGGCTCGACCGACCAAGCTGGCGTTGTCACTATACTGCTTGTAGAATCTCTAAAAAATAAAAAACAATATACCATCATTACTATGGGTGGCCAGGATCTCAAAAACGCAGAAGCAAATAAAATGGCTAAATGGATAACAAGCGGAGAGGTAAAAATAACCACTAATAATTAACCCATCTATATGTCGCTTGTATTTGCTGCTATTACTCCTCACCCACCCTTCTTAATCCCTGCTATTGGCCATGGTGAAATAAAAAAAGTAGAAAAAACAAAAAACGCAATGGAGCAATTAGAAAAGGATCTCTATATTACCCACCCAGATATCCTTATTATAATCTCTCCGCATGGCAGTTATTTCAAAGAGGCTTTTACCGTACACCAAAACCCTCAATACCAAACAGACCTCCGTTCTTTTGGAGACCTAGCTACCAGATTAAAATTTCCTGGAGAACGCTCTTTAACAACGGGAATTGTAGAGGCTTTAAAAAAAGAACATATACCTTCTACCATGGTAAGTGAACCAAACCTGGATCATGGAGCTTCCATACCACTCGCCTATCTTACCCCTCACCTAAAAAATACAAAGATAATTCCAATTGGTTTTTGTGATCTTGACTGGAAAACTCATGTTGCATTTGGCAATATCTTAAAAGAAAAAATCTTAGAAACAAATAAACGAGTAGCAGTTATTGCTTCGGGTGATTTATCACATGCTCTCTTTACCGACGCGCCTGCCGGCTACAATGCCGCTGGTCCAGAATTTGATAAAAAAATTCAAGACCTTCTTTCTACGCATAATTTAGCGGGAATGCTGCAAATGGATAAAGAGATGGTTGCAGATGCAGCGGAGTGCGGCTTTCGTTCGTTCTTAATTTTAATGGGCATCCTCCAAGGCTTTCAACATACATATAAGTCATACGCGTACGAAGCTCCTTTTGGTGTCGGCTATCTTACTGCTAATTTTGTTCTGTAGGTAATTGTTTATGATCGTCCGTGTTATTCTGGCCAAACGAATGCCACTGTCCTTACCTTTTTTAGATTATTCTGTACCAGAAAAAATACAACATACAGTAAAAATTGGACAGCTGGTAACAATTCCGTTTCGTCGCAAAGAAGAATTTGGGGTGATTTTTGATATTCAACCTACTACGGAACAGACAGAGGCAAAGCTAAAACCAATTACCAAAATAATTTTCGAAAAATCTATTATTTCCAAAGAGCAGCTCGCTTTTATTAAAGATATCTCTGAGTTTTATCACACACCTCTTGGTTTTTTATTAAAAACCAATCTCATTCCTTTGCAAAAAAGGAAGCTTCAAAAACTAGCCGAGAGCAACTCATCACTTGAGACCTCTTCTGTGACCAAAAAAGAAACCGCACCGAGCAAACCAACACTATTACTATACAAAACTGTAGAAGAAAAAAAAGAAATCCTCACAAAGCATATACAAAAAACTTCTGGCCAAACACTAATTTTAGTTCCAGAAATAAATTCTATAGAAAAAATTAAAAAACTATTACCGAACGCTATTGTAGATAAAACTATTACTATTACCGGCACACTTAATGATAAAGAATTATTTTCCAAATGGCTTCAAATCTGGTCTGGAGAAAAAAATATTGTCATTGGCACCAGATCGGCGCTGTTTTTACCGTGGTTTAATTTGCAGCATATTATTTTAGATGACGAAGGTAATCCAAATTACAAAAGCTGGGACATGGCACCTCGTCTCCACACACGTGATGCAGCTTTATTTTTATCCAAAAGCCACAATGCGGAACTTATCTTTACAGCGCACACTCCGAGCGTTGAAACATTATTTTTTGCGCAAAAAAAAGTATACACCTCGCCAAGCGCAGAAATAACAGCTATCCAAAAACCGATAGAAATCATAGACATGCGCACACAACGTCGTCTCAAAAATTTTAGTTTACTCAGTCATGATCTGCTCGAAGCATACAAAAAAATAAAAACTGGTGATATCTTTTTCTTTATCAACAGGCGTGGCACCGTAAGTTATGTTGGCTGTCGCGATTGCGGCACTGTTTTAAAATGTCCTTCATGCAACCTTTCTCTTACTTATCACCAAAGCACCAATCAACTCAGCTGCCATTACTGTCATTACACGACGACTATGCCGCTTAGATGCGCCACATGCCAGGGCACCAATGTAAATATGTATGGCGCTGGCACACAGTTAGCCGAAGATTTAATCAAAAAAATCACTGCTCATAGTGATACCCGAGCAATTATTCGTATTGACAGTGATGAAAACGATCTCGAAAAATTAAAAAAACCTGGTGACAAGATTATTATTGGCACCCAAATGGCTTGGGCTCATATCGATTGGAGTAACATAAAACTCATGGCATTTCTCGATGCAGATTCTTCCCTTTTTATTCCAGAATATAAAATTGTAGAAAATTTATGGCAACAAATCCGTGATGCGCAATTCAATCTTTCACCAAACTCAGACTTTGTTATCCAAACAAGCCACCCCGAACATCTTGTTTTTGCTTCACTCTTTGACCCAGCCTCTTTTTACAAAGAACAATTAGAAGAACGACGAGCATTAGGCTACCCACCTTTCAAATTTTTGGTAAAATTTGCCACTGGCACAACTACAGCACAGACAGCTGCTGAGGAGACAGAAAAATTAGCTACAAAACTCACTCAGTTGACCAAAAACACCTCAGATATTACAATACTAGGGCCTTGGGAAACTTCGCCACATCACTATAATGGCCAATACTGGTACGTAATTTTAGCCAAGATAGGCTACGAAAACTATAAAAAAAATACCAAATTACTACTTTCCGAGACGCCAGATAGCTGGAAAATAGACCCTAACCCAAATTCAATTCTATCATTTTCTTAAATTATACTCACTGTCATTCTGAGCAGCGCGAAGAATCTCTGTTCGCACAACAAACCGACAGAGATCCTTCATTTCATTCAGGATGACAAAAAACATATGATTCTTAACGTTCCAAAAGAGGCAGAAAGTCCCATGCTCAAAGAAGTTTCTCGCAGTTTAACACTCGAAGAAATTAAATCTGCCGAAATAAAAGAATTTACCAAAGACCTTATCGAAACCATGTATTACAAAAATGGCGTTGGCATTGCTTCGGTGCAAGTGGCCCGACCCATTGCGTTATGTGTTATTGCCAAAGATTTTACTCCAGGCAAAAAAGCAGACCTGGTTCTTATTAACCCATCTTTTGAAAAAGCATCTATCCTTCGCGACTGGGACGAAGAAGGCTGTTTGTCTGTGCCCAAAATTTATGGCAAAGTACGTCGCTATAAAAAAATAAAAGTTACCGCTCTTGATGTTACTGGCAAGAAAATTCAATTTATTGCCTCCAATTTTTTTGCCAGAATTTGCCAACACGAAATCGATCATCTAAACGGCGTTTTATTTAACTCCAAAGCAAAAAATTTGCACGGTCTGGATGAAAACGTTTTGTAAATAATTCTCTTACATGGAAAAAATAAAAATCGCCTTCTTCGGTACACAAGATTTTGCCGCCACTATTTTAGACGGCCTTCTTTCTAATACTCTTTTTTCAGTGGAAACAGTTTTTACGCAACCAGATAGAAAAGTTGGCCGCAAACAGATAGTTGAAGAATCTCCTGTTAAAAAATTAGCAACCAAACACGGTCTGCACACAGAACAACCAGAATCTCTCAAAAATTATTCTATAGAAACGGGCAACTACTCACTGGCCGTTGTGGCTCAATACGGACTTATTATTCCCCAACATATTATCGATGCGTTTCCAAAGGGAATGATAAACGTACATGGCTCTCTATTACCTGCATATCGAGGTGCATCCCCTATCCAAGCTGCGCTTATGACAGGAGAAAAAACAACAGGCATCACCATCATGATTATGGATTCACTGGTCGATCATGGCCCAATTTTGGCTCAAAGCAGCTTACCAATCGCTTTAGACGACACATATACTACTTTGGCTCAAAAAATGGCTGTAGAGGGCTCAAAATTGCTTTTAGACACCCTTCCCCGATATGTGAGCGGCGAAATAACACCCCAAACTCAAGATCATGCCAAAGCTACCTTTACCAAACTACTTACCAAAGATAATGGCAAAATAGACTTTGCGTTGCCTGCAAACACTATCTATAACCTATACCAGGGCCTTACTCCCTGGCCAGGTATTTGGTGTACCTGGAATAATAAAAGATTAAAGCTTCTTAAAATAATCAAAGCAAAAAAAACAATACCGCCTGGCGAAGTTTTAATCGAAGATGCACATATTTTTGTGGGCTGCGGACAAGATGCCATAGAAATACTCGAATTACAGCTAGAAGGAAAAAATTCTATGACAGCCGATGTATTTGCGAATGGATATAAAAATTTTAATAAAGCGATATTATAAAGTCGCCAACTACGTATGAATTTGAAAAAACAAATAACAGGGGGGCTGATGATATATATTACCATCAGAATTTTTTCTTATTTTTTTAGCCCTGGCACACCACTATATACGGCCAATCCTATAAACTGGATTATTTCGGCTGGTATTTTGGCCACTGCTATTTATTTTTTACTCAAAAAAGATATACGGGGCTGGCTGATTATTGCTGCCGAAATAATACTGGGTGGTGCAGGAAGTTTTTTAGAAATAAACGGAATAGCGCTCCGAACACTTTTGCTTATATCTTCTCTTGGTATTTTTTTATATCACACAATAAAAGAAAAAAAATATACCTTATTTTTAGAAAATAAAACTATTTTCTACCTCCTTACAGGCTTACTCATCACTACAGCCATTTCTGTTTTTCATGGTTTTTACTTTCATCATGCTCCACATTTAATTATTGCCGATACTGTCCCCTATTTTTTCTTTTTATATTACTTTCCTCTCAAACAACTCTTACAATCTGAACCCTTCCGCCGTATTACTTTTGGCATGATTCTATCTGCTATTATCGGCAACTGTATCTTAATGTATATAACTCTTGTTGGTTTCTCTAGCAAACTGCTTGTGCTGCAAGACAACTACTATCATTGGTTTCGCGATATAGCCAGTGGCAAAATTACTGAGTATGGTTTTAATTTTTATCGCATTGTTCTCAATGAACATTTACTGCTTATTCCACTCTTAATTTTCTTTATCAGCCGTATTATTGTAGATAAAAAAACCAACGAAGCCACCACGCTATTACACAAAATTCTCTTTGGAGTAACAGGGGCACTTGTGGCAATCCTCGCCGTAAACCTCACCCGTATTTATATTCTCGCACTTGGCGTTGGATTGTTATTTTTATTTTCCAAAACCAATTGGAAGCGCTGGTTTGTAGTTTCTACTGCCACGGTAATTGGTTTTATTATAATTTTTACCACTGCACACCTCGCGACTAGCCGGGGCAAAAATTTAGGTTGGGAATTTTTTGGTCTACGCCTCCAAAGCATAACTGCCCCGCAGACCGAAGAGAGCTCGCTAAGCCGTGTATTACTACTACCAAAAATACTCGAAAAAATAAAAAATCACCCTGTGCTGGGTAATGGTTTGGGCGATACGGTAACAGTATATAGCCCTGTATTTAAACAAAATATTACTACACCGCACTTCGACTGGGGATATCTAGAAATTATAGCTGAAATGGGAATGCTTGGGCTGCTTATTTGGTTATCACTTGTTGCATACGCCTTACGTCTTATTGCCAAACAATACGGGTTGCCTGCGGCACTCTTGGCATTACTGGTCATTAACCTAACTTCCCCTGCTCTATTTCACGTTATGGGAATTATTTTTATAACGTTACTTCTTGCAAAAAAAGTTAATCCAAATCTTCCATCAACCCAAGCTTAGTAAGCCGCATAGCCACAGCACCCGATTTGCGACCAAGCGTTTCGGCAATTTCTTGGAGCGGTACGCCGTTGGCAAAAAATTCTTTGAGCTCTTCGTCCTGCTGCTCACTCCATGTCTTAAACGCATTAGGGTGTTTTTCTCGAACTTTTTCATGCCCCTTACCTTTCATGGTACTTGTTCTATTTTTTCTTTTTCCTGGTACATAGTCTGGCCCTGTCACTGGCGCGTATACTATCTCCTCACTATCAGAATTTGCTTTGGAAACTACTTTTTCTTTTTCAGACACTTCATCTCCCGAACAAGCTTTAATAAAATTTTTGTGCATGATAGCCAATTCTTCTTTTGAAATTTTGCCAAAAGCAAGCTCTGTAGCTTCGGAATTAACTCGGAAATCTTTATCTTTTTGGAGTACTTCTGGGTGAACTTGAAATGCCTGCTCGTTCCAGCCAAGCAAATGAAGCCCCGATAGTCTACGGACACGAGATAAGGCCACATACCCCTGGCCAAACTCAAACACATCGCTTAGGTCCATAACCGCTTCTTCCAAACTCATGCCTTGGCTTTTATGCACCGTAATTGCCCATGCGAGCCGGAGCGGTACCTGAGTTATCGTGGCGCGCGGTTTACCATTTTCTTCTACACTCCAATCCATAGCTTCTACCATAACTTTACGACCATCGTTTGTTCGTATAATTGGTAGACCAATATATGTATCAAAACCTTCTACCGTACCGAGCGTACCATTTACAAATCCTTCTTTAGGATTATTCTTAGTAAACATTACTTTGGCACCAACTTTGAGAATTAATTTTTCGGGAGACAGGCACCCTTTTTGCAGAGCTGCAACGAGCGCTGGCGCACCTTTTGTTTTCATCTCAAAAGTAACTGGTCGATTTACCACCGTTGCAAGCATTTCATCATTAGTTCGATCTACATTTATATTACGAGTATACAATTTTACCGCTTTATCCATCCCCTTATCACTAAATATTTTTCTGTTTTTAATTTCTTCTAAATGAGAACTGCCAAAACTATTAGTACGAATAGCAGAAAGAAGACGTAAAAAAGCATCGTCATCTTGGCGGTGTTGCTCGGTAAGATAACAAATAACTGGCCTGGCTCTCTGCCACGCAGATGCGTCGTAGGCAAAACGAGCTTTGGGCGCTTGGAGCATCGAGGTTTGCGGGTCTTGGCTTGTTTCGTTTCGCACAATTGGCGGCAATTGAAAAAAATCACCAACAAAAATAACTTGCAACCCACCAAAGGCGTCATTGTTTTGACGAATATTTCGACAAACTGCATCGGCCATATCGAGTGTTTCGGGACCAAGCATAGACACCTCGTCGATAATAAGAACCTTGGCGCGGCGAATACGTTTGGCCAGATATTCGGTAGAAGAAATTTTATCTAACTCATATTTATCCAAGTATTTTTTAATACCAATGCCAGTCCAGGAATGAATGGTCATACCACCCAAATGAGTAGCGGCAATACCTGTAGAAGCAGTAATAGATGGCTCTATAGCTCTCGTACGCAAATAAGACGCATACTGATTGATGGTATGTGTTTTACCTGCTCCAGGCTCACCAGTTAAAAAAACATTAGCGCCAGTTTTTAAAATATCAAGCGCCTGATCTTGCGTCATACGAGAGAAATTAAATGTAGCTTTGCTTCCCTGCTCAGTTTTTTTATTTTACTTTCCGCTTTGGAAGCGGTAGACCGATTGCGAAATTTTTTACTATATACGAGTCGCACAGGCCTTCGGGCACGCGTATATTTTGCACCAATAGCCGAGGTATTGTGTTCGCGCACTCTTCGTTCTAAATCTACGGTGATACCAGTATACAATGTTTTATCTGCACATTCCAGGATATAGAGGTAATACATATTACTCAACACTTCGTCTCTGTGTTTTAATCTGAGAACGCATTCGTTTTGATTCTATTCTTCTTATTTTTGAACCGAGCGTTGGCCTGGTAGCACGACGAATTTTTGGTACAACCAATGCCTCATCAACTAGCGTCTGCAATCTACTTATCGCCAATTCTTTATTTTGCGCTTGCGAGCGTTCTTCTTCCGAAAATACAACGAGCTCATCTTCGTTATTTATTCTATTAGCCAATTTTGTCCGTACTCGATTTTTCTCATCATCAGTTAATACGGTAGAATTTTCTATTCCCCAGTGTACAAAAACTTTCGTGGATGTTTTATTCACGTTCTGCCCGCCTTTTCCCGATGACCTGGCAAAGGTAATAACAAGTTCGTCTGGAGGAATTATCATATATTAGGTTCTTGGGTCACTTTTTTTCCATTCAATAAGTCTGCCTGCTTTTTGCTCCATCGCATCGGCAGTGCGAATAAAGCGTGCGTTCTTTTTTGGATAAATCATTGTGTGCGGAGCCACGTCGACAGCTTCGGCAATAGCATCTAAGTCCTCTGGCGTTGTAATCCAGCCAGTGCCAAAGACCCGTAAATCAAATGGTTTAGAAGAAAAACTAACTAACGTTTTTTTACCATCACGCTCTCTAAAATATTCATGGAAATAAGAAAGAGCTAATTCGCGGATAGTTTTGTACACTGGGTCACGAAACCGCACCGAAGCATGATTGGTTTTGCTTATCGCTCCCCAATAGCCATTGCGCCTATACAAAGCTACCACATGGTCATCGTCCCCTTTATTTTTAAAATCCATTACCAGTGGCTCTTCACCATTAAGCCACAGGGCCACGGCGGCAAACAAAGCCCCTTCAAAACAATGCATTTTTTGAGCTTGGAGTGCCCGACGCGGAGACATATATGTCTCCCCTTTTTTCTCCCAATTAACTGGCACACTATCCAAAAAATCCTGGATTTTTATGGGCGTAGTTAATTTTTTAAATATTTTTAATTCTTGTTTAGTCAGATCGAACATACCTTAGTTTTTACCATAAAATACAATACACGGTTTACCGCCATCTTTTATAGTGGATTCTTTTTCTTGTACATTTTTCCATCCAGCAAGCTTTCTTACTTCTTCTCTATTTTTTAGCGTACCTGTATTTATCTCAACAAATGAAAAGGGGCGCCAACCCTCACGAACCAAATCATTGTCTACATGATACAAAAAATGACTTGTATCCAGTTCTGTTTCGTCTTCAGCGCCATCAAAATCTACTACTGCATCCGGAGCTGTTTTTAATCTTTTCTCACGCTCTACTGCTAAATCAATTATACCTCTATCTTTTTCCATACAAAAAAATACTTATACTATTAATTCTCCTCGGCCATTTCAATAGCCTCTTCTTCTGTTACATCACTAGTATCCATAATTTCTTTTGCCCGTTCGGCAGTATCAGAATCCAAGCCATATTGATCCATAAGGTGCTTGGTCTCTTGTTCAAAATTTACTAAATCTAAAAAATCTTCGTTTTTGTCATCCATATAATAAAATTTATTTTAAATTATTAAATTTCTTTTCCCAATACTTCTCAATATATACTTTTCTCCACCACATACGGCCAAGGAAATACCCGCCAATGGCACCGAGCAACAATAGGCCAAAATGGAGCAATGGCCAAATAACTTTGTCGTTAAAAGATACGATAGTTGTATCGTGCGCTACTATCCAGCTAATATATTTAATTTCTATAAAAATATAGGCGAGAAAGCCAAGGAGTGCGCCTAAAACGACCCAAGAGATGAGGTAGATTATTTTTTTGGTTGGGGTTGGGGTGGGCGGGGTTTTGTGGAAGAGCATACTAATTATAGTTTAAGCATTTAGCCAATAAACTTGCTATTTATTTAAATCTGTAACAAATACTATATTATCTTTTAAAACTGGACTTACCACTGGGGCGAAATCTGCCAATCTAACTTCGATTGTATCTGGTTCATCAACCTTGTTTACAATCTTTTCTAATGCACTAATAAATTCTTTTAATTTCATAAATTAAAGTTAATTTACTAATCTATATACCCCTATAGAAACAAAATCCAAGTAACCTTTATCGCGCAGGATTTGTAATTGCTGACGAATTTTTTCTTTAACATGTTTATTTTCAGGATGTAATTTACTTAAAGGTTTTTCAAAAGCATAAACATCGTCTAGTACAAATTCTTTCTTTCCGAGCAAGTCTATATACCTCATAATATCAAGCAGCCACCCTTTTGCGGAAATCTCCTTTTGTTCACGCAAAAATAATGTTTTTTTCCATCCTGCGAGGACTTTCTCTCTTGATTCAATTTGACGATTTTTTATAAAAAATATTTTTCCTGTTTGTGGAATACTTTGTAATAAAATATTACAACCAATCCAGCCAGCACGTCTAGCCGTTTGTGATAATGCTTTACGTTTTTCAATAATACCCGGAACAAAAAAGTGCTTTGGAATAACAAGAAAATTTAAAACAGAGAAATCTCTTAAATCATAATTTAGTAAAAAGAAATTTGGATTATTCGTACTTTGCAATCTTTCAATCATTGTTCGATAAGCGCCATCAATTATTTTTACTCCAACGGAATCTTTTTTACTTTTTAATTCGTAATCTTCTTTACAATTAGAACAAAAGAAATCAGCGACGGGTTTATTATTTTCGTACTTATTAATTTCCAGATGCCCGCAGTTTGGACAATAAACTTGTCTATCGACCCAATCTTCCGTCAAAACTCTTACTTTTTGCGAAAGGTTTGTATATTTGTCTGCTAATTTTGTTTCAAAAAACAAGTTCATATTATTTTATATTTCCTCAAAACAACACTCCTCGCCTCTTCATACCTCTTTACCCCACTCGTCTTCCACGGTAACTTAAACATAAAACTAGGTAACCAATTACTTATACCCATTCTCCCTTTCACTATTTTTGCATATAAAACTTCGGACACAAAAACACCTGTTTTCCCCTTCTCCAACAAACCAAGCCACAGGTCCCAATCTTGAAAACGCTTTAATTTTTCATCCCACGGAGTAGGATTCAAAGCCGAGCGACGAACGAGCGAGGTAGCATCTATATAGTTTAGCTGTTTTAATTTTTCTGCATCAAACGGCTGGCTTTTCATAACCTTCCAACCAAATTTAAATTGACTATACGCATAAGCAGCTTGCGGATTTTTTTGCAGAGCGTCAAACATTTTTTGCAACATAGTATTTTCGGCCATGGTATCTGCATCCCAAAAAATAACATACTCACCTTTGGAAGCGGCAAAGCCTTTATTTCTCGCAGCTGGCGCACCACTATTTTCTTGAGACAATATAGATAACAAACTTCCTGCACCAATACAATTGTTTTCGGTAAGTTGCAAACATTCATCGACCACCTGATCAAAATTATCTGTACTGCCATCGTTAACTACAATTATTTCGAGAGGTCGATAGGTTTGACGAAAAACACTCTCTATAGAGGCTTTAAGTGTATGAGCGTGGTTAAAAACTGGAATAATTACACTAATTAATGGTTGCATACAAAAAATCTTAAACTACTTGCTCCTCTTTATTTTTTAACTCTACATGCCTTCGTAACATCAATTGCTTATAATTGAAAAATGGCTCTAAACCAAATTGCATTCTTCTTTTTTCAATATTTTCAAAATCTTCAATTGGCCATGGACCAAATTGCTTCTTTTTGTCTTCGTAAAATTGTGTTCCAAATATTTGTGGTTGTCCTGAGTTTACTTTTACCCTATCTATTAAATAAGCCTCGTTATTTTTCTCTGCCTCCCCACTAATAACCGCTTCTTGCAAAAACTTTAATGCTGTTTTTTGAAACTCAATATCATGATCAGCATGTTGCACTAAAAGCCATATCCCATTAGCCGCTTCTTCACCTACTATTGATTTTCCTGGCCACCCATATTGTGAAATAATTTTTTTAACTCTTTCGGTGTTTTGCTTATCTAGATCTAAATTCCAATGATTACTTTTTCTCATTTTTTGATCGGCATAAACCATTGTGAGTATTTCTTGCTTTAATAGCTCATTCTTCATACAAATTATAGTTTCTCTAATTGTTTTTCCCAGGTAAATTCGTTTTGCACTCTTTCTTTACCAGCTTGGCCCATCTTTTTAGCATAATCTGTTTCTCGCAAAATATCCGATATTGCCGAGATAATACTTTGATCTTGATATACATCTACTACCAGTCCTGTAACCAAATTTTGCACTGCCTCCTCTACCCCACCAGAGCGACCAGCCACCGACGGAATACCCGAGGCAGCTGCTTCTACAAACGATGTGCCCCACGCTTCTTGACCGCTTTCATCGGGATGAGTAAGTAAGACAAATAAATCTGATACCTGATAATACTTTGGCAGTTGTGCATACGGCACTTGCCCAATAAAGCGAGTTACATTTTGTAAATAATTTTTTTGAATAGCGGTTATAATTTCGGTTTTCTTGGGGCCATCACCAATGATAAGCCAAACAAGATTGGGAACTTTTTCTAATATTTTTGGCAACAAGCGAATAATATGCGGAAAACCTTTACCCTCACTCATGCGCGCCACGGTAATAATTACTTTTTTTCCTTCCAATGCTAATTGTGATTTTATTTTTTTAATTTCATTTTCAGGCACGGTTGCTAAAAAACTTTTATCTGGACATGGATAAATAACAACCACCTCTTTTTTAACACTTTCAAAATGAGTCAAGAATTGATTTTTTAAAAACTGACTATTTACCACAATTTTTTGCGCACCCGCACACACTTTTTTTAATTTATTTTTCTTATTTTTTACTCCTAATAATAAATCGGTGCCGTGAAAAAATATGGTGTATGGAATATGTTTGAATTTTGATATAAGCAAAGCTACATAGCCTGCTGGCAGTGCGTGGTGCACATAAATTTGGCCAATTTGCTCTTGCTTAACTATGTGCCATACTTGCCATAGCAATTTTATCCATCGAGGCCACAACAACAAAAAATATGGCTTAGCGCGGAATACTTTCCATGGATTTTTTTTATCAAATTCTGCTTCGCCTGGCATTTGCGGCGCATATACCACTACATCTTCGGGAGTCATATTTTTGGCAAGATTGTAGGTATACGAGGCAACGCCACCAATCTGGGGCGGGTATTCAAGGGTGATAATTAAAGTTTTCATACAGTTCGTGATTTTGGTTTTATTTTATTGAGAATCATCAGAATAATTTCTTTGGTGATTACTTTGGTAAAAATTAATAAGGTAATATAGATAATACCACCAATAACAATAGCAAGTAAGTAATGAACTTTAAGCGACAAGGCATATGCCACTATAGCCATAACCGCGGCTGGCCACAATGTTTGATTGATATAGCTTGCAATATTTTTTAAGCGAATTGGTACTTGGCGAATAGAAAAATAAAAACCAACCAAACACAGAACCGCGTTACTCACCAGAGCTGCAATAGCAGCGCCGTTTATTCTAAACTTTGGTAGTAAAATTAAATTTAAAATAATGTTAATAACTAAAACCGTAGCAATAAGTCCAGTCTGTGTTTTTTGACGATTGGTAGCATTGAGTAATGCGCCTGTAATAAAAGCTAAAAATCCAAATACCAAACTAACAAGCAAGATACGAAGCGGCATAATAGATGGTGCGTACTGCTCGCCAAAAGCATGGCGCACCACTGGATCGGCCACCGCTATAAGCCCGAGAGACAGCGGAAAGACAATGGCAAACAAATACCGCCATGACTTCTCAAATAACGGTCCTATGGCCGTTTTTTCGGTCAAAAATAGGCTGCTAAAGACTGGGTAGACACTGGCCGAGAGTGCGACAGGGATAAACTGAAACGCAAAGCTAATTTTGTATGGCACACTCCAAAAACCCAATTCTTTGGCAGTGAGCATTTTGGACATAAGGAGCGAGTCGCTATACGAATATAAACGACCAATAATTCCTGCCAACGCAAACGGCAAGGCCGTGGCCAAAAATATTTTAAATACTTGTGAATTCCAAATAAATTTGACTGTAATGCCGTAGACTTTTTTGAGAGCCAAACTCATGTATAACAAATTGAGAGAACTTGGAATAGTATAAGCAATAATAAGCCATACAAGCGACCAGTGATTGAACAATGCAAACGTACCAATAAGGAGTGTGGTAAACTGAGACCCGATAACCCCCATTGATTCGTACACCAAATTTTTACGCGCACGAAAAATACTATTAAAGGCAGTAGTAAGATTGTCCGAAAACATGGTAATACCCGAAATATAGATAAGGAGCTTGGTAGATTCGGGGTAATGTAAAATATTAGCAAAGAAAACAATAAGCAAATATGCACCTAAGCCAAACATTATTTTGGTCCAAAACACCGTATTAAAGTAATTCTGAGCTCTATCGGGAAATCGTGCCGCTTCTCGGGTAAGAACTGGACCCATGCCAAAATCGGCGACTACGGTAAAAATCGTAGTAAAGGTAATTGCAAAAAAATAGACTCCAGTATTTTCTACCTGAATCATGCGGGCTACAAAGATAAAATAAAAAAAAGAAATCACCTTCTGCAAGACAGAGGCAACCGTAAGAAATGAGGTATTTTGGGCAACGGTATAGGACATATATACCGTTATATTACCCTAAAAAACCAAACAAGGAAAGTATTAACAAGATTCTTAATCACCCTAGAATTTGGACAAAATCTCGGCGTTAAGCTCAATAAACTCTTTCGGCACATGCATTTCAAATTGAGCAGGAAGCTGCATTGCCTCATCTATAAAATTCCGTGCATCAGATAAGTTACCCATTTGCAACGCTTTTTGAGCTGCGTCAAAATAATCATGTGCTAATGTTTCAATGTCGCGAAAAATATCACTATACTTGTCAGCAAGAGCAGTGTGCAGCCTTATCGGATGCTGCCTGTTTTTTTGTGCATCAAAACCAATTGTACGATTTGGCGCACGGTGATTATTAGGTAAAATATCTACAGTATCAGACGACAGAGTTGATGAATTAGCAATTTTTTCCATCAACAATCTATGTTTTTTATCTAAAAACTCTCGCAAACCCAACAATTCTCCGTGATTTTCTTTTGAAAATTCAATCATAGTAACAGCTATGGTAACAAGACCTGCACAAACTTGTCAATGCGACAAAAAAAGACCCTTTTGAGAAGGGTCTTTTTTGAAATTGAGATTAACGTTTGGACCACTGTGGTGCGCGACGAGCTTTCTTCAAACCTGGCTTCTTTCTTTCTTTGATACGAGCATCTCTGGTCAAGTAACCTTGAGTTTTGAGTGTTTTTTTCAAATCTTCGTTCCAGATCACCAAAGCTCTTGCAATACCATGACGAACAGATACAGCTTGGCCTTTCTTGCCACCGCCAGCAATTTTGGCAGAAACATCAAAGGTTTTTTCTTTACCTACAGCCACAAGCGGAGCCATTACGATATTTTGCCATTCAAAATATGGAAAATACTCTGCACATGGTTTACCGTTTACAGTCACAATACCTGTACCAGGAGAAATACGCACGCGAGCAGAAGCTCTTTTGCGTCTTCCTACGGAACGGGTAAATTCGCCTTTATTTTCTGTCTTTTCTTTTTTCTGAGTAATCTTTGTCATATTATTTGAAAGATACACGTTTTAATCTCGTATTACGAGTTTTATTTTTTGGCAACATTTTTGATACAGCGTGCAAAATGATTTCTTCTGGATTATCAGCCATTAATTCTTTGGCCAATTTTGTTTTCAAACCACCTGGGTGATTAGAGTGGTGTCTATATTCTTTTGCTTCCATTTTTTTACCAGTAAAACGAATTTCTTTTACATTTTTAATTTCCACTTTATCTCCAGAATCAATATGATGCTGGTAGTCTGGCTTGTTTTTGCCCATTAAAATCATCGCTACTTTTGTAGCAAGGCGACCAACTACTTGGCCTGAGGCATCAATTGAAATTTTTTCTCTTTTCATATAAATGTTATTGATCAAAGATTTTAAACTAATTCCACAATCACTTCTTCCGCACCATCACCTTTTCTGTTTTTGAATAGAATAATTCTTGTATAACCACCCTTACGATCTTTATATCGTGGAGCCAAATCTTCGAGCAACTTCTTAATAGCATTTTCGGTGTACAAAGATTTCATGAGGTCGCGACGAGCAGTTAGATCTTGACCTTTTGCTTTGGTAATTAAACGTTCTACATACGAACGTACTGCTTTTGCTTTGGCTTTGGTAGTTTTAATTTTTTCATACAAAACCAAACTCTCAGCCATATTTGCCATCAAAGATCGGCGGGCAGCTGTCTTTCTATCTAGTGTAATTTTATTTTTCTTATGTCTCATACAGTAAATGATTTATTAGTGCCCGAAAATCGAGCTGGCTTATTTCTTTTTAGCTTTCTTAACTTTTTTAGCTTTAGTTTCATCGCCCTCTTCTTCTTTTTCTTCACTTTCCTCTACTTCTTCTACCACTGCTTTTGGCATTGGCATTTGAGAAACCATATCATTGGCAGCGCTCGCAATAATAGAGAAATGATCCATGATAATTTGAGTAGTCTGTTGGATAGCGTCGGAAGGTGAAATAGTGCCGTTAGTTTGAATATTCAAAGTTAATTTTTCGTAGTTAGTAATATCACCCACGCGAGTATATTCTACGTTATATCCTACATCTTTGATTGGAGTATAGATAGAATCGATAACGATAGTACCTAAATCATAATGCTTTTTATCTTTTTCTTCTACTGGTCTAAAACCACGACCCTTACCAACGATCAAATCCATTTCAAATGGCTTGTTAGAAGTAAGTGTAGCAAGTACCAATTCTGGATTCATGATTTCTGCATTAGAATTTGGTTCGATGTCTGCACCAGTTATTTCTCCTGGGCCTTTTTTACTAATATGCAAAGTTACTGGCTCGTCGGTAAATACACGCACAGCCAATTGTTTTAAATTTAAAATAATATCTACCACATCTTCTTTTAAGCCGTCAGCAGAAGAAAATTCATGCTGCACGCCTTTGATTTTCAAGGCTTCAACAGCAGCTCCTGGAAGAGAAGAAAGAAGAACACGGCGTAATGTGTTACCAAGCGTAGTGCCGTAGCCATAAAAACAAGGAGATACAACCAAAGATCCTTTGTTTGGACTGTCTCCAGGAACAAATTCTACTTTTGATGGCAGTAATAAATTTTCCATATGTTAATAATATTAAACTGGGGAAAATCCCCTCCTAAGTTATTTAGCGTGAATAAAACTCAATGATAGATTTGGCATCGTATCCTGGTTCATCAACTGTTGGAGCGTTAAGCACTTTAGCTGATACTTTTTTAGGATCAAGACCCAACCAACCTGGAGCTTCCACTTTACTTAATTTTTCTGTAATTTTTGCAAATAATGGACTTGCTTTACTTTTTTCTGCCAAAGCAACCTCTTCACCAATACGTACTCTGTAAGAAGCAATGTCAACTTTTTTACCATTTACCAAAACATGACCATGGCCAACAAGCTGTCTACCAGCACGGCGAGAAGAAGCTAGCCCAGCTCTATACACAACATTGTCTAATCGTGATTCTAGATAATTTACCAAAAACTTAGCAGTGTCTCCGGTTTTCTTGGAAGCCTCGGCTACGTAGTTGGAAAATTGTTTTTCAAGTAAGCCATACAATTGTTTTGCTTTTTGTTTTTCAAACAACTGTCTGCCATACACAGACTGTTTGGCATGCTTTTTACTTGGACCATGAACACCAGCCGCATAGCTGCGTTTGGTTACTGGACATTTTGGAGAATCACAAAGCTTCTGTCCGTATTTTCTGCAAAATTTATGTTTTGGTTTTAAATCTCTAGCCATAGTTTTTTGGTTCTAAACTTATTTAGTAATGTTAAATTAAACACGTCTTCTACCAGGAGCGCGACAACCATTGTGAGGAATAGGAGTAACATCGCTAATAGATAAGACATTAAGGCCATTGAGGTGTAGGGCACGAATTGCACCCTCTCTACCACCGCCAATACCTTTTACAAAAACATGAATATCTTTCAATCCGTAGGCAGCAATTTTATCGATAGCATCTTTTACCACAATACCTGCAGCATATGGAGTAGCTTTTTTCGGTCCTTTAAAACCAACTTTTCCAGATGAAGACCAGCTTAATACATCACCATTAGGATCTGCGATAGAAACGATAGTATTATTGTAAGAAGCTTGAATAAACGCATTGCCATGAGCAACTTGTTTTACTACTTTCTTTTTCTTGCCTTTGACAACTTTAGCAGAGGAAGTTTTTACTGGAGCTGCCTCTTGTCCTTTAGGCGCAGTTGGTTGTGTTTGAATATCTGACATAATTTTTAACTTATAATTTCATTGTTAACTTTATAAACTGAAATCGTATGTTATAGCTTAGGTTTTGGTTTCAACTTTACGGCCACTTCCCATAGTCTTGCGAGTATTGCCGCGTACAGTACGAGAATTGGTTTTGGTGCGTTGACCTCTTACTGGCAAGTGCTTCATGTGGCGGATACCGCGATGAGCTTTAATATCTTTGAGACGTTTGATATTAGCCATCACTTCACGACGAAGGTCACCTTCTGTTTTATACTCTTTTTCAATTATCATGCGCAACTTATCTTCTTGTTCAGGAGTAAGGTTTTTGGTACGAGTATTTTCATCAATTTTAGCTTGAGCCAAAATCTTTTTTGACAACGTTGGACCAACGCCATAAATATAATTTAGCGCTACAACGATTCTTTTTTCTTTAGGAATATTTATACCAGCTACTCTCATACTTTTGAAATTTAGAATTTAGGTTTATTTAAATTTTTGAGTAATTATCCTTGTCTTTGTTTGTGTTTTGGATTACTGCAAATAACACAAACGCGGCCTTTGCGGCGCACAGTCTTACATTTAATACACATTTTTTTAACTGATACTCTAACTTTCATATTCGAAATGAGTGAGAGAAATGAGCAAATGTTTTTGCTTATTTCCGAACGAATGATTACCTGTAATTTTAGTTTCAAAAAATACCAACCACTGCCGCGATATCAACGCCCGATGGTCTGTTATACGGACATTTGGCCGTGTGTATAACAACGATCAGGCTACACCGCAATGGTTGATACTCTTTTCAAAGTATTTTTAAATTGTATACCTAGAATCTATATGTAATTCGTCCTTTTGTCAAGTCGTATGGGGTCATTTCTATTCTGACACTGTCCCCAAGACTCAATCTAATCTTGTTCATTCGTAACTTTCCTGACAAATGAGCAATAACCACCTGTCCACTTTCAAGTTTTACCTTAAAAGTCGTAGCAGGCAATAACTCCTCAATAGTACCTTTTAATTCTATAAGGTCCTTGTTAGCCATTTGTTTTCAAAATTAATAACTGTTATATGATAATGGAAATATTCGGTTTCGTCAAGAGCAAAAATGGCATTTATACACATTTTAGCCTTTATTTACCACGGTTTCAGGAGTGACTAGGATTTTATCGGGTTTATAGACCCAAAACTTGTATAAAAAGAAGTTCCAGGCTACAGCTACCGCAATATTGAAAATACGGGCTATCAGATGATTGATGCCTAATTTTTCATTGAAAAAGTACATCCAGCTGACTGAAACTGCATAGTTAAACCCTGAAACGACAAAAAAACGAACTACCTGCTTATGGGTAACGCCGTTTGATTTAAAGGTCCAGTGCTTATTTAAGAAAAATACGTAACTAAGCAAAAATATACCGTTTATACCAACTGCGAGATACGGTTTGAGGTGCCAAACGTCTGAAAGTAGATATAAAGAGCCAATATCCAAGAAAACACCACTAAAACCAACAATAAAATAACGCGTAAACTGATCGCGCATTGACCACAGATGTAAAAGTAATTTTTTTAGCATGAAATTAATTATTCCACAATTGCTTTAATTCTTCGCATACCTGCACTTACGGCTTCTTCTTTTACAATTTTAAACTTCCCAACTAGACCAGTATGTTCTACATGAGGACCTCCACATACTTCACGGCTATAGGTAGGACTATTTGGATCTGCATCAGCTCGTACGTTTATATCACCCATGGTATAAACTTTGACCATTGCTTGGTATTTATCTTCAAATAAACCAATAGCTCCTTTTTCTTTAGCTTCAGCAAAACTCATTTCCGCCCAACTTACTGGATAATCTCGGGTAATAGCGGCATTTACCAAATCTTCGGCTAATTTTACTTGTTCGGGAGTCATTTTTTGAGGATGCGCAAAATCAAAGCGCATACGCTCTTGGGTAATATTACTACCACGCTGCGTAGCATGAGGACCAAGAATTTTGATAAGCGTAGCATGCAATAAATGAGTAGCTGTATGATACCTTGTAGAAATTTCGGAATGATCAGCCAATCCGCCATGAAATTTTTGCGTAGATCCTGCGCGTGATAATTCTTGGTGTTTTTTAAATTCTTCTTCAAAACTATTTACATCTACCATAAGGCCCCGCTCATTAGCCAACTCTTGGGTTATCTCAAGCGGAAAACCATAGGTATCATATAATTTAAATGCTTGTTTCCCAGAAATCTGCTTGAGTGTTTCCCCTGTTTTTTCAAAAAATAATTGGAGCTCGCCCATTAAACGATCGAATTCTTTGAGGCCTTGCTCAATTGTGTTTCTAAATTTACTTTCTTCTTTTGCCATTTCGAGCATGACAAATTCTTTATTACGTACTAATTCTGGATAAACATCAGCAAAAATAACAAGCACTCCTTCGGCAATGGCGGTACAAAAATTTTCTTTGATTCCTAGTGTGCGACCATGACGCACCGCCCGACGAATAAGACGACGCACAATATAGCCCTGATCTACGTTAGCTGGGGCAATACCTTTATCGTCGCCCATTATAATGGTGGCAGTACGAATATGATCCGCAATCACGCGCATTGAGCGAGTAACGTCATTGCTTTCCATATAAATACGACCAGAAATTTCTTCGATTTTTTTGATAAGCGGCCAAAATGTATCTATCTGAAAGACGTCGGTAAAGCCATTTAAGACCATAAGGGTACGCTCAAGACCCATGCCAGTATCTACATTTTTTTGCTGTAGCGGCTCAAATGTTCCGTCTGCTTTTTTAAAATACTGCATGAAGACATCGTTCCAAATTTCTAACCAATTATCTTCATCGGTGGCAGGGTTACTATTTTCTGGAGGCAACTCACTTTCTCCTTTCCAGTAAAACATTTCTGTGTCTGGTCCGCATGGGCCAGTTACTCCCGCTGGTCCCCACCAGTTATTTTTCTTTGGCAAATAGCCAATTCTATTTTCTGGCACACCGAGCGATTTCCAAATTTCGGCAGATTCACTATCTACTGAAGCATCTGCGTCACCAGCAAAGACAGTTACAGCTAATTTATTTTTATCAATACTTAAGTAATCTTTGGAAGTTAAAAATTCCCAACTCCACGTAATAGCTTCTTTTTTAAAGTAATCTCCGAGCGACCAATTACCTAACATTTCAAAAAAAGTATCATGGCGATTATCTCCCACTTCATCAATATCTTGAGTACGAATACACTTTTGAATATTAGCAAGTTTGGTACCACTTGGATGCTTTTGACCCATTAAATATGGGACAAGTGGATGCATACCAGCTGTAGTAAAAAGCACTGTTGGGTCGTTATCAGGCACAACCGAAGCAGAGCTAATAATGGCATGGCCCTTTGATTTGAAAAAGTCTAAATATTTTTGGCGGAGTTCGTGTGAGGTGATCATATAATTATTTTTCTAAAGGACCCGATCGTACTAAATTAAATTGATTGTTAGTATTTACCAGATTGTATGCGTAATGTCTTTTTTCTTTTGGCGCTTTTTCAAGAACCCTGCCGTCTGCTAAAAATACATGAAGTGGAATTTGAGTAAAAGTATAATCCTTAGCGAGGTAGACAGGTAATGATTTCTTATATACCTGACGGTACGTAACTATACCAGGATCGGTACTCGTAGCTTTCTCATACACAAAAAAACTTGGGGTATACTGAATATCTCCAACTCCTGTTATATTTTTACTACCTTCTGGAAGAGGTAAGGAATTTTTCATTACATCAAGTACATAAACATAACTTTTTCCATTCACAACAGTCGCAAAACAACGTCTCATCATAAACGGACTTGGATCAATACCTTTATACAACTCGCATGAAGGCAGCTGAACTGAAGCAGCTCGGGCTTCAATGTTTGTATATTCTGCCTCTGCAGCCTGTAACCGGTTTATATAGTTAAAGTAATCTGGATCTGGAGCAATAGTAAAATATCTATTTTTAGCATCACCAATATGCCATTCACGCCAACTATCCCGCTTGGCAATAGATCCAATTTTTTGCTTGAAAATTCCCGCGATATACAGCTGATCTGTGGCAGAAAATTTATTAAAGTTTTCCTGATTTAATAATTGATGAAATACCGGCAAAATATCAGTGGAAAGACGCTCAAAGTATAACAAATCCAACTCCTTTCCCTGCCGTAGAAAGCGATCAATATTTTCTTTAGCGATCATTTTATCAACATTGATAGTAGCAACTACTGTAAATGCAAGAACGCCAACGGCTAAATTAACATACCAAAACTTTCTAAATGAAATTTTTAGTAGCAAACTAACAATTGTAAATGCCAGTAATAGCAGCACCAGATAAATCGCCCATTCTACATACAATCGCAGTACGGTAAAACCATAGACTTCTTGGTACAGATACATGCGTTTGAGGGCAGATATAGCTATTACTCCCACCTGAGCTACAAGCACTATTTGTAAGGCGGTAATTATTTTGGAAATGCCATGACGCACAAATGAACGGTATACCGCAATTATCATAAACGCTGCCAGCGCCACTACCCAGGCCAATTCAAAAAATCCTTTACGAGCATATTCGGCATAAGCCAGGCCGTTTTCAAAAACAAAACTAGCTGAGCCAAACAAATACTTAAACTGTATAGTCACAAAAATCAAAAACAAAATATTTACCAGCCCTAACACAACCCCAGTAATAATCCGATCAAACCTCATGACAGACTGCTCTTTGTGCCCAAGCTCGTGACCATCGGAAAAAACACAATAGAAAAAACTGCCAATAAAAATTGTAAAAATAATCGCCCGCACCACTCTCCACAGCCCTTGCAATGAAATTTCGTTAGTAAGATCAAATATATTATTAAACCACTGTGAAAATACAGCATCTGCCTGCATGAAGAGAATGGTGAAAATAAACAAAATTGGTAGCGAAATAATAAGACCAATCGCCACTTTACGCGTTATATCTTTATCAGCTTCTCCTTTCCAACGGAACAAATCCATATACATCTGATTCCACTTGGTAAACGGCAAATCTATACTATGAAGCAAAGGTATCTGGCGAAATGAGAATGGATGTCTATGCGGATTGGCAAGGGTGACCAACAAAGAAAAAACGATTGATAACAAAAAAACTACTTTAGTAACCAGCAAATGCACGAGGTTATTGCTATATAAAATAGTATTAATACTTAGCACTACTATTGGCAAAAGCAAAGCTAGCGGCCAGCGCTGGCGGAATTGATTGGTTAATACAGAAATAAGCAGAAAACCCACCAAATATATAACTACAAACAACGGAAAAGCGACCCCGATTTCTTGTTGCCAAAAAAAGAGGTCATAGAGCACAGCTATAGCCAAAGCAAAGGCAATATATCCCAGTCGCAGAGCGCGTGAATTATCCTGATTTTTCGTAATAAAATTCATATTTTCTATTTAAATAATAGCAATAATACTAAGGAAATTCAAGAGTGCTTTATTTTACCACTCCCCCGCCTAAACATTCATTTTTTTTGTAAAATACTGCAAACTGGCCTGGAGTTATTGCGCGCTGAGACTCGGCAAACTTTAACATTATTTTTTTATCTTGCTTATCTACCACTACTTTCTGCAAAGATTGTCGATGACGCAAACGGACCTGACATACCAAAGGAAACACTGGTTCTTGCTCGGCCACCCAATTTATATCGTCTATTTCTACCTCTTTTTTATATAATAACGGATCATCTTCATAACCAACTACAACGGTATTAGTATTTTCTTTTTTATCTACTACATAGAGGGGCCTGTTTAAATCTGTCTTTATCCCCAAACTTCTTTGGCCAATAGTGTAAAAAGAGAGACCATCGTGCTCTCCTATTTTTTCGCCACTGCTAAGCATAATATCTCCTTTTTTTGTTTTTATTTCTTTCATTAAGAACTCTTTCATCGGCACTTCACCTATAAAACAAATCCCCATACTTTCTTCTTTTTCTGCATTTGGCAAGCCAAATTTTTGTGCCAATTTTCGCACCTGAGGTTTGGTATAATTCCCTAAAGGAAAGAGCGTATATGCCAACTGCCCCTGATTTAACTGGTGCAAGAAATATGTCTGGTCTTTGTTATCATCCTTTGCTTGCAGTAATTTAATTGTACTATTTTTTGATTTTGCTAGTTGCCCACCAATCTTGGCATAATGGCCAGTAGCCAGCTTATCAAAACCAAGGGCTGTGGCTTTGGCAAGCCAAGCACCAAATTTAATAAATTTATTACATAACACGTCTGGATTAGGCGTTCTCCCCAATCTATATTCGGCGTACATATAATCTAAAACGTTTTTTTTGTATTCTTTTTTAAAATCCCAACGCACGAGCGGAATACCAATATGGGCAGCTACACGCAAAGCGTCTTGATAGTCCCCTGTCCAACATTTGATATCGGTTGTATTTTCTTCTTCATAATTAACAACAAAAACACCAGTTACCTGATATCCTTGGGATACCAAAAGAGCGGCCGCGACCGAAGAGTCTACGCCACCAGACATAGCTACAAGCACTTTTATTTTTTTATTGTTTTTATTTTGCATAACAGAAACATACCAGAATTAGCTAAAAATTTCAATAACAAAACACCATCGATTTCTCGACGGTGTTTTTGTTTAAAAATTCTTAATTAGGAATTTCTGCGAGCCATCATGCAGTTTCTGCAGTAAACTGGCTTGTCTCCAGATGGTTGGAATGGTAATTCCGAAATCTGGGTTCCACATTCAGCGCACTGTACGTTAACGCTGTACATTTGTCTTGGAGCGCGAGGGCCACCGTGTCCGCGGTCATCTGTACGATTTTGGCGGAAAGATTTATTGCAGTCAAAGCAATAAACTGGGCGATCTCCTTTTGGCTCAAAAGGCAATTGAGAGATGTGGTTACCGCATTTAGCGCAAGTTAAATCCACATTATACATTTGTCTTGTTCCATCGAATGCCATATGTTTTTTGTACTTTTTGTTCCCAAAATGGTTTTTGAGATTGATTAATTCGACCTATTTTGGGAACGGTTGTTGCCCAATTTTTATAAAAAAAATTATACCATTATTTTGCTCTTTTGTCAACCCCGCCAAGCAACCGGCTAAACAGCACTATCGTCAATTTTTACCACTTTGTTTGGAGGAATATGCCCGCTACTATGTCGACTATGCCCTTTTACTGCCTCTGAAACATCTTGTGTATTTGAGGGTGGAATTGGCTTAACTTGGGCTTCTTCTCGTTTTTCCTCGTAAATTGGGGCAGACTGACTAATAACAGGTTCTGCTGAGACTGGCACCAAAACACTCTCCTGCTCACTATTTTTTGGTTCGTCATATACCTCTTGCACCTCTTGAACTACACCCATCTGCGGGTTATTAAATTTAAAAGGTTCTGAAACAGGTACTGCCTGTTTGTTTGTTTGCATAGCTTGAGACAAGCTAATTCCTTTTTGACCTGCATCAACAAGCGCAACAGGCGTACTCTGCCTAATGTCCAAAGGTTTTTTATTCTTTTCAGAATTTTGCTGTTTATTTCGATCTCTATTGCGATCTCTATCTTTGTTTTTATTATTATTTTGATTATTCTGATTATTGTTGTTTTTTTTGTTATTATCATTTCTGCCAGATTGCGGCTGTGATTGTGGTTTTGGTTGATCTTGTTTTGGTTTTTGAGGCACAACTGGTTCTGGTTTTTTTTCTGGTTCTCGCGCAACAGGGGGAGCTGTTACAACGGCTGGTTTACTTGGTGGTGGCACTGGCGGAGGAGGTTCGACTGGCTCTGGCACTTCTTTTTTAATTGGTGTAATTCTAACAGGCATTCCTTCTTCATCTTCGGTATAATCTTCATCTCTATCATCACTTCCATCTTCTGCATCGGCATCAGAGCCTTTGCTGTCTATACCAGTCCAACGCATTATTTTATCTTCTATATTTTCTCTATTAGTTGCATATCGTTCTCGAGAAACACGAACAACTTTTTCGAGACTACCTGTAGATAAATTAATTGGAGATAATGTGTTTGCTGAAAATGGCTGCGATGCTACACCGTCGATCATCAATTTTAAATAAATTTGAAATTTGGTAAGGTTTACCAAATCTGTTTCCAAAAAAGTAGGCGCAAATTCTTTGGCTAAAATTTCGGCATCAGTTGAACCTACTCTAAACGTAACAAGCGTACCAACGTTACCGATTACCGCTGCAAGCACTGTCTCATCTAGCTGCTCCATATACTGATGGGCCATGATAAGATCCAGGCGATACTTACGGGCTTCGGATAAGATATTAGAAAAACTTTCTGTAGCAAAATTTTGGAACTCATCTACGTATAAGAAAAAATCTTTACGGTCTTTTTCTATAGTATCGACTCTTTCCATGGCTGCAAGCTGAATTTTGGTAATAAGCATACCACCCAACAGACGAGAATTATCTTCACCAATTCTACCTTTTGAGAGGTTCATGATAAATATTTTTTTGGTATCCATTATTTCTCGTATATTGATACGAGACCTAACCTGAGCCACAATATTACGAATAACTGAAGCAGATAAAAACTGACCAATTTTATTTTGCACTGGAGCGACTGCTTCTTGCTTATACCGATCGTTATAGCCAGCAAATTCTGTTTCCCAAAAAGAACGAATCACCGGATCTTTAAGGTTGCGCACTACTCGCTTACGATACGCATCATCGGCAAGCAACCTATTAATACCAAGAAGTGTAGTATTTGGAAATTCGAGTAACGCAAGCAAGGTATTATTCAAAATATATTCCATACGCGCGCTCCACACATCTGGCCATATTTTTTTGAATACACCCATAAGACCCGAAGCTACCAAATGACGATAGCGAGGATCGATAGTTTCTAAAATATTAAAACCGATCGGATAATCAATGTCCGATGGGTTAAAATAAACAACATCATTAATACGATTGGGAGGAATATAATCGATAATTTTTTCGGCAAAGTCTCCATGAGGATCCACTACTCCTACGCCATGCCCTGCATAGATATCGTTAAGCACCATATTCTCCAGAAGCGTTGTCTTGCCCATACCAGTTTTTCCAACCACATACATATGGCGACGACGATCATCGAGCTTGATACCAAATTTACGATTAGTATTGCGAAAATTTGTAGACGCAAAAAAATTGATCTCTGTATTAGTGTTATCTAGAGAAACAGGTTTCCTTTCGTTACTTTCACTATGAGCATCCATATACTACACCCTAATTTAATATCAAAATTGTACCATATAATACGGCTTGGCACAATTCGATAAAAAATAAATTTTACAAATTACTTGGAATTAAATTTCTTACCATCGTCCATGCTCCAAGCGTCTGCCCATTCCAAATTTCGCCACGCTTTATCATTTCTTCAAATTCATCGACTCTGCGCAAAATAACCTCAGTATGCTCAAAAATATCTGATTGCGGCGCTTTGACCAAAGATAGCTCATTGGCAATAAACACGTGCGACATATCTTTTATCACACCGACAGAAGGCTCAAAATTTCCAATTTTAATTAGATTTTCAGTACTATACCCAGACTCCTCAAGCAATTCTCTTTTTGCACCGTCCGAAGGTGACTCGCCCGCATGTATACCACCACCAGGAAACTCTATGCTCCACTTTTCATTTAAGTATCTATATTGCCTAACCAAAATTAAACGCCCGTCATCAAGCACTGGTACAACTATACTATTCCCAGGAGTTTCAATATAAGCATATTCCCCTTCCGAACCATCTGACCTAATAATTTTATCACTTTTATATTCCCACCACGGATTTTTATGAATAATTTCTGAAGACACTTTTTTTATAGTAGACATAAATATTTTTAAAGAAACAATTTTGCCACTTCTTTTACATCAATACCCTTATCATTGCGGATAATGGAATGCATACTGCCTCCCCCGTCCCCTTCCCAGCGCGGTAAAATATGCCAGTGCATATGACCTACAGCCTGCCCTGCAGCCTTACCATTATTTAGACCTATATTCATACCATCTGGCTTAAGTATTGCTTGCACTTTGCCAGCAGCTGTTTGCAAACCTGCAGCTACAAGTTCAAAAGTTTCGGTATTAATATCCCACAAGGTAGCGACGTGTTTTTTTGGAATTAAAACGGTGTGTCCTTTGGTACAGGGGAAAATATCTAAAAAAGCCAAGACATGTTGATCTTCGTATACTTTGTGGCTTGGAATTTGTCCAACAACGATTTTACAAAAAAGGCAATCATCCATAATAAATTTTTTTATTAATAAATATTATATCGCACCACTGCTGTGTCATCAAAAATTTTAAAATCACCTGTACTTAAAATTCCTTGTTTTTTAAAATTATCAGTACTGCCAATAAACCAACAATGATCTGATTGTGTAAGCTGACCTGCCCTACTAAGCAGCTGTTCATTAATAGCCACACTTGTTTGCGCAAATAATTCTACCCGTTCTGGCTGACCAAAATTAGCATCTATCGGAAAATTTCCTCCGATAACTTCTTTTGCCGAAATAGCTTCGAGGGCAAGCAAGGGATACGTATCGCCCAAAACACATTTTTGAGAATTATTTTTTTCTTGATCCCAGACATGCTGCGCTGCTTGATACTGATTGACGCTTACCGTGTTTGTATCAGGACCCAAAGAATACGAAGCAGAGATAGCTACCGAAAATACAAATAAACCCAAGACACGCCAGTAATATTTCACAGACTGCCTAAAAATACCAAATAAACCATAACAAAATAGCATTAATAAAAATAAAACAACCACCCCATCTAATCGTCTGGCCAAAATATGAGACCCTGTTAAAAAATAATTAGTAATAAAGTATCCACCAATACAGGTGGCAGCAATAACAAGCAGCCAATCAAAAATACTCTGTTTCTTTTGCCAAATTTTTATAAAACCATATACAGATATGATAAAAAAACTTACAGCAAACACCACAATCCACCATCGCCAATATGTAATGACAGTTGGTACAAAAGCAGAGGCAGGAGTTTGGTTAAAAATAATATTGCCAAACACAATATCGTGTGCACGCGGACCCTGTGCCAAATAAAAACCAGATATGTTCCCCACGAGTTGCTTCGCCTGATCGAACCAATATATATGCCTATCAAAACTACTATAACCAAATATAAATTCTATAATTGGAATAAGAGCCATAGCACCTATTGCTATAAGCACAGGCACGAACCGAAAATTAATTAATAATTTTTCTTTTCTCGAAGAGATATAGATAAAAACTTCGGCCACAAACCATGCAAACCAAAATAAAATAAAATAGAGCGCATAGCCAAAAATTAAACCTACCCCCACTAAAACGAGTATTGGTATTTGCTCTGTGCGAGGCGCGTTGATTCTTTTTAAAATGAGCGTTATTAAAAATAGCCAGATAAGCAAACCAAAGTTAACAGGTAGACTAAATGCACCTGCTGCATGCCAGGCAAACGGCAACAAACTAAGCCACGAAATAAATAAAGATTTTTTTCTACTCAGGCCCAATACTATAACAAGTTCAAATAAAACTAATGGAAAAACCAACGACCAAACAATAGGTAAAAACCATTTTGTTATTACGATTAGATTCTGATTAAAAATCTTGGCAAGCAGTACGTTGGTAGACCAAAAACTACTATATGAGAGTTGGCCAATTTTTGATCCAACACCTGCTATATTGACTGTTGGCACTGAACTATCTTTTGGCGGTGAAAGTTTTGCTTCGAGGAAGCCCTTGCCTTCTTGAAACCGCGCTTCATTGGCTATATGCCTCCACCCATCAGCGCCATAAATGAGCGTATGTGAGGCAGGTAAATAGCTGTGTAATAAAAAAGTTTGCAGAACTACAAATAGTAGTATAGTGGTTGTTTTTAATTTAGAAAAAATAAGCAAGCCAAGCGCACAGGTTGAAAGAAGAAAAATAATAATATACGTTGAATTGATAGTTTGCCACGGTGTAAGTAATACAGCACCACTCTTCGAGTTATAAAGGAGGTAAAAACCAACCGACATAAGCACTAAAAAAAATAAAGCAAGGCTTTTGTCACCTGAAAGCCACTCCCCGCCCAGTTCATCATTATAAGAAACTGTATTCGCAACACCCTCTCTTTTCTTTGCCCAACGAGCCAAGAAAAAATAAAATAAAGAATTTAAAACAAAAATTCCAACCCAAACCCAAACATGCAATGGTACAAATAAAATTGCTGCTCCAGAAAACCATCCCAAACTAACAAAAACAGAAAAAATTCCCAATACTCTTTTGGAAAAATTATTAGTAAAACCAAAAAACTTGCCTAAAATAAAAGAGGCAAGATAACCAAACACTAATACATACACTAGGAAAAAAATAAGGTACATCACATGTTGTATATCTACTGTCTCAGTATATAAAATTATATAAAATTAAACAACCCTTCTAAAATCCTACCTCGTTTTAGAAGGCAGAACGTTAAGAAGGGTCAAAAATGCAAAAATCAGAAGCATGGCTACACGCCCCTGATTAGCCTTGCACATCTTATCCCCTAACTACTAACAGATTCTATTCAATTTTTCTTGCCAAAAAAAAGTGCTTAGATTAAGATATACGCACTATTCAAAAACTTCTGTATGAGTCAAGACATTACGCAACTGGAAAAAGTTCCACCTCAAAGCCTGGAAGCTGAAATGTCTCTTTTGGGCTCTGTTTTGCTAGATAAAGATGCCATGCTTAAAATTGCTGACATTGTTCAGTCAGAAGATTTCTATAAAAATGCCCATGCCAAAATTTTTGAAGCTATTTTGGAACTATATCAAAAAAATGACCCAATCGATCTTCTTACACTCAGCAATCGGTTAGCAGAAAAAAACCAACTAGAACAGGCTGGTGGTTATAGCTATCTTGTCTCCCTTACCAATACCGTACCTACGGCAGCACATGTTGTAAATTACGCTAACATTGTTCATAAAAAAGCTACGAGACGCCGTTTACTTGGCGCAGCTCACGAAATTTCCAAGCTCGGATACGAAGAAAACGAAGAACTAGACACCCTCCTTGACCAAGCGCAAAGAGAGCTATTTGGCGTTTCACAAAACTACATGAAACAAACCTTTAGCCCGATTCGAAGCGTATTAAATGATGCCTTTGATAGAATAGATGAACTTCATAAAAACAAAGGGCAATTGCGCGGTGTTCCAACTGGCTACCCCGATTTAGATGCTCTGCTTGCTGGTTTTCAAAAATCTGACCTTATTATCTTGGCTGCCCGCCCAAGTGTCGGTAAAACCTCTTTTGCCCTCGATATTGTGCGACACGTGGGTGTAAAACGAAAAGTATCCGTCGGATTGTTTTCTTTGGAAATGAGTAAAGAGCAGCTCGTAGACCGCCTACTCTGTTCCGAAGCTAATGTAGACTTATGGAAAATGCGCACTGGCCGCTTAAGCGACAGGCCAGAAGATGATGATTTTCCTCGTATCGGACATGCTATGGGTGTGCTTTCAGAAGCGCCTATTTTTATTGATGATGCTCCTAACAATAACATCATGCAGATCCGCACCAAAGCTCGACGCCTGCAAATGGAGCATGGGCTTGGTCTACTTGTTATCGACTACTTACAGCTTATGGAATCTCGTGGTAGCATAGAAAACCGTGTACAGGAAATTGCCGAAATTACCAGAGGTTTAAAAGGTATTGCTCGTGAATTAAACATACCTGTACTTGCCCTGTCACAGCTTTCTCGTACGGTAGAAGCAAGCACACCAGCTATCCCTAAACTATCTCACTTGCGCGAATCTGGATCTATCGAGCAGGATGCGGATGTGGTATTATTTATCTACCGAAAAGCTGCAGATCGTAACTACCGACCCGAGGACATTCCTCCAGACGAAAAAAATATTGCCGAAATTCATATCGCCAAACACCGTAACGGTCCAACTGGCATGGTACGCACATTTTTTGATGAACAGCGTGCTTCATTTCGAAGTATCTCTACCCAATATAATAATGCAAACACCGCTGCGCCTGTTCCAGCTATACCACCAGCACTCAAACCAAAATCAGCTTTTAGTCCTAGCCACGGATTAGCAGATCCACCAATGTAAAAAACACGTATTAATTAATTTAATTATATATATGTCTGTATTTTCAAAACTCAAACAATTCAAAGACCTTCGAGATCAGGGTAAAAAATTACAAGAATCTCTAGCAGGAGAATCTACTACCGTGGGTACTGGCGGCGTAACACTCACCATGGATGGCAATTTCCAATTAACTGGCGTTGCTATCGATGAAGAACTTCTAAACCCTGCCAAAAAAGAAAAATTACAAAACGCTATTAAAGATGCTCATGGTGATGCTATTAAAAAAATGCAGAGAATCATGGCCAGCAAAATGCAGGAGATGGGCGGTATGGAAGGTTTGTTTTCAAACAAATAAACCAATCTTACCCTCTAACACTTCTACATGTACTCAAAATCAATTCAAAATTTAATTAATTCTTTTCGTAAACTTCCTACGGTTGGCCATCGTACTGCCGAACGGTTTGTTTTTTATCTTCTCAAATCTGGGAAAAAAGAAGTAGCAGAAATTACACTTTCATTAAAAGAGTTAATTGAAAATGTAAAAAGCTGTGAATTGTGTTGGGATTTTAGCGACCATAATCCATGTTCTATCTGTAACAACAAGAACAGAGAGCAATCACTACTCTGTATAGTGAGCGAGCCACAAGATATTCCGATTATAGAAAAAACTGGTGCTTTTACAGGTCTATACCACGTACTCCGTGGCCTCGTAGAATCTGGACAAGAAGAGCTCGATAAATTAAAAATCAAAGAGTTGTTTACCAGGATAGAGAATCCTAATAAAATTACCGAAGTAATCCTTGCCCTCAACCCGGACTTATCTGGAGAAACTACCATGTTATTTTTAGAAAAAAGATTAAAAGAAAAAAACCCGAATCTTAAAATCACTCGCTTGGCGCGCGGCTTACCTATGGGTAGCGATCTGCAATATGCGGACGAAATCACACTTGGCAGTGCCATAAAAAATAGAACAGTTAAATAAAAACAAAAAATTCCGATATGCTCGGAATTTTTTGTTTTAAAATTATATCTTAGGCAATTTTTACTTGGCTGAATCTCTGTCTTTGGCCATGTACTTTATGATAACGAACTTTACGCTTAAATTTCTCTACACGCAAAGTACGGGTTTTGCCTTGTTTTTCAAGCACAGCTTCGATAGTTACACCTTCCAAGTATGGCTGACCGATTTTTACACCAGTACCGTCATCATTGGCAGTAAGTAAGACCTTGTCAAAAACCACTTTAGAACCTTCTTCGGTTGGTAATTTTTCTATTTTTAGAACATCTCCAGTCTTAACCAAATATTGTTTTCCACCGGTAGCAATTACTGCGAACATATTACAAATGATATATCAAAAATTATGAGAAAAGAATAATGGGCGTAGTATATATTAAAAGTGATAATATGTCAACCCCAAATCACCATGGCTTTTAGTCTTTGACTATCTGGACCTTATCCCCTATTTTTAAACCAGTTTGAGCCATAAACCCAGCTGGCAACTCTAAAACGAGTGTCGAGGTAGTTCGGGCCTGGTAAACAATCAAATTTTCCTCTGCTATACCCGCTTCTGGAGCCAGGTTAGGGGCAATATCGACAACAGTCTCTCCATTTATCCAAACTATATCTAATGGAAAGTACATATCTCTCATTACCATAGCATGACGATTAGCATCAGGGAATACAAATAACATCCCGCCATACTTTCCCATGTCTTTCTTACCACTCCACCCTTGCAAACGGTGTTTATATGTATCGGCTATCAAAACTCGCACGTCCTTGCCAGCAATACTTACAGTTCCTTTAACCCACAAAGATCCGTAAATTTTATGACCTGCTGCTATTAGAACCAGCGCTGCCAACAAAATAAGATGCCATGTTTTAAAAACTTTAGATTCACCCATAGTAGTAATAATTTATATTGTTCTCTTACCAATAATATGACTCAAAATAGCCATAATTACAACTAGAAACAAAAGTGCATAAAATTTTTGCAGACTTTGTAAAAACAAAGTCGTTAAACCAAACAAAAAAGATAAAATATACAAAACGATAACTGTTTTTCTCTGACTAAAACCAGAATCTACAAGTCGAAAATGCAAATGCTCTCTATCCCCAACAAACAACGGCTGCTTTCGGCGCAACCGAATAAATATTACCCGTAATAAATCGAGCATCGGAATAGCCATAACAAGGAGGGCTGTGGCTAGTTTGCCACCACCGATAATTGCCAGAACTGCCAACATAAAACCAATAAACATACTGCCACTTTCTCCCAAAAATATTTTAGCTGGATAAAAGTTAAAAACTAGAAAACCAAGACAGGCTGCCAAAAAAACTAAGGATACCAAACTAACATTTGGCTGATAAAATTTAGTGACTGATGTAAGAAGAACAATGACAAAAGCTCCAATAGAAACAATGCCCGTAGCCAAACCATCTAAACCGTCTAGTATTTTGGTTGTATACGTCATTCCTAAAAACCAAAAAAATACAATGACTTTGCTTAACAACTCTGTAATTTCAATATACCCCCCAAAAGGGTTCGTTATTTTTGCAATCCAGGGGTACAGCGAACTAATTAGAATAGCCGCAGCAACCATTCCCAAACGAGCTCGAGCCGAAAAAGGACGAATATCATCGGCAATACCAATGAGCATGAGGATAAACGAAGAAAGTAGGGCCAACCCCAAAGAATTAGCTATCCTATCAATACCTTGAACTGGATGATACAATATCAAATAAAGAACGACTAACCAAAATGAAACAAAAATAGCCACCCCACCCAACAGCGGTGTTGGCTTTGCATGCAGGTGCCGCTCTCCATCTGGACGATCTACAATACCAAGTCGCAAAGACACCTTTCTCACCAGAAAGGTTAACGCTACCGATAATAAAAATGTAATTACAAAATAAAGCACAAAATTTTTGTATTATTCTACCAGAATAGCGCCACCAGCTCCAATAGTTACGGTACTTCCTCTTTTTATTTTACCTTGTAAAAACAATTCAGCCATCTTATTTTCTACTCGCTCTTGCAAAGCCCGTCGCATCGGTCTGGCACCAAATTCTGGATCAAAACCAGCGTCGGCTAAAAATTCTAAGGCTTCATCGGTAGCAACCAGTGTTATACCTTTACTTTCTATATCTTGAGCAATACGAGCAAACATGAGTGCGGAGATTTTTTTGATATCTTCACGTTTTAAATCATTAAATAACACAACGCCATCAAATCGGTTTAAAAATTCTGGTCGAAAATACTGCTTAAGTTCTGTATGCAATAACTGATTGAGTAATTCTTCGTGTGACATTCCTTTTCTATTTTGCTCCTGGACAAAAGCAGTGCCTGCGTTAGAAGTGGCAATAATGATCACATTAGTAAAATCAAAAACATGGCCAGCACTATCAGTCAACCGACCATCATCCATTACTTGTAAAAATAGATTGAGTACATCAGGATCAGCTTTTTCTATTTCATCAAGGAGCACCAAAGAAAACGGACTTTTGCGCACTGCTTCCGTTAATATGCCTGTACCTTTAGCACCAGGCATACCAATAAGCCTATAAATACTGGATTTTTCCTGGTATTCACTCATATCCAAACGAATCATCATGTGCTCACCACCAAAATATATGTCGGCAATTGTTTTGGCAAGCTCTGTTTTTCCAACACCAGTTGGGCCCAAGAATAAAAAGCTTGCGATAGGTCTTTTACTAGACCGCATTTCTACTCTGGCCCGGCGCAATGCATTAGCCACTGCACTCACGCCTTCTTCTTGTCCAATCACCCGCTTTCGCATTTCTTCCTCTAGACGCATAAGCTTATCAGATTCATTGCTCGATATAGCAGAAAGTGGAATTTTTGTTTTTTCAGTAACAACTGCTGCCACCTCTTCTTTAGTAACAATAGTATGAGAACCTTTTTTATTATGAGTAAACGCAGCCGCTTCAGTAAGCAGTTCCAAAGCATTGCCAGGCAAAAAAGATTCATGAAAAAATTTCGCAGCATACTCAACACATTTTTCTATGGCAGAATACGAAAAAAATACATTTTGTTTATATTCCAAAATGCCCGCTCTTGATTCAAGCACTTGAATTGCTTGATCCTGATTCATTTCGGCAATATCAACTTTAACAAAAACATCCCGAACCGATGAAGCCAAAAAATGCTGTGAATAATCTTCGGGCGTAGTCGTAGCAACAACTAAAAATCTTTTATTATTCAAAAATTCAGCGAGTGTGCCAGCGATATCAAGACTACCCACCTCTCCAACAGAAACACCAATTAACTCATGTAAATTATTAATAAACAACACCACGTTGCGCGCGCGAGACATCTCTTCCATAATTCGACGCAATCGTTCTACTGCCCCTTCTGGAGTAGTGCCAGATAAAAGCGCCGAAACACTTAATCGAACCAATCTTTTATCTTTTAAGGCATCAGGGACCTCGTCTTCAATCATGCTTTGTGCAATACCTTCGATAATAGTTTTTCGGCCAACACCATGATCACCAACAAGCAACAAGTTACTCTGACCACCCTCAATAATCTGAAAAATTTCATCAATTTCGCTCGTACGAGCAACACAAGTTTCTAACTGACCATAATGCGCCAACATAGTAACATCGGAGCTAAAACTATTTAAATACGGCGTTGCCAAGGCAGTCATAGCCTTATCCATACCATATTTTGAATGATGACTCGCTGCCTTTGCAAATTTTATATAATCGCGATACATTTTCTCTTTCATTCTCGCCCATTCAATTACATTTGTAATTTGACGCTCAGTAATATCGAAATTAAACAGCACTTCTGCCAAAGCGGGATTTTCTTTGAGCGTAACAAGCAATAACTCAGTTACACTTATATAATCTTGCTTGGCTAAGTATGCCTCTTCATAGGCCTTAAAAATAATCTGATAAAAATCAACAGGGACAACAGGTGCCACACCTTTATACGCAGTTTGTTTTTTATCTACCTGCAACATTGTCTCTAATTCTTTCTGCAACGCACTGGCTGGAATTCCTAATCTGATAAAAATATTACTAATCCTGTTAAACGACAATAAATTATAGAATAAATGCTCAGGCCTTAATTCTTTAATTCTATTTTTATCAGCAAATCGGTATGTTTTGGCGAGCACCGCCAACGCTTCATCGGTGAAAGAGTCTGCAATATTGCATTTTTTTCTTCGAGAAATTTTTTGCACAGCTGCCCAAGATTGAAGGTTAATAGCATCACTCTCATTCTCATTTTTATTTTTATAATTATATGTAAATAGCTTTGGGTTTCCAACCGCTTCTTTTTTTCTAATAATTCGATACCATATATATAATAAGGTTGCCACACCAAACCAAAATAAAAATACAGCCCAATTATTTATACTACTCAAAAAATCATCCCACTGAAGCGGATCAAGCAACGTCCTATAATTATGATTCTGTTTATATATTAAAAATCCCATCCAAATCCAAGCATTCAGCCAGAGCACAAACGCAGTTATTAGTCGCACTCGGTTTAGGATTCTTCTGCCAGTCTGGAGAGCCAAATGATATCTAGTAAGTGGATAATTCCAATATAACCACAGCCCACGCTGAGCAAACCCAATAGACATCCCCTTGCATTGGGCACATTTTTTTATATTACTCAGACTGCCATATTGGCATACAGTACAGGGCAATATATTAAGCGGCGATGATTGTTTGAAATCCATACTAACTCTCCTTAACTAATTTGAATGAGACCAAAAAACAAGTCCATAAAATACTACTACTGGCAAAGATAGCCACATAATAAATAAAGCCAAACAAAATATGAGCCATATCAGAAGGCCAAACGCACGGACAATAGTTTGCACAAGACGCATGAAAAAGCTCACAATACGACCTTCCCAATCAAACTGACCAAACATTGGCACAAATAAATTGGCCAGCCATAAACCAGGGGCTAGATTTGCATTCCCCTGTTTGAAAAAACCAAAACATTTTTTTATGGCATAGAGAGCGCCTTTGCTATACCACCAAATTGGAAAATAAAAAATATCCAAAATGGCTTCTAAGAATAGACGTTGCAAAATTAAAATTCCCATACCAATTTATACAGACTATGGTAAATATGATTTACTATTAGTATATCATATTAAAAGCTAATAAAAAATCCCTCTGACTCAGAGGGATTTTTTTAAATTAATAAATTTTAATTCTTAGCAACCACACTACTTTTCATGGCTACATGTTTGATATTTGTAGCTTCAGTCATGTCGAGCTTTTCTAATCGAGAAGCAATACTTGTAATAGAGCTATTATCGGCTATCTCTACTTCTAACTTACGCACTTCCATTTCTAATGATTGGGTATTTTTTTCTAACTCTCTTACCTGATAACCACTTGTAGCAGAGGCGGTGATGTTTAAGATATAGGCCGTGCCAAATAAAAATATAGTAAAAAATAGTCCTACACGCATAGCTCGAGAGGTAACCCAAGCAGGCACCGCAATAGTGCGAATAGAAAATTTGAAATTTTGATACTTGTGTTGAATTTGGCGTTTGAGTGACATATATATAAATTAAATTTTTTCTACAACCCTTAATTTTGCGCTGCGAGCTTTGCTATTATTTTTTAGCTCTGCTTCGGTGGCAATAATAGGTTTTTTATTTACTAATTTTATTTTTTTATGTTCGACTGATTTAAAATATTGTTTTACTATTCTATCTTCGAGTGAATGAAAGGTGATTACTGAGAGTCGCCCGCCACTTTGCAACGCTTCTACTGCCTGAGGTAACACTTTTTTTAAACTTTCCAACTCTCGGTTTACCTCTATGCGCAACGCTTGAAAAATTTTTGTAGCTGGGTGCAAGCCACCTAACCACGGAACCTCTTTTTCAGTATGCAATTTTTCTCTATAGACTTGTAAAATTATTTCGGTAAATTCGGCTGTTTTCTCTATTTTTTTATTTTTTCGATATACCATTATTGCCCTAGCTATATCTCTACTAAATTTTTCTTCTCCGTACGTTTTAAAAATTCGATTGAGCTCATCTTCGGAATAAGAATTTACAATATCTGCGGCTGTTACACTTTCCTCACCTTGAACTTTTAACATCTCACCCACACCATACCGCATATCAAGCGGCTCGTCTGTTAAAAAACTAAAGCCTCTACCTCTTTCCTCAAATTGAGGCGAAGACCAGCCTAAATCCATAAGAATCGCATCTACTTGCAAAAAATTATTTTTGCTCATGATTTCTTCTAGGTTTGCAAAATTATCTCTTACCAGCAGAATTTGATTTTCAAAACGATATAAAAATCTTTTAGCTCGTAACACAGCCTCTGGATCCAAATCTATACCAAGCAATTTTCCCTGAGGAGAAATTTTCTCAAGCATCGCTTCGCTATGGCCCGCATCACCGAGCGTACAATCAATAACATTCATTCCAGGTTTTAATTGTAAAGAATCAATCGTCTCTGTTAGTAATACCGGTACATGTTTCATAGGTTGAATTATTAAACCCCTAGCTCACCCATTCTCTCGGCAATTGCGCCACTTTCAGCTTCAGTTTGATTTTTATATTTATTCCATACTTCTGTATCCCAAATTTCTAATCGATTATACAAACCTGCAATAACTAAACTTTTTTTAATTCCAGCAAAAGTACGCAAATACTCTGGTAAAATTACTCGTCCTTGTTTGTCCAACTCCACATCCATAGCTCCTGCAAGCATAAGACGAGAAAAAGCTCTCGTATTAGATTGACTAATAGGTAATGCTGCCAATTTTTCAGCTAATTTTTCCCATTCAGTTTTGGTATATAAAAAAAGACAGTTATCTAGACCACGAGTAACAACTGCACCCTTATTAAGTTCACGACGAAATTTAGCAGGAATTGCCATTCTGCCTTTATCGTCTACGTTGTGACTATATTCACCAATGAACATACGTAATGATAGGATTTTTGAACGTAAGCTATATTTTCCCCACTTCACTCCACTACAATCCATTTTATACCACTTTCAAACATAAGTCAACATTTTAAACCATTTCTCACATCATTTTATTTGGCTAAAATAAAACAAAAAAAGTCCCTTTTCAGGGACCTGGGGATAATTTTTAGATTATCTTTTTTTGTTTAAATTAAATTTGTATTTCTTGCTCAAAATCTGCAGGTATAGCTTCTATCCCAAACTCTCCTTGTAATTTGTTGGCTAGAACTTCAGCAACATTTTTTTCACCGTGATTAAGCACTACTTTTTTTGGTTTAGCACTCCCAATCCAAGCCAGCAATTTTTCCTGATCAGCATGAGCTGAAAGAGCACCTATCGCTTTTACTTGGCAATTGACCGCTACTCGTTCTCCCATAATTTCAACAGGCGAATGACCATCTAAAATTTTTCTTCCAGGCGTACCTTCAGATTGATACCCAATAATTAATAACGTATTTTTCTTGTCTGATAAATAACGAATGGCGTGATGCAAAATTCTGCCACCATTCATCATACCAGAACCAGCAATAATAATTTTTGGACCAGGAGTTTGATTAATTTTTTTTGATTCTTCTTTTGTTTCGGTCATTACTAAGCCTGGAAAATCAAATAAATCATCACCATTTTTTAATAATTTTTCTGCTTCAGCATCATAATACTCTGGATACTTTAAATACACTTTGGTTGCTTTAATAGCCAGCGGACTATCCAAAAAAATAGGAATACGAGGCAACACGTGCTGACGGTCTACCAGATTGTTTAGTTCATAAATTAGCTCTTGCGTTCTTTCCAAAGAAAAAGATGGGATCATAAGGACTCCTCCTCGAGCAATTGCTTCGGAAATAAGAGTAGTAAGGATTTCTTGACGCTTACTCGTTGTTTCGTGCAAACGATTTCCATACGTAGATTCACAGACCAGCAGATCTATATCTTTTGGCAATGGTTCCGTATCCTTTAAGATCGGCACATGAGCATTTCCCACATCGCCAGAAAATACTACTCGCTTGCCTTCTGCCTCTACTTCTACAAAGGCAGAACCAAAAATATGACCTGCGTCATGCAGCGTAAAAGCAACAGTAGGGGTTAATGAAAATTTTTCTTTATAAGCAACAGGCTTAAACCTTTCCATCACGCGCGCAATGTCTTCTGAATCATATAACAATTCTGCGCCTGAGTGGCGATGGTTATAGATCATAATATGCAGCGCATCCTCCAGAATAAGTTCGGCCAACTCTATAGTAGGTGCTGTAGCATAAAAATGCCCTTCATAGCCATTTTTAACGAGCACAGGTAAACGACCGACATGATCGAGATGGGCGTGAGTAATTATAACCGCTTTTAACTCAGCGGGATTAAAAGGAAGGGATTCTTTATTTTTTACTTCTTTGGTTTGCTCGCCTTGAAACATACCGCAATCTACCAAAAAGGCATCTTCACCCACGGTGAACATACTACATGAACCAGTAACTTCGCCCGCTGCCCCAAAAAAAGATAATTTCATAAACTTAGATTTATTAAGATAAAATTAAGTATAGCAGAGAAAGAGTAAATTTTCCAAAAACAAAAGACCGCCTGTTCATTAACTTCTACATTTAAGTAAAAAATAATGAACATGTAGGCGGCCTGTTGTAAGGCTCCTGCATGCTCGGTAGTTTTTTGCTGGGTTTTAACGCCCAGCAAACTACTACCACATGGCGGGGTAGCACTCCAGCTTGTAGACGTCGCAGTACGCCATCGGCGGCGAGTTCGGGTAGGGGTGGATCGTGTTGCAACAGAGGGCGGACAGCCGGTAGCACAGGATGCCGAAGTTGACCTCGGTCGCCCACGTGCGGGTTCGCATGTCGCAGACCTGCTTGCTGGCGCTGCTCCAACCGATGACCCACACGTCGCCGGTGAGGTAGTGGCTGTCCTTGGGCGGGGTCTTCACTTCGACCGTCGCCGAACCGAGATCCCCTCCTTCGTAGGCCTTCTCGATGTCGGACCTAGCCTCCTCGTTCGTGATCGCCTGGGTGACGAAACCCATGTCACCCCCCGCCTGCTCGACGCAGGCTGCCACCAACAGGACGGCGGCGAAGAGCAACGCAACCGACACGACACGCAAGATGTTCTTCTTCATACTGATTTCGAACCTCGAACTTTCCTACAGAGCCATTATCTACTGGAGCAACGTGCACCAGAGATAAAGCAGAACATACCTTAAAAGTTAAAAAACGTCAAGACGACACAAAATCATCTTAAGTTGAACCTATCCAGTAATAAGATTTTCTGCTACAATAGTTTCACTAAACGTCGCGCTTCAACGGACATTGCACGGCGTGATTTTGCTAAATCAATATGCGCAGAAATCTAGACAGTGTCGAAATAGTTGAACCGCCAATTGGCGAGCTAACCAAAAAATATTCTGCTTTCTCCGCTATCAAACGAGCCTGTTTTACTGGTTGCGGTTGTTTAGTTTTTATTATTATTGGCATAATTATTTTTATCCGTCTTGCGCTTGGTAGCGGTCCCGAAACTCTGGCCAGTGTCCCAGACAACTTTCCCGAAGAAATTCCTGTGTATGACAAAGATAGTATCGAACAAATTACCTTTATTTCTGGAAAATATAAAAATCGCGGTATCGAAATTGCTGCTTTTTTTCCAAAAATAATCTTATCTCCCCTTCTCCTCACTTTAGACAAAAGCCCTCAAAATAAAGAAGAAAATAACAAACTCAACACCGTAGCCAGTGCTTGGAAAATGATTAGCGCACCCGTAAGCGACCATCGTGATACCGTACAAATAGAATGGAAAAAACTCAACGCTGATCCGTTTTTTATTATTGGCTACTATAAAACTGAATTAAAAAACAAAGGTTTTACGATTGATGTGGAAAGTGAAGGAGAAAATGTACGACAATTTTCTTTTAGCAAAGATACAATTACAGGCTCTATGTATGTACAAGGCCCATCAGGACAAGGCGCCGAATATGCTGTTCTCACCGTTAACCTCCAAACCGAATCAACCACTACCACCAACCAATAAAGTATGTTAAAAATTTTTAATGGCCAATCAAAATCCATCACTGGAGCCGCTATTATAATTTCTGGCGCTACCCTCGTGAGCCGTCTTATGGGCTTGGCGCGCGATAGAATTTTTACACATTATTTTGGCGCTGGCCCAGTTATGGACGCCTACTATGCGGCCTTTAAAATTCCTGATTTAATTTATAATCTACTTATTATCGGCGCCTTAAGCGCTGGATTTATCCCCACTTTTACCAAACTTTTTAATCAAAGCGAAGATAAGTCATCTGCTTGGAAACTAGCCAATAATATTTTAAATATTACTGCCCTCTCTTTGTTGCTCGTTAGTTTTTTTGGCATCATCTTTGCGCCAAAACTTGCACCATTTATTGCCCCTGGATTTAGCGATTCTTCCAAAGAGCTCGTCGCTACACTGACCCGCATCATGTTTGGGTCTACCATACTGCTCGGGCTCTCTATGGTTATCGGAGGCATACTCCAATCACTACGAACTTTTTTTCTATACTCTCTTGCTCCAATTTTTTATAATTTAGGCATTATAATAGGCGCCACTGTTCTTGTACCAATGATTGGCATAAGTGGCTTAGCTTGGGGTGTTGTTTTAGGAGCATTCATGCATTTTTCTTTACAGGCCTATAGCGCCTATGCCAATGGCTACAGGTGGCGCTGGTACTTTAATTTAAAAGATAGTAACGCCAGGCTGGTAGGAAAACTCATGATACCAAGAACTTTAGGACTAGCTATCAGTCAATTAAACTTGGTCATCATAACCATCTTAGCATCGCTACTACCCGTTGGTAGTGTGGCAATTTTTAACTATGCCAACAATTTACAAGCAGTGCCTATCGGCATTATTGGCATACCATTCGCGTTGGCAGTTTTTCCAGTTCTCGCAACCGCTGCTTCTAAAAATGACATGAACGAATTTGTAAAAAATTTATCTTCCACAATACGACAAGTTTTATTTTTAATCATACCGTGCGCTCTTATCATTTTATTACTCAGAGCCCAAACAGTACGCGTAGTCTACGGTACAGGAAAATTTAGCTGGAACGACACCATCAATACTGCCGACACCCTAGCTTTTTTTGCCTTAAGTTTATTCGCCCAGGCACTTATTCCACTACTTGCTCGAGCATTTTATGCGCTATCTAACACTAAAACACCATTTGTAATTGGCATTATTTCAGAACTTACTAGCATTATTGCTGCCTTACTCCTTATGAAGCCACTCGGCGTAGCTGGCCTTGCCCTCGCCTTCTCAATCGGATCGATTACAAACCTTACTATCCTCACGTTTTACCTTAAAAAAACAATACAAGTAATTGATGGAGAAAAAATACTTGCTTCTTTATATAAAATATTAATAGCAGCTATACCGATGGCTCTGACAATTCAATATGCCAAAAAGCCTTTGGCAACAATATTTAACCAGGACTACTTTATTGGAATTTTAGGACAAGGCCTTACTGCCAGCTTGGCTGGTATAGCAATTTATCTAATAATATGTTACCTTTTGAAAGTGCCAGAATTACTACAAATAAAAGACACTTTAAGCACCCGATTCTTTAGACCAAAACAAATAAAAATGGAAGAATCAATTGAAACTAACGCATAGAGAATTTTTCAGAATATGAACAATAATATTCGCAATTTCTGCATCATAGCCCATATTGATCATGGTAAAAGCACGCTGGCTGACCGTCTTTTAGAATTTACAGGCACCGTTGCTCGTCGCGACATGAAAGCCCAGCTCTTAGATTCAATGGATCTCGAACGTGAGCGAGGAATTACTATCAAACTCACTCCTGTTCGCATGACCTACTCTCCGCCTACCTCTCCCCACGAGAGTTATATCCTCAACCTTATCGATACACCTGGACATGTTGATTTTAATTACGAAGTATCAAGATCCCTGGCTGCAGTAGAAGGTGCGGTGCTTCTTGTCGATGCCAGCCAAGGTGTACAAGCTCAAACTATTGGAAACCTTTACCTAGCCATAGAACAAAACCTCACTATCATCCCCGTGATCAATAAAATTGACATGCCTAATGCCAATATTGAAAAAACTCGGGATGAAATTGTGCATCTTCTTGGATGTAAACCAGAAGAAATTATTTTGGCCTCTGGTAAAACAGGTCAAGGAGTAGAAAATATAGTACAAGCAATTATAGATAAGGTACCTCCACCAATATCAACCACCGAAAAACCAACCCGAGCGTTGATTTTTGATTCAGTATACAATGATTATAAAGGCGTTATTGCTTCAGTTCGAGTGGTAGATGGTGAACTCAAAAAGGGAGATAGAATATTTTTAATTGGTACCAGAACCCCAGCTGAAATTTTAGATGTTGGTTACTACAAACCAAAATTTCAATCAGCTCCCAAAATAGGCAATGGTGAAATCGGCTACGTTATTACTGGTTTAAAGGATTTAAAAGACTGTCGAGTCGGTGATACCATTACTACCTACCAAAAAAAGGAAGAAGAAAAAGATATTCATACCCTCGCTCTACCAGGCTATAAGGAAGTAAAGCCAATGGTATATGCAGGCATATTTCCCAAGGAAGGTGATGCATACCAAGTGCTGCGCGACGCTATAGATAAACTAAAACTAAATGATGCTTCTCTTTTTTACGAACCAGAGCACTCTCTTGCCCTGGGCTTTGGTTTCCGTTGTGGATTTTTAGGATTATTGCATTTGGATATTTTTCAAGAAAGATTGCAAAGAGAATATAATTTAGAAATAGTAATTACAGTACCAAGCGTTGCATACCGAATTATAAGTAATACCCACCAAGAGAAAACTATCCATAGCCCCCAAGAAATGCCCGACCCGACCCACATAGAACAAATCCTAGAACCATGGATGAAACTAGATGTTATCACCCCTAAAGATTTTGTAGGCAACGTAATGGGGCTTATTTCCGAACGCAAAGGAAAATATATTAACACGGAATATTTAAGCGCGGGTAGCGACCAACGTGCCATGCTTCATTATGAAATTCCGCTCGCATCGCTTATTACTGATTTTTATGATAAACTAAAGACCGTTACTTCGGGCTATGCTTCCATGAACTACGAATTTATAGATTACCAGCCTACCGATGTAGTGAGGCTCGACATCATCGTAGCCGAAGAGCAAGTAGAAGCGCTCGCCACTCTGGTATGGCGAGATCATGCCTACAAAACAGGAAAAACAATTGTAGAGTCACTCAAAGAATCTTTGCCAAAACAACAGTTTGTACTCAAAATTCAGGCCGCCATTGGCGGAAAAGTAATTGCCTCGGACAGACTCTCTGCTTTACGCAAAGATGTGATTGAAACTATGAGTGGCGGCGACTACACCCGAAAACAAAAATTATTACAGAAACAGAAAAAGGGTAAAAAACGCATGTTAACGCATGGTAAAATCGATATTCCACCAGAAACGTATTTGTCAGTATTAAAGAGATAATTAGGCATCGCACAGACTCATACACTCAAAAATATCTTACTTACTCACCTCCTCATATGAAGCATAAAACAATTAAAAAAATCTGGATCGCTATTTCGTTCGTAGCCATTTTAGCAATGATAGTCTTCTCCTTCTTGCCAGCTTTGCAATAACCATATTTATGATAAAAAAATGGAACCTATTGCCACCTCCCCCCGAGGAATTTGTTAATGCTCATCCTGAACTCCCTAGCGCTGTAACCCAACTACTCTGGAACAGAAATTTACGCGATCAAAAAAAGATCGATGAATTTTTGAATCCGGATTACTCGCAGGATATCCATGATCCTTTCTTGTTCCAAGATATGGAAAAAGCAACCGAGATAATTTTTAATTCAATTAAAAACCAAGAAAATATTGTGGTACACGGTGATTACGATGCTGACGGTGTCTGTGCCTCGGCTATTATTATCACCTGTTTAAGAAAACTTGGGGCACAACATGTAACGGTTTTTATTCCCCATCGAGAGACCGATGGCTACGGACTGAATCCAAACACAATCGAATTACTTGATAAACAAAAAACAAACTTAATAATTACCTGTGATTGTGGAATTAGCAACTACAACGAAGTTGAGCTGGCAAAACAAAAAAAAATAAAAGTGATTATTACCGATCATCACACTGTACCTCAAAAAATTCCAAAAGCAGATGCTATTATCCACCCTCTTGTGCCAAACGAACCCTACCCAGACAAAGGTCTCTGTGGTGGCGCCGTTGGATTCAAACTAGTTCAGGCACTACTCAAAAAATTTGCCCTTACGCACACCACCTTGCCAGACGGACAAACTTTTGAAAGCTTTGAAAAATGGCTCCTCGATATGGTTGCCCTCGCTTCTATCGGCGATATGGTACCGCTTCTTGGCGAATCACGCACCCTTACGCGATACGGTTTAACCGTAATAAATAAAACTAAAAATATAGGCCTACAAAAACTTTTGATTGCTGCTGGACTAGCTGACGAAAAAGGAAACTCAAAACGAGGAGTCTATAATTCCTATACAATGAGTTTTCAGATAATCCCCCGAATTAACGCCGCTGGACGCATGGATCATGCCAACGTTGCTTTTGCCTTACTTATGGCTACGGACGAAAAAGAAGCTATGGACCTGGCCCTGCAACTCAATAAAAATAACCTGGACAGGCAAAAAATTACCGAACAGTATGTTATCGAAGCAAGAAGACAAATAAAAGAAACTGAGCAACAAAACAATCCTGTGCTCTTTGTTCTTGGCCCCAATTGGCCAACTGGAATTTTGGGTCTCATTTGCGGAAAAATTAAAGATGAATTCCACCACCCCGCAATTGTTATGGGTGAAAATGAAAAAGAAATTGTCGGCTCAGGCAGAAGTATTAAAGAATTCAATTTAATTGCTGCCATGCAAGAAATCCCCGAGGTTTTTGGCAAATTTGGCGGGCATCCTCAAGCATGTGGATTTACGCTCAAAGACAAAAATCTCTTAGAAGAATTTAAAACAAAATTAACTGCTAAAGCAGCTATTAAAACAGCCTCAACTGATTTAATACCGCAGATTAATGTAGATGCAGAAATTGATTTAGACGAAGTTACCTGGAAACTCTATGATCTGCTCGAAAAATTTGAACCATTTGGCCAAGCAAATGAAGAGCCTACCTACATGGCAAGATCGGTTACTGTGGTACAAGTTGACCCAGTTGGACAAGATGGAAAACATTTACGCATTACCGTAAAACACAATTCTCATCTCATCAAAAAAACAATCGGATTTGGGCTTGGAGATATAAAACGATGTACTGAAAACTGGAAAGAACTCCTTAAACCAGGTGATAAAATTGATATGGTCTTCTCTATTGGCGTCAATGAATGGAACGGGAATCGAGAACTACAATTAACCATAGAAGATATCAAAAAAACCTCTGTATAAACAAAGGTTTTTTGCAAATAAACAAAACGCTATTTTTTCTTGATTTCAGCCTCTAGCTCACTCCATCTTTTTTTAAGCTCTTTTACAAGCTGACTTTTCATGTCCATAGCCATTTCTTTCTTGGCGGCATATTCTTCTACCGCTCGCTCAACAAGCGCATCATACATTTCTTTTGTTGGACCTTCTAGCTGCTTAATACTCTCTTTTAACTGACCAAATAAATCGTTGGCTTGCACCATTAATTTTTCTTTCATTTCTTTGCCTTTTGGTGTGGCATTAAGCCACATAAGCGCAGCGCCGAGCAAGCCTCCTAAAAAAAGCCCTTTGTTAAATCTACCCATATAATTTTAACTTAGTGAATAATCTGAACTTATACCAAATTATTATACACCAAGAGCATTTTCGCAGCAAGAGACTCATTTTCGCTCAATACACCTAGAGACGCATCAAGCGACACCTCATCGAGAGCTACTATCTTTTTTTCCTCCAACATATATCGCGCCCCACGTTTTACTCTAAAATCATCAAAATTTTGGCACACTACCATATCCGCTAACTTAAAAATTTTTGGCAAATAGATAGCATTATATATTTTTACAAACAGACTAAAAAGATCTGTAAATTGTACATCTCGGTAATATGTTATGACGAGCGGAATATGTTGATGCATTTTTTTCCACTGCACAAGATGTTTTGCTGCCCCCAAAAACGGGCAGTGCAAATGCACGATATCAAAACCTTCTAAGCTACCTGCCAAACCATCTGCGTTGGTGCTCCCCGCATATACATGCACGCGAGAAGAACTTTGCTTAATATCTTCCTTAACAGATTTAGTAGTTCCGCCATATTGCAACGTAAACGCCTCCACTTCTACACCAATTTTTGATAAACCATCAATAATAGTAAAAGCTTTTGCTTTTATATCATCAAAATAATTAAATGCGAAGGGTATGATATGCATTACTTTCATACGTATAATGGAGGAGCAAAACTATTTCTTAATAACTGTTATATGTACATTAGGTGAAGGCACGCGAGAAAGAATAATGGATTCCAAAGCTACTATCGTATTAACGATATTTTTAATTAACTGCAAAACTCCCCCACCTTTTTTCCCTAGATCATAAAAATATTGTTCATTATTCACCTGCTGCAAATTATGCTTTTTAGCAAAACGGTCCATAGAAAAAAATGAGGCAATACCAAGCAGCTGCCCTATTACATGTTCGCTATATCTAATTCTTTTTATTTCAAAACCAAAAGACGTAACAAGGCTTACCAGTTCTTTTTTAGAAAAACGATTAATATGTCCCGCATACATCTTAGTAAGATCAGACCCGATATTACATATACGTAAAAAATTCCAGAAAGATAGATGGTCGCCTTCGCATGGCACAAATGCATAAAATACACCTCCTGGCTTTAATACCCTTTTTGTTTCTGCAATTATAGCCTTTGGATCAAGCACATGCTCTAGGACATCAAAAATAAAAACCGCATCAAAAGAAGCATCCTCATATGGCAATTTTTTTTCTGAACTCAGGTCGTACACTACACCGTCGTTTGTTTTTTTGGCAAGCGCGATGGCATGCTCGCTAATATCAGAGCCGTGGCAGATAAGATCTGGTCTTACTGCCTTAATTTGACGAATAAACTGCCCAGCACCACAGCCAAGCTCCATAACTTTAGCACCACTGTGCAAATCTCTTACTGATGCCAAACTTTGCCGCAACCGAAAACTGGTTGGTGACCGTAAGGCCAAACTTGCATGTCCGTGACCCCAAATTGATTTTTCGTAATCGAATTCGCTCATATATACTTTATTTTAAATCTGGTAATTAATGAGAAGTAATTTCTTGGTATACATTGTTTAATGTATTCATGTGGGTCTCTAAAGAAAAATCTTTCATTACCTTAAGCCTGCCTGATTCAGTAATTTTTCTTATTTCTTCTGGCGACAACGACAATGTTTTGAGCAGCGCATTTTTTAAACTCTCGGCGGAACCTTTATCAAAAAAAATCGCCTGACTGAACCTATTTTTACTATCTGGTAAATGAGCAAGAATTAGTGGCTTACCACAGGCCATAGCTTCTATGGCCACCAAAGAAAATGATTCGTAATCTGAAGGCACCACTACACACCAAGCAAGGTTATAAAATTTGGCTAATTTGCTTAAATCATGACAAGGCCCCACAAACCGAACTTGAGAGTCTAGGCCTAATTGCTTTACTAAGTGCTGGGACTGGCCAAGCATTACTCCTTCTCCCACTACCAAAAGTACCGCATTTTTATCTGACAGCAGTTGCAATGCCGAGATAAGCACATCAAGCCTTTTGAGCGGTAATAAATTACCAACAAAGAGAATAATTTTTTTATCTTTTAAATCTGCCAAACCCAAGGTATCAAAATCAGGTGTGAGCAGTTTAAAAATATGTATATCGACACCATTAGCAATTTCTACTCGTTTAGTTTTATAAAAATCAGTTACTGAACTAGCCGGATTCTTATCAACTGTAATTATTTTTTTTGCTTTAGCAAACAATAGATCTGGCCAAATCAGATTATACATCTTTTGAATCAACAATTTAAAACCGCCTACTTGTGCATCCATATGATACGTAATCACAAGCGGCGTTTTAAGAAACCAGAGCCACTCCGCTCCACCATAAAAAGGATAATGAAGGTGCACTAAATCAAAATTACCGCCTATTTTCCAAAGTAGCTGCGGCACAAATCCCGCATCTCCGATTTTAATAAATGGTTTTATGCGCACTATCTTAAACGGAAATTTTTTATCATGTTCTGTATAATCTACAGCACTGTCATACAGCAAGGTAAATACAACCACTTCATGTCCTTGCCGAACCAAAGAACTGGCCTCATCAGCACAGACAGCGCCCATACCCCCTAACTGAGGAGAAAATGTAGAAACTACATGGGCAATCTTCATACATTTTTTTTATCCTTTTCTTGCAGAGAAATTTTTCTGGTAAGAGTCGTAATATCCTTATTTAACATCTCAATTTTTACCATTAATCTAAAAATAAGAAAAAATACACTTGCAAGAGCAATATAAACCACCAGGTCTGCTCCTCGACCAATACCTACCATTTGAGCCAAGGCCGCAGTTGAATTAGGTATTAAAACTACCACAGCCGCAATGAGCCAAAATATAAACCACAGCACAGCCCCTTTTTTTGTTAACTCTCCAGCTCTAAAACGACCGACAACTTTTATGAGAGCGAATAGAAAAAAAACTACGAGCAGCGCCTGAATAATAAATAACATATTATTTTAAAAATTTAGCGGTAAGAATATCTTGCAAAATTTTAAACCCACCTCCTACGCCCTGACCATATTCAAAATATTTTACTTCTACAGGATATTCAACGAATAGTAAACCGTGCTCTTTGATTTGTTTTACAATATCAGAATTGTGAGCCATTCTATCTTGAGAGATATTTATTTTTTCCAAGGCTGTTTTAGATAAAATCCTAAAACCATTATGAGCATCACTTAATGTAAGCCCTGTTAAAAATCTATTAATAAACCGACCGATTGGCAGAACAAGATTTTTTTTTGTCCAAGGTATCTTTGATCTATCATCTAAAAACCTTGAACCTAATAAAACATCGGCTTTATGCGCCTGCAAAAACTCTATAGCGGGTTTTATATCAGACGGATTAAACTGACCATCTGCATCAAAGTGAACCACTGTAGCGGCTCCATGTTTGAGAGCATACTCATTACCAGTTTGTAACGATGCACCCTGCCCTCGGTTTACTACATGGCGTAGCACGACCGCACCCGCCTCTTGTGCGCACTGACTGGTTTTATCATGTGAACCATCATCAACAACAATAATATGCTCAAAACCATGCTCAGAAAGACCTGCAACAACACGACCGATACTTTGCTCTTCATTAAAGGCTGGCACTATTACAAAAATCATACTCACATGTTCCAAGACTTAATACCCATGATTAAACATTGAAGCCTCCTTATTAGCAATAGTATAATCAATTGTTTTTTCTAAGCCATCCTGCAAACGCACGAGCGGCATCCAACCTAACACATCCTTAGCATACGCCAAATCAGGAGCACCTTTTCTTGTCAAAAATAGCAATGGTTTTTCAAACACTACTTCTGAAGAAGAATTCGTAGACTTAATGATTGTACGAGCGACATCAACAATTTTAACAATTTTATCATCTCCTAAATTAACAATCTGCACATTTGGCGCACTGGCCATAAGACGAACAAGCCCATCTACCAAATCCGTAACATAACAAAGCGAAGTAGAAAACGACTCATCGCCATTAATAGTCAAATTTTTACCCGCAAGAGCATTAATAATAAAATCTGGAATCATCTGACCTTCAAATATTTTCATATGGGGCCCATAGACGGTAAAAACCCGAGCTACTTTAGCATCAATACCGTACACTTGACGATATGTCGCGACACAAGTTTCAGCAAAACGCTTACCCTCATCGTAACAAGCGCGTGGAGACAAATGATCTACAATACCCTGATCTGTTTCCTTAAACATCGATTTTTCTTGAGTAGCATTGCCATACACAACTGAACTTGAAGTAAAAACATATTTTGCCTTATATTTTACAGCCAGATCGAGAGTGCTTATCATTGAAGAAGAATTTGCCCACAAAGACTTCATTTTTAGTTTTTCAAAATCATTAGGACTAGTCGGACAAGCTAAGTGGTAAATCTCTTGGATTCCTTGAAATTTTACTTTAAATTTATCAAGCTCTTCAAATGCATCCAAATCTATAGGCTGATTAACATCATATTTAATAAACTCAAAATCAGGATATTGTAATAAATGACTAATATTAGCAGGGGTAGAATTAGAAAAATCATCTAAACAGATAACTTTTGCCTCTTTCAAAAGCCTTTCACAAAGATGGGATCCGATGAACCCAGCGCCGCCCGTAACAAGTACATTTTTTTTCTCAAAAATAGGTGTATCCATATCCCTTAAAACCTTAAAAATAAGATGTAAATAGTAACTAAATTATAACATTACGATACCGTATTGACAATATCAAAAATTTTACCCATCATAGCAATGAGGCATTCAAGATCAAGTGCGCAAGCGCTATAGAATACCCGCTTGCACAAAAGTGCTGTGCAGGCGGCCTAAGAAGTATAGATCCCCAAAAAGTTTGCCTAACAAGCGAACACCATTTTTGGGCTCCCCTATACGCTCTTTTTTGCCTCACCATTTAACCAAAAGATTATTCGGCCTTCCAACTTCGACTTGGAATATCTATGATAATTTTTTGATTACCGGTGTTTGTTTTTACAGATATTACAGCATTAGGACTATCTCCCCATAATTTCTCAATTTGAACACCAGACAAGGCCTTGATTCCTGGTACGATAAAATTATTTAATTTTTTGTTACCTGATAAATCCCAGGCATCTACTACTACTTGATTTTTACTTAATCTGGCATAGACAAAAAGATTCTGAGAAACATTCCACTGAGATAAGGTTGCAGAAAAATTTACTAAAGGAAATGCACGTACAACAGTACTGCCTCTCAGAACTTGCACAGAATGTGACTTCCCTGTTTTTACTAATCGAGCTGTGATAGGCGCTGCAGGAGCTGCAGCTTTTTTTGAATTTATAGCCATAGCAACTGCTTTTGCCACATTGAGTCGCCCATAGCCAATCTGACCTGCAAAACCAGGATTTAAACTATCTATATCGTCTGCGCTACGCAGCAATACATCTATAATTTCTTTGGCACCCCAATCTGGCCTGACAGATTTTACCAAAGCAGCACTGCCAGCGACCAAAGGTGCCGAGAAAGAGGTCCCAAACCAAGGGCCGTTAAAATCATGCGTATATCCATATTCTGGTGCTAATTTTTGCGTACTAAATATCAGCTCTCCAGGAGCAGTAATATCTACACAACTTCCATAATCTGCAAAATCACTTAGTTTGTCTCCTAATCCTACTGAAGCTACCCCCAAAACCCAATTTTCAAGATAATCATGATCTAAACAAATTGGAAACTGTTTTACTTTTGTAAGATTAGCATTGCCCGTGTTATCAGTTCCACTGTTCCCTGAGGCAGCTACAACTAAAACACCTTTTTGATAAGCCTGATAAAGCGCATTTGTGAGATCTGGATCAGTGGTAAAGCCGACAAAACTAAGACTAATTATATCGGCTCCATTTTTTACCGCATAATTTACAGCGCGCGCCACATCAGAAAGAACTCCTCCACCTTCATTATCAATAGCTCTTAAAGCCATTATCTTCACATTCCAATTTAAGCCTGTGCCCAATATATTATTGTTACCTTTTCCGCCAATTAAACCTGCCATAAGAGTGCCATGATTGACAGCCCCAGAATCATCGGCAGCTTTTATAACAGAAACAGAAGGGTCGTTATTATTTTCTACAAAATTCCATCCATTCACATCATCGATATAGCCATTACTATCATCATCGATATTATTGCCTGCTATTTCTTTATTATTTTTCCAAATATTATCTTTGAGATCGGTATGACTAATATCTACCCCTACATCAATCACTGCCACCACCACTTTCTCGGAGCCTGTTGTAAAATCCCAAGCTAGTGGAGCTCCAATTTGGTTATAGAAATCTTCTTGAAAAGAAAACTTAGGATCATCAGGTATTTTTGCTAAAACAACGCCTGTCCAAATAAAATGAGCAGCAAGCATAACGGCCCACACAACTATTGATTTTTTATTTAATTTTAGGTAAAATCTAAACATAGTACAATTATAGTATACCATATATTATGTACCGTTTAAAACAAATTACACTCTGGTTAGGCGATCTTATTGGACTTTACACAGGACTATACTTGGCTATTCTCGTACGATACCAGACTCTGCCTGGACAAAATTTCTTTGAACTACTAGCCCCATTTAGCATGCTATTTTTTTTGGCAGCTATAATTATGTTTATCGCAGGTTTATACGATGTAACCAAAGCAAAGAATTACTGGGGATTCTACCAAAAAATCATCATCAGTACTATAACCTGGATTGTTATTGGCATTATTTATTTCTACATAAATCCCAAACAATCAGTTGCTCCAAAAACCATATTACTACTCACCGCCCTTATTGGTTTTGGCCTAATATCTTTTTGGCGTTTTTTTTATAATACGTTTATCGTCATTAATCTCAACTATAATATAGTTTTTGCAGGCATCACTGACGAAGTAAAAGAACTAATAAAAAATATAAAAAACGAACCTCAGCTCGGCTATACCGTTGCGGGTGTAGTGTTAGAAGACACTAACGATGCACATACAGCTGATCTTTCCTACCTAAAATCTGAGACTGTTATTTTTGGAAAAACAATTGCCGAAATTCACAAACAAAATAAAGATGCAATAAATATTATCGTTCTCTCACCCCACATGACAAGCAACAAAAACTTACTACAGGAATTATACCAAAGCTTGTTTCAACAAATTAGCATTATTAGTCTTTCAGATTTTTACGAATCTATCATGCATCGAATTCCCCCTTTTACGTTCTCTGAAGGATGGTTTGTCTCACATTTACACGAACAGCAAAAAAAGATATACGATCGTTTTCGTATTTTAGCTGACTATATCTTATCTTTTTGTATCGGCATATTTTTTATAGCTACCTTTCCCTTCATAGCTCTGGCCATCAAACTCACTTCACGTGGTCGTATATTTTTTACCCAAAACAGAATTGGAAGACAAGGTTTGATTTTTAAAGTCTATAAGTATCGCACCATGCAATCTATTTCTGCAGATGGCAGTGCCGAGACTACAGGACCTCAATTTGCAAGCGCAAGCGACCCTCGTATTACTGCTGTTGGCAAATTCTTACGACTTACCCGCTTAGATGAAATTCCTCAATTTATAAATATCCTCAAAGGACAAATGTCTATAATTGGCCCGCGCCCAGAAAGACCAGAATTTGTAACCCAACTAACCGAAAAAATGCCTTTTTATTCTTTACGGCATCTTATAAAACCAGGACTTACTGGTTGGGCCCAGGTTAACAAGTCTTATTACGGCACAATAGAAGAGAATCTACAAAAACTAGAATACGATTTATTTTATATCAAAAATCGCAACCTTACGCTGGATATATCAATCCTGCTACGAACTATAAATACTATCGTACGATTTGGCGGAAGATAATTTTATTTTTTTCTTTTTAATCCCGCTTTTACAAGCCCAACAAACAAAGGATGAGGCTGTAAGAAACGAGATTTAAACTCTGGATGAAATTGCACACCTACAAAATAGGGGTGCTTTTTTAATTCTATAATTTCCACCAAATTGGATTGAGGATTTACACCAGTCACTTCCATACCCTTACTTTCCATCTCTTCTCTATACTTATTATCAAACTCATAACGATGGCGATGGCGTTCACTGATTTTATCTGATTTATATAATTCTCTGGAATGACTCCCCTGTTTTAAATCACAGTCATAGGCGCCCAAACGCATCGTACCGCCATACCGTTCGTTTTTTACATTTTCCGCTTGTGTTAAATTAATATTTATAATTAAATTTTTACTCTTTGGGTTACATTCTACAGTATGAGCATCTTTGTAACCTAAAACATTTCTAGAAAATTCTACGGTAGCCAACTGCATACCATAACATAGACCCAAGTATGGCAGATTATTTTCTCTGGCATATTTAATTGCAGAGATAATACCCTCTATGCCTCTGGTACCAAAACCACCAGGCACAATCAAGGCATCAAAATTACCAAGTTCTTTTATTTTTTCTGAATGCTTTTCATATTCTTCAGCGTCTATCCACGTAAGATCAGCATGAACACCACTATGCCAGGCAGCGTGCTTGATAGCATTGATTACCGAAATATATGAATCAGACAAGGTATAATCACCAGTAGCAAAATATTTACCTACAACCGCAATCTTTAAGGATTTTTTAATAGTACCGATCTTGGCAACAAAATTATCCCACTCTTTATCTATAAGCTTTCTTGATTTTATTTTCAGCCTTTTCATCAAGAGATCGGCAAACTTTTGTTTTTCTAAAACATTTGGAATTTCATAAATACTATTTACATCGGGAGCGGCAATAACATCTTCTTCTCCACGCAAACCGCACAGAATAGCTAGCTTCTCTCGTCGCGGCTTATCAAGCGCATCTGGACCGCGTGCTACGATAAAATCTGCCTGAATACCACTTGCGTTTAATGTTCGAGAAGCATACTGAGTTGGCTTTGTTTTCATCTCTCCCAAATGGCCTGGTACAGGAAGATAACTTACCAAAACAATAGCTACATCGTCTGGATTCTCCAATTTCATCATGCGAGCGGCTTCCAAAAATAAAATATTTTGATATTCACCAGCGGTACCACCAACTTCTATTACCATTACTTCGGCTTTTGTTTTAGTAGCAGCATTTTTGATACGACCAATTACTTCCATAGGAATATGCGGCACCACCTCTACACACTTGCCCTTGTAATACATGCTTCGTTCTTTTTCTATAACACTCAAATATACTCGACCGGTGGTCATGTAATTAAATGAGTAGATATCTGTTTCTAAAAATCTTTCGTAATTTCCTAAATCCTGGTCTGTTTCATCACCATCTTCGGTCACAAAAACCTCTCCATGCTCTAATGGATTCATGGTACCAGCATCTACATTTATATATGGATCAATTTTAATTGCAGATACTTTGAAGCCACGATTTTTAAAGATACGGCCGATTGACGCAGTAGTTACCCCCTTACCAACACCACTCAACACACCACCAATTACAAAAATATACTTTGTCTTGCTGCTCATAAAAACAAACGGGATTAAATATGTTAAACCTTGGAAATAACTATGTGAATCTCTGCCTCAAGCCCATGTGAAAATTTAATTTTTGCTTGATACGAACCTGTTTCTTTAATAGGCCTCATGATAATTTTATTTTTATCTATTCTAAAACCAGATTTACGCAAAGCCTCTGCTATTTTTTGAGGTCCTACCGAAGCGTACAAGGCACCTGCAGCATTAGTTTTTTCTTTAAGCGAAACTTCAAAGCCGTCTACCCTTTCGGCCAGAGCTTGCTCTTCATGCAGTTCCGACTCTATATCTTTGGTCTTTTTATGATGTCGCTGCTGTGCGTCAAGCACTGCTTTTTGCGTTGCTGGCACTGCTAAATTTTTGGCAAACAAAAAATTCCGTCCATACCCTTCGGAGACCTCTTTTACATCATCTATTTTGCCTAACCCAGGCACATTTTGTATTAAAATTATTTTCATAATTGCATATAAGGGACCCTTGATTTAATTGCTAATTTGCTTTATTATACGCATTACTTTGGCTTAATTATACTATAACTCTCCCAATATGTTCAAATCTGGCTTTATAACCCTCGTTGGCCGCTCCAACGTAGGAAAATCTGCCCTGCTTAATACGCTCATTGGCACCAAAATCGCCGCAGTAACTGATAAACCACAAACTACCAGAGACATTATACATGGTGTCTTAAATACAGCACAAGGGCAGGCCGTCTTTGTTGATACTCCTGGTATTTTCAAAGATAAGGGCAATCCACTATCAGGCAAGCTTACGCAACGAGCCCACGAAGCCTTGCAGGGCATTGATATTGTTATTTATGTAGTTGACCCAACTAAGTCTTTGGGCGTAGAAGAACGAGCAACCCTTGCCCTCATACGACACCTCACAATACCTAAAATCCTTGCGATCAACAAAGTAGACTTACCAAAAAAAGAAAGAGTGTACCTAGACGATTATCTTGCTTTGAGCGATGAATTTACCGCTGTATTCGAATTATCCGCGCAAGAAAATCGCCATATCCAACCATTAAAAGAAAAAGTTTTTGAATTACTTCCAGAGGGCGAGCCTGTGTACCCGCTCGATCAAATTACAAATATAGATAGAAAATTCTGGACAGCCGAATTAATCAGAGAAAAAATATTTAAAGCATTACGCCAAGAAGTACCCTATACTACACATGTAGAAGTAACTGATATAGAAGAAAGGCCAGACATGTTTATAATCAAATCTATCATCTACACCTACGATAGCCGTTACAAAAAAATGATTATCGGCACAGGCGGAAGGTCCATCAAAGAAATCGGCATTGCTGCACGCAAAGAACTGGAAGCTGCTTTAAACAAAAAAGTATTTCTAGAACTTGAAGTAGAAACTGACAGACGCTGGGAAGAAAAAATTTAAACTACCATTTAAACGTAGAAGAAACAAATAAATCGAGGGCCGCACTTAGAACCGAATCTTCGCCTACTTTTTCATGCTCCCAATCTTCTACAACTTCTATATCTGGCTTTATTCCTTCTTTATTTATATTTTTACCGTTCGGCGTAAACCATTCGGCTACCGTTAATTTTAACGCTGACCCATCGGGAAAGGTTTGCAAATCTTGAACAGAACCTTTTCCAAATGTCTGCTCCCCAAGTAAGACTCCTGTTTTTGTATCTTGCAAAGCGCCCGCTACAATTTCGGAAGCAGAAGCAGAGCCTTTGTTAACCAAAACAATAGTTTTTATACCTGCCAACGAGTGATCACCTTCGGTTTTATGCTCTTTACTGCGGCCATCTCGGCCTTTTTCACTAACCACCACACCACTTGTTACCCACTCACTACCCATTTCAATAGCTGAATCCAGATAGCCCCCTGGATTATTCCTGAGATCCAAAATAATTCCCTTAACAGAGCGAGACTTTATTTCTTTTATATACTTATTCATTTGCGGGGTAGTATCTTCGTTAAATTGCATCACACGGAGATAGGCAATATTATTTGGCTTCATTGAAAACAGCACTGAAGGTAAATTTATTTTTGACCTGGTAATAGTAATATCAACGGGCTTAGACTCATTATCTCTTACTACAGTAAGAACAACATCGGTATTAGCCTTGCCCCTTATTTTTGTTACCGCCACATTTACATCCATGCCAAAAGTACTTTCTTTATCAATATTAAAAATTTTATCTCCTGGTCGCAAACCAGCTTTTTCAGCTGGAGAATCTGGCAATGGAGACACCACCGTAAGTTGATTATTTTTTATCCCAATTTCGGCACCTATCCCCTCTAGCTCACCCGACAAATCTTTGGCAAACTCCTCTGCTTCTTTAGGTGGAAAATACAAAGAATATGGATCACCCAAAGAGCTTACTAGGCCTTGAATTGCACCATATAACATGTCTGATTCTTTTACTGGCTCTTTTACATAGGTCGATTTTAACTTGTCCCAAACTTGCCAAAACTGATCAAAATCAACACTACTCTTGTTAAGAGATCTATTAAGATTGAGGATTTTATCTATTTGTACATTTCCTTCGCTATCTGTTATTTGCTGCTTAACATACCATGTTTTACCAACTACTGTCCCCATCCCAAAAGAAATAATAAATAAAATAACTGATAAATAAATACCAGCATATTTTTTTGCTCTTATTTTTACTGGGGAATTTTCCATATATATTTATGATTTAATTAGCTGGATATCTGCGCCTGCTTTATTAAGCACTTCGTATAAATTTTCGTAACCACGATCAATAACGTAAATATTACGCAAAATAGACTTACCTTTTGCAGCCAACATTCCTATTAAGACACTTACCGCTGGTCGCAGGGCGGGCGGGCAAACCACTTCATTGGCTTTAAATTTTGTCGGACCTTCCACCCAAGCACGATGCACATCGAGCAGCGTAATTTTTGCTCCTAATTTTTGCATTTCTAAATAATAGACAGATCTGTTTTCGTATGCCCAGTCATGAACCAGTGTTCTACCTTTTGCTACCGCTAGAATTGGTACAAACAAAGGTAAATTATCTAAATTGAGCCCTGGAAAAGGACGGCCATAAATTTTATCTGGTAAGGCTTTTAATTTTGATGGCCATACTTCGATGCTAGCCATACGAAATTTTTCATTCTTTTCAAAAGTAACTTTGAATTTTTGCCCCATTTTTTCTAACTTACATAGCTCTAGATCCAAAAAATCCATGGGACATTTTTTAACAGTAAGATGAGATCCTGTTGCAATTGCGGCTGATATAAAAGTCATAGCAGCAATCGGGTCTGGCATTATAGAATAATTAACTACCTTTTTTAGCTCAGTAACACCCTCTATAACAAGGGTTGTAGAACCAATACCTTCAATTTTAGCACCGGCTTCACGCAAAAAATAACATAGGTCTTGAACCATATAATTAGCAGATGCCATTCGTATAGTACTTTTACCCGGGGCAAGCACCGCGGCCATCACTGCATTTTCAGTAGGAGTATCACCTGATTCATACATGACGATATCGCTTGCACGTAACGTTGTATTCTTAACATCGTAAAACTCTTCTTTAGAAATTACATTGACCCCAAAATTCTCCAACGCATAGAGATGCGGCCGCACTGTTCTTTCTCCCAAACGACAACCTCCTGATTTATACAAATGATATTTAATAGGACGAGAAGATAAAGCACCTAATAAAAGCAAAGAAGACCTGGTTACTTCCGAGGCATGACGATCGATCTTATTCCATACAAGGCCAGCAGACGTATCTAAGCTTAATTTACCTGGCCCTAATTTTTCAATTTTTACCCCCATACTACCAAGCAGTTCGAGAATACGATTTACCTCTTCTATCTGAGGGACATCTGATAAAATTGTTTTACCGCGTATCATCAGAGAAGCGCACAAGATTGCTACAGCTGAATTTTTGGATGACTGATTAACAATTTCTCCATGCAATTTCTTGCCGCCATTAATAGCTAAATAGGTCATATATTATTGAAGCTTTGCTTAAAATTTTCTTTTTTGATAGTATTAAGTATATTATAAAAACCATAGTTAGTCAAAGCCTTATTCTACTGATAAAACTATACTTTCTTAACACTATGGAGTATCCAGGTACAAAATTTACCAGCCCCGTTCGCCTTGCCATGCTTATCATATTTATAGCAGCTTTTTTTATAATTTCCCCTGCTATACTTATGTATACAGCAGGGTATCGATATGATTGGCATAACGGCTTACTCAAAGAAACTGGATCTATTAACATAGATGTTGAACCAAAAAACGCAACTGCCTATTTGAATAACATCAAGCTATCAGAAAAAATTCCTATCCGACTCAACAATATTACTCCCGCTAAATATAATTTACGACTCACAGCTTCGGGCTACTACGACTGGGCTAAAGAAATAGAAATAAAAAACAAGCAAACAAACTATACCAAAGAGATAAGTTTGATTAAAAAAAATAAACCAGAAGCTGTCATTACTGAAAAAATAGATAATTTTTCCCTTTCTTATGATGGGAGATTTATTATATATACCACTCAAAAAAATACAGATACCGAAATCTGGCTCTGGGATAACACCACAGCACAAAAGACCATTCTCCAAACCATACAAAACACCAAAAATCTGAGCATAACATGGGGAGAAAATAATTACTATGCAGCCATTTCAAACCTCGAAACACCATATGCAACCCTGCTTATAATTAACGCTGCTTCCCCACAAAACCTAAAAGATCTTGCAAAAAACAATGCGCTGATAAATAAATTTGAATGGAATAGCAGTGAGGAGCCTCAACTATACTACGGAACTAAGGACAATATCTATTTATACTCCCCTCTAACCGATAGGTCTCAACTAGTGGGTCAAAATAAATACATGGACTGGTATATGGAAAACGGTCAACTGTGGACCTTAGAGCTCAATACCAGCACCGACCAATACCAAATTACCAAAGATACACTTGGATTTAGCTCAATATTAAACCAAATTAATAATGATGATTTAAATTCTGGCAACGAAAATGAGAGCATAAAAAGCAACCTACAAATAGCAAGCGCGCACGCAAATACAGTTCTTATCAAAGCAAATAAAAACTCGCGCATGATCTTGGTTACTCCAAATAATAAACACAAAATTACTGCGGATAAATTTGTTGTTTCTAGGTATAATAACTGGTGGTTGCTGTGGTCAGAATGGGAGCTATGGACCTATAGCCAGGGCGAAGAGCCAAATCTGCTTAACAGATCCGGAGAACAACTCAAATACACCCTACCTTTAGACAGATATAATACGCTCGCTTTAATTT